>NVTR01000003.1 GCA_002732955.1 Marinosulfonomonas sp.
GTTGATATCTCGCGGATGCAGCCGTTTCAGGGCAATAAAAGGTATCTGTTTGAACGCTCGAAAGAAACGCTTGGGTTGCTCTACGCCGATCACTTCCCGTATCGCCAGAAAGCCACAGCGCGGGGTGTCAGGCGCGGGCCGTTCCACGAACACTTAAAGGCGCAGGGCGGGGTGTTTGGGGAAACCGCAGGCTGGGAACGGGCCAACTGGTTCGCCGATGATGGTCAGGAACGCGAATACCAGTATAGCTGGAAGCGCCAGAACTGGTTCGAAAACTCGGCCCGTGAACACCGGGCGGTGCGCGAAAACGTCGGCATGTATGACATGACCAGTTTCGGGAAAATCCATGTCGAAGGACCGGATGCCGAGAATTTCCTGAACTATGTGTGCGGCGGCGACATGTCGGTGCCATTGGGCAAGATCGTCTATACGCAGTTTCTGAACACCCGCGGCGGGATCGAGGCGGACGTGACCGTCACCCGCCTGTCCGAAACCGTCTATCTGATCGTCACCCCGTCTACGACAAGGCTGGCAGATCAGACATGGCTGCGGCGCCACCTTGGCGACCACCGGGTGGTCATTACCGATGTAACCAGCGGTGAAGGGGTGATGGCGGTGATGGGGCCAAATTCGAGGAAGTTGCTAAAGCTGGTATCACCGAACGAATTTTCCAACGACGTAAACCCGTTCGGCACCACGCAAGACATTGAAATTGGCATGGCACTGGCTCGGGTTCACCGGGTGACCTATGTGGGTGAGCTGGGGTGGGAAATTTACATGCCCACAGACATGGCTGCCCATGTGTTTGAAACCCTGATTGAGGCCGGGCAGGACGTGGGGCTAAAGCTGTGCGGGATGCACATGATGGACAGCTGCCGGATCGAAAAAGGGTTCCGGCATTTTGGCCATGACATTTCCTGCGAAGACCATGTGCTGGAGGCCGGGCTGGGGTTTGCTGTGAAAACTGACAAGGCCAGTTTTATCGGGCGTGATGCGGTGCTGGCGAAACGAGAGGCCGGGCTGAACGCCCGAATGGTACAGTTCAAGTTGAATGACCCGGAACCCCTGCTGTATCACCATGAGCCAATTCTGCGGGATGGTGAAATTGTCGGTTATCTGAGTTCCGGTAACTACGGACACACTTTGGGGGGGGCAATCGGGATGGGTTATGTGCCCTGCAAAGAAGAGAAGCCCGCAGACCTGCTCAAATCAAAGTATGAGATTGAAATAGCAGGAACCCTATTTAGAGCTGATGCTTCCCTGAAACCCATGTACGACCCAACAGCTAGTCGCGTCAGATCGTGAAAACCCAGTTATCTAGCGGGGAAACGCGCTACTTCCCCGGCATGATGGCAGAATCTCGCCTGCTACAAATTCACTTGGGCGATATGTCGCCCGACCTGGGTTGAATCTGTGGCGGGAACCCGCCGGAACAACGGAACCGCGTTTGCCCGAATCTAARTGNATCTYKYAGYCANGRMKRKCAMCASYRTNGSCCASNNAASCNATSANTNTGWTYNCGCYNGRYTNAACKTWNTGAAWCYNNARMTMAGNCCTTGATATAAATAGTAAATACCATTGGCGATTTTTTGCGCAGACAAACGAAGCACTAATTTTCGACAAACTTCTGCCAAATTTGCCCAGCTATTATTGCCCTCGACGGAAGAAATCCTTGGGGAATAGCTGCCAGCGCTCCGGTCGTGGGGTCCAAGCGCAAACGTGTCAGTTTTTTAGGGTTTTCAGGAATTGACACAGGAACGCAAATGCCCGCAAACACTCTCTATACCGCATACTCCGGGTATGCGAACGCCACCATAACGGTGACCACAACAGCAGAGTTAAACGCCGCGCTTGCAAACCTCACGGGTTCTGGTGGCGGGACGATTTTGCTCGATGCAAATGGTGGTCCGTTTGATATTTTTGGAAACGGTGTTGGGGACGTTAACAACCCAATTCTGATCAAAGCGCTCGATCCAACCAGTCCGCCCCTGGTTCAGAATATCTACCTTATCAATTCATCGTATATCGCGATGACAGATTTGAAAGTAGACAGTACCGGCACTGGTTCTACGGTTCACGATCTGAGGATTTCTGGCAGCGACAACATYGAGTTTGTTGGCAATACCATGACCAGCAATGCTAACGGATATTTGGATGGAAGCGCGTCAGTTACAAAGGGTGCCTCGGCAKCTTTGATCCGGGATTCCAGTGACATCGYGTTCAACAATAACATCCTTTCMAATTACGGYGCGGGAACCACCTTTCTTGAGGTTAACGGGCTGGACTACAGCAACAAYGACATTTCAGGCTTCCAATATGATGGGTTTGCCGGTGGTGGCCTGAAGAATGTTACAATAACCAATAACAATATGCACGATTTCTGGGGCTCCGTACAAACGATCAACCACTCAGATTATATCATGATCTGGGGGACTRACGCGAAGACTGTGACCTCCAATATTGATATCAGTAACAACATCATCGACACAGGAAACCTGGCATCTTACCAGGGGATATTCATTGGCAACAATGAACTGGGGAATGGCGGGCCATCTGGTCAATTTTTCCAGAACATTCAGGTTTATGACAATGTTGTTCATACCTCTATGTGGCATGGCATTTTCGTCGGTCAGACGCAGAACCTTGAAATCTATAACAATGCGGTTTTGTTTAATGACATGAGTTTCACCAAAACTGATCCCACGTCGGCTTGGGCGCAGGCTCAGCCCTGGATCATGGCCGCAAATTCGCCAAATGCGCAGGTATATGGAAATATCTCTGGCAGAGTCGATGTCAATGGYGTGCGTGACTATAGCAACAACAATCAACTGTTGGATTACAACGATCCAGCCWCCGGYCWGTATGTTGACAACTTTATWGCAAATCTAAACTGGRGCGCAGGTACAACAGGCGGCGGTTCTGGTTCTACAAGCAGCGGAACAGGAACGACATCCGGCAGCACTGATACCAGCGGCACAGACACAACGACAACTGATACAACGACGGATACAACCACCGGCACGCARRCTGACACTACAGGTACGCAAACTGACACTACAGGTACGCAAGCTGACACTACAGGTACGCAAGCTGACACTACAGGTACGCAAGCTGACACTACAGGTACGCAAGCTGACACTACAGGCAGCGATACTGGTACCTCTGGCAGCACTGATACAACGACACCTGATGGTGATGGTACCGGCGGCAATGGCAACGGAAAGTCGCAAGGCAACTCAAATAAAGAAATATACGACAAATCCGTCGAAACTTTGCTGGACAAGTTCACTGGCAAAGGGGCGGGTAAGGATACAACCACGAATTCGACGAATGGTCAGCAGACACCTACTTTGCAAGATCTCGTACTAATGTTTGAAACCGGCGACACGCCAACGGACACAACCGCGCCGGATGAAGGCGAAGCCACTGACAACACATTGTTGGAACTGGTCTAAGTCTGTAGCCCTAAAAAACCCGGCTGTGCTATAGCGCTGCCGGGTTTTATTTTTACGTATTTTGGTTATCAGTCCCAGATACCTTTGGTATCAATAACTATTCCCGGGAAGTCCTTGCGTTTAAGAGACCGGAATTCGGTGTGATCCACCAACAAAAGCGCAATATCTGCGGACTTTTGCGCAACACTTGTTTTGCCCAGTGTACATTTCCCCGAAAATGACTCTGGCAGTTCTGAAATGAACGGCTCAACGGCTGTCATCTCAACCCCATCCAGCATTGATAAGGTTTTCGCGATTTGCAAAGCCGGGCTTTCGCGCAGATCATCGATGTCAGGTTTAAAGGCGAGTCCGAAACAAGCGACCTTAACCGGGCCATCCTTTTGCTGACGAACTTTAGCAATTGCCTGAACCACCTGCCCCAGCACCCATTCAGGCTTGCTGTCGTTCACTTCACGCGCTGTGCGAATAAGTTTCGCCTGTTCAGGCGATTGGCTGACGATAAACCACGGATCAACCGCAATACAATGCCCTCCAACACCCGGGCCGGGTTGCAGAATATTAACCCGCGGGTGACGGTTGGCCAGAGCTATTGTTTCCCAGACATCTATCGAAAGCTCATCACAGATCATCGACAGTTCGTTGGCAAAGGCGATATTCACATCACGAAAAGAATTTTCAACCAACTTGCACATCTCGGCGACCCGTGAAGACGTTTCAATGCAGGCCCCATCAACGAAAATCTTGTACAGATCAATTGCCCGGCGCGAACAATGCGGCGTCATACCGCCAACTACCCGGTCGTTGCGGATCAGTTCCTGCATGATGCGGCCCGGCAGAACCCGTTCCGGACAATAGGCAAGGCAGACGTCGCAATCTTCGCCAGCCTGATGGGGGAAGGTAAGGTCCGGGCGTTCTTCAGCCAGCCACCCGGCCATTTGATCGGTGGTTGTAACTGGCGAGGTTGATTCCAGAATGATCAGGTTGCCCTTTTCAAGCACTTTCGCGATAGAACGGGCGGCGGATTCTACATAACTAAGGTCCGGTTTATGCCCGTCACAAAAGGGGGTTGGAACTGCCACGATAAACGCATCAGCCTTTTCAGGGGTCGTGGTTGCGCGCAGATAGCCCTGATTTACCGCTGCCGAAACGACCATATCCAGATCAGGTTCGGTGATCAGGATTTCACCACGGTTAACAGCCTGAACCGCATTTTCATTCACGTCCACGCCAATGACGTTGACTTTGCGTGACGCCAGCATCGCCGCGGTTGGCAGGCCAATATAACCCAGCCCAATTACAGAGACGGTTTTAAACTCAGATTTCATGTCTATCCTCGAAGAATCGTTACTATTTTACTTGCCGCTTTACCGTCCCCATAGGGGTTATGGGCGCGGCTCATTTTCTCAATTTCGGCTTGGTCATCCAGCAAAAGCCCAACCTGCGTCTTGATAGTTTCTTCATCCGTCCCTACCAGCCTGACCGTTCCCGCTGCAACCGCTTCCGGGCGCTCAGTCGTGTCGCGCATCACCAGAACCGGTTTGCCGAGGGACGGCGCTTCTTCCTGAATGCCGCCTGAATCTGTCAGTAGAATATCGGCGCGATCCATTAGGTATACAAACGGCAGATAATCCAGCGGGTCGATCAGGTGAACATTTTTACTATCGCTTAGGATACGATTGACCGGATCTTGCACATTTGGGTTAAGATGCACGGGGTAAACGACCTGAACGTCGTCGCGCGTACTCAGATCACGAATGGCGCGACAAATGTTTTCAAATCCGTCACCAAAATTTTCACGGCGGTGGCCTGTAACCAGTATTAACCGACGATCCGGGTCAAGAAAATCAAACTGCCTGTCGAATTTCGTTTTCAGGGTCGCGTCAGTTCGCAGCCGTTCGGATACATCCAGCAATGCGTCGATCACCGTATTGCCCGTGACATGTATCGCGCCCGGATCAATGCCTTCGCGCAGCAGATTGTCACGCGCAGTTTCGGTCGGGGCGAAATGACAGGAACATATGGCGCTGGCGATCTTGCGGTTCATTTCTTCAGGAAACGGTGAATATATATTTCCGGTGCGCAGGCCTGCCTCCACATGACCGACGGCGACCTGTTCATAATATGCCGCCAGACTGGTGGCCATTGTTGTCGTCGTATCGCCATGCACCAACACCCAATCCGGACGCCAGGTTTGAAAAACACCCTGCATCCCTTCCAAAATTCTGCCGGTTAACTCGGTCAATGTCTGGCCGGGTTTCATCAGGTCCAGATCAAAGTCCGGCACAATGTCAAACAGGCCCAGTACCTGATCCAGCATTTCACGGTGCTGCGCGGTAATGCAGACCTTCAGGTCAATTCCATCAGCTTTGGCCAATGCTTTGACAACTGGTGCCATTTTGATCGCCTCGGGACGGGTGCCAAAGGTCACAAGTATTTTCTTATCCGACATTTACTGTTCCTGCTCCAAACCGTTGGCCGGTTAGGTTCGTTACTTGCGCGGCCCGCACCCCGTATTAAATCTTGCTGTCTTGTAGGACAATCCACTGGCAATGGCCCCAGATATTCAGCGAATGTTGTCAAATTGGCGACATTCCGGGAGAAATGCTAAAAGCGTAAAGCAAATGGGCCAAAATCCGCGAATCTACAATCAATATAATGCATTAAGGTTCTAAATGTGCTTGTTTGCGAAGCGAAATGTATGAGTTTCCAGTGGGATTCAGATTCCACCGGGCAGGATTAACAAAGGTGATGGCTGTGTTTTGGGCGGTCACCTGTGAACCGGAMTGGTAAAATTAATGAATGCCAACACAGGCTTTCCGATGTCTCCAGTYTTAATAGAYGGATTCCCGGTATACGGGTTTGACGACGTGCCAAGTGCCGCGCGTTGGATATTAAGCACTTCAAACCGCCCCAACATCGCGATTGCCCTGAACGCAGAAAAAATTGTGGCCAGTCGGGGCGAACCGGAAAAGTTCGAACAGCTTAAACARATCGCATTTTTCTATCCCGATGGCGCACCAGTGGTCTGGTTGCTGCGACGACGTCAAATTCTTAGTAAACGCATTCCCGGTGTTGAACTGTGGGAAGAACTGATGCGCGCCGCAGGGGACCGCAAGGTTTACCTTTTGGGCGCGTCGGAAGACGTGAACAAAGCTACAGCGGAAAAACTGAGGGCAGATTTTGGATTAACCAATTTACATCGTCGCAACGGGTATTTTGAAGATGAAGATGCCGTGATTAGTGAAATTGCGTCGATTCAACCCGATATTGTTAGCGTTGCTATGGGCTCBCCCCGTCAGGAAACGTTCATTTCTAAGGCGAGCAAGGTCTGCCCGCACACGTTTTTTATGGGGGTCGGCGGAACCTATGATGTATTCACCGGCCGTGTGAAACGGGCACCCGTCTGGATGCAGAGGATTGGAATGGAATGGTTATATCGTACTTTGCTACAGCCAAAGCGTATTGTGCGGGATTGGCAGAGATTAAAATTCTTGTACCTCTTCCTTACGCGACAGGTTTGAATTTTTACGTGGTCGGTATAGTATTGAATAACCCAGAGAATTGAATAAACCGCAGTGCTGATTTCTGTAATCATCCCTCATCTGAACCAGCCCGAGCACCTTCGCCGTGGGCTGGCGGCGATCTATGACCAAACCGGTTACCGCGGTGAGACTGAAGTCACCGTTGTTGATAACGGTTCCGACACGATGCCCGAAGAAATCTGCGCCCAATGGCCTGGTACCAAGCTGGTTCAAGAACCAACCCCCGGCCCCGGCCCTGCCMSWRRYRCSRSGRYSWWRCATGCCAAGGGTGAAATACTGGCCTTTATTGATGCAGATTGCCGGGCAAACCCCGGCTGGCTTTCGGCNNNNWTKRANCNGCATTTAAARATGGCRATATCAATGTGATAGGCGGCGACGTTCAGGTTCCGTTCGTCGATGAAAGCCAACCAACATCGCTKGAATGTTATGAGCGAATTTATGGTTTTCGCAACCGCGAATATATTGCGTCTGGCTATTCGGGGACMGGCAATCTKGCGATGCGCCCGGCAGCTTATATAAATGTAGGTCCGTTTGCCGGCATTGAACTGGCAGAAGACCGCGACTGGGGCTTGCGGGCCAAAGGTCTGGGTATCACCACTCATTACGTGGCCGACATGATTGTCTACCACCCGGCCCGGCAAAACTTTCTGGAAATGCAGCAAAAGTGGGATCGCCATATTGCCCATGAATTTAGTAATGTTGGATCGTATAAGGATCGAATTAAATGGGTTTCCCGTGCGATAGCTGTCGGGTTGTCGCCGCTTGGTGAAATTCCGAAAGTTCTGAATTCCGACCGAGTAACAGGCGTAAAGCAGCGTCGGCTGGCATTCGCATGTTTGACCCGAATTCGGCTTTACCGGTTTCGCAAAATGGTTGCTGTATTGGTTCGCGGCAACGGTCACGCCCTTTCCGGAGCCTGGAACCGCGAATAGGCAGTCGCGRCCTTGTTAAGCTGTTAAGARCAGGCCCCGCCAATATCCTTAAGATTGCGCTCTGTACGGCAGGAGGTTGTTAGCAACTTAACTCTAGTTTCTGCGCGCTGCCGGTAGGTCCCAATCGGGCCTGTCGGGCAATTCATTCACGAGACTAGGGGCTTGGTGGATGAACTCACTGCTCCGCATCCCCGGAGCGTTATATGGAAATTGGAATATCCAATAGTTTKTCTGGTTTTAGCCGGCCCCTGACAAGCGGCCAAAACATTGGCCCCACAAACACAGTCGCCCCGGCAATTGTCGGAATTGGCGAGATCGGACAGCTGCTTAGCGTTTCGGCGGGGGGTTGGTCCGGGAATGGCGTGATCAGCTACAACTATCAATGGTTGCGAAATGGCGCGGCGATATCGGGTGCCAGTGCCAGCACCTACTTATTGGCGAATTCAGACGATCAGGTTGGAATTTCCTGTCGGATCATTGCAAGCGATAACAATGGCTCAACCGGTTTAAATACCACAAGCGTCGGGGTRACCTATCCGACACCAAGCTTTGACWCCCAACCAACCATCACACCGACAGCCGCACAGGTTGGAACAGTATTCACCCTGTCCGAAGGTGTTGCCAGCCCGAACGCTTCCATCACCATTGATTACTTCACACTGGATGGCGTGGATAAAACGGCGGAACTGACTGGTCTGATTTGGGACAGCGTCGGTGAAACCCCAGGCACGTTAATGTTTCGCACATCAGCAACAAACAGTGGCGGATCAGTGCAATCGGTTGACGTAATTGCAGCCCTTCAGGCAACCTTGAATGTGCCYGATCCGTTTCARCCGGCRGACTGGGTSCTTGCGAACSAAGCWAYKGGTGGGACTATTTCAGTAACGATATTGAACCTTCCTGCTGATGGYGGGTCACCGATAACCGGTATCGAATATCAACTGGATAATGGRGCATGGSTGGCAACAGGTYTATCTGATGTCGGARCTRTTRACMTWACCGGWCTGACAAAYGATCAGCCTTACACCGTCGCACTTCGYTGTGTGAATGATGTGGGGGCCAGCGCCGCCTCTYTGGGCAAAACTRCTACACCAACCGCCACCGCCAGTGTCCCGGGACAATTTACAACCAACGATTGGACAGTTGTGGACCCAGTATTAGGGGGGAGTTTAAATGTCACAATTTCTGCCCTGCCACAATCGGGTGGAACAGTGATCACAGCAACTGAATTCCAATTGGACAGCGGGGCCTGGGTTTCGTCGGGATTAACCGCACCTGGTACATTCAGTATTTCTTCACTTAACGACGGACAACCCTACGCGGTGGCCCTGCGTGCGCAAAACGCAGTGGGCTTTGGCATCGCCTCAACTACAAAATCCGCTACACCAAGCGCTCCTGCCGCTGAAACGGCTCGATATGGTACTTGGAATGGTACCGGCAATCCGGCACCTTATGACACCGGCGGCATCGCGACGGACGGAAACTATGGGGAGTTCTCGGTATCTGGCGGCATCATTTCCCCCAATGTAGTCAACCTTACGGCAGGCACATTTCTGCTAGGGGGGTATCCGGTAGAGGTCAGCGGCAGCACCAAGGCTGTCGCCTCACAGGCWGAATTTGACAAYGCAGTTGTGAATATYGGCGATCTTKACGGAWTAACCATGGTGGTGCGCCGGGGCGCCGAGATCGTAAATACCTCTGCCTGGTATCACAAGGCGATCAGACGAACCGACACCAATTGTGTGATTGTTGGCGACGGAAATCCCGAGTGGGAAAAAACCTCGTTCCATTTTGGCCATGTCACATTCGACAACCCGAGCAGAGTTACCTGGCAAAATCTGTCGTTTCGATCCTTCACCATTAAAAGCGACCACAGTTATGGTCCGGTAAAAAGGGCAATATTTGAAGACAATCATTTCGGTGATGCTGATCCGGATGCTAACGGTGATTACTCTGGCATCGCCTATAMTGGTGCCGACTGTTTTAATGTCCAAAATTCCGGCGTTCATGGTATGCGCGTCGTCAATAATACATTCCGGGGCGGCGGTGGWTATGCGCATATTCTGTTCTGGTACGAAGAATGGGGTGAACTGGTCGGCAACCATTTTGACAAGTACTACGCGGATGCAATCAAGATACGCGGCGCTGATCCGGTCATTATTGCTGCAAATATAGCCACGCGCCCGTTTTCGCTATCAACGGACGCCGGAAACCCACATTCGGACAGTATTCAGATAGAGCAAACTACAGGTCAGTCTACCGACATTTATGAGGCAAACTTCTTTGTGCGCGGCAACTGTCGTGGTTCTGTGTCGGCGAACCTTTACATCGCGGGCGGCCCGGGATTTGATGGCTCAGCCGAGGGAAACGGCGCTATTTCAAATGGCTTTTTCGGCAACCGCGCGACACCGACCATTGGTCTGAATTTCGACTATAACGGCGCCCTACCACAACCCGGATTTTTKGGAACGGTTGGCAATGTACAACGAAATTCCATCGATGTTGATTTGGGTGGCGGAACCACACTGAGAAACAGTTTTGGCGGGACGGTATCAGCCCCAACAAGCGTTTTGACATCCGGGAATGTGGAATTGCAGAATTGGGRCAGTGCGGCTGTCGTTGCAGCGYTRCCAAATTGGGCGGCAATGACAATGGACCGGCCATCATACGCTGATGCACTGGCGGCGTTTGTTCCATCAACGGGCGGGGCATTGGATGGTAAAGGACCGGGGGCGGTTGTCACCTTAGCACCGGGTGCGCGGGCGAGTGATTTCCAAATGCCCACGCTGCGCCCTACCCCCATTTTAAGCGGCCTGTCAGTCACCCCCRCGACGTCATCATTTTCGGCAACGGTAATCACTGACATCCCCAAAAGACCGATCTTTTGGGCCGTGGTTCCGGCCGGCACAACTATCKCAAACTGGCGTGAGATAAAGGAAAGACGCGCACTGGGCGGTTTGGATTACGGTTTTGCGKCTTCCTCTTCAAGCGGGKTTGTCATGATAACAGGAAATGCAGGCACACTTGTTTCGTCAACCAGCTATGAGCTTGTGATCNTTTCAGGAAAATGGTTGGACAACCCAAAGTCAGTTGGCGAAAGTTTCGTTTYTCACGGTCTAGCGCGGAAACCGGGTTTTGAACGCATGTCTGCGGGCATGTTCTACGACCCTGTTTTCAACATCTGCAGGCGGACGCATCATGTTCAGCCCTTTCCAGGCACCAAATGCTTCGGCTCGCGCGCCTTTTAGCAACAACTGAACGATTTTCAGTACGGAAAAAATATATGAGACCGGTATCGCCCAAGGTCGGAATCGCCGCATGAAAACCATCCGATTACGGTAGTTGAAATAGTTCGAAAACGCGGACGGTATTCGGTGTACAGTTCCGCTTCCAATCGACGTACCCCCATGGTGCAGAACAATTGCTTCTGGGCACAGAACCAGKGCCATGTCGCCGCGTCGCATCGCCCAGTCAACTTCTTCATAATAAAGAAAATAATCTTCGCGCATATTGCCCACCCGTTCAACGAATTCACGTGTGGCAATGAAATTTGCGCCAGACAGAAAATTCACAGAGCCAATATCAGGCATATTGAYATCWTTTTGCATTTTTCCCTGATTSAGGTTCCGGCATGCGCCGGTCCACAGGCTCACCCAACCGCCATCGGACTGGATCATCCCACCTTCGCCGTAGTATAAGGTGCGGCCGGTCATCAGGCCAAAGCCAGCCGATTCACTGAATGCGCTCACATAAGCCGCGGCTGTATCCGGCTGCACGACACTGTCCGGGTTTAGAATCCAAAGGTACCCGACATCCTTGCATTTCATCAGATAGTCGAGGCCAAGGTTAACGCCACCAGCATAGCCGAGATTTTCAGGTGATGAAATCAGGGTCAGCCGGGGTGCCGAGATGGATTCCCGGCTTTCGTAATCTTCGGGACAGGTCTGTAGGAAGTCCAGATTATGCGCACCTGCAAATCCTTCTACCAATTCGCGGGTGTCATCCGGGGACGCATTGTCACATACAACAATTTTCAGATCAGGATAACTGGATGTCTCCAGACTGGCCAAACAATCTGAAATGACATCTGATGAGCCATAGGTGACGATAATGACGCCAAGTTTATTCAGCCGTTCTGTGTTCATAAAAACAACGCCTTACCAATTGGGCAAGTAACACTCATATAGTTCGATTTCACTAACTTATTCCCAACCACATTGGGCTGAGAATACACGCGGATCGATGTTAACTTCTCCGGACACAGCGCGCCGTTTTTCGAGTGAGCGTTTAGCATTCAACCGATAGAGTGTAAGGCCAWAGCCRTTTTTCGTAACCCAAAGCACCGTTGTTCTAAGGGGCAATATCTCACGCCACTTGGAGCGGATATATTTATAAGCATTGGCAAAATCAGATCTGAGACGGTCGTGAAACCGGTCATTGTGCACAACCGGTAACTGGCAGGCATACGCCCCTTTACCCATGGCAAGCGCGTTTTGGGCAATATCTGTCCCGTACAAATGGAATTCTGGCAACGCATCGTCGAATCGAACGCCGGATGAGCGGCGCAATACAATCACCAGTTCATCAAAGCTCTGCACGGGTTCGGGTTTATTCACAGTTTGCCCCACTATTGCCCCAAGGCTGGTTGACCAGACGTTACCGACGTGTCCCGCCTGATGGGAAATACCAATTGGCCCAAGTAATGCCCAGTCCGTATCTACCTGCTCAACTTCTTTTATCGCATTTTCCAAAAGCTGCTCCCAGCCGGGCGGAAAATACACATCCTGGTGGGCAAAAATAACTATATCTGCCTCGCATTTATCCAGGGCCTGATTGTAGGCAACAGAAGCAGAAGGCGCGTTTCTATCAATGTGAAGATCGACAAGCTGATCGCGCACCATCTCAGACGCCAGCAAATTTCTTTGCAGCGACAGTTCGTCATTGCTGACCACAACAAGGCTGTWTTTTTTACCCATGATACMGTCTCGGGGACTTGGGGGTACCGGCCTTGAAAGCAAAAGCAGTCGATATGGATTTCTGCTGAAACATCACCNTTTTTATTAGTTCTTCACTCTGAAAWAAGGAAGCTTTGGTGCAGCTTGCGTAAAWATAACTGCAATGTYCGGTTTTATTCAAAACAATACCCCCCAAAGTTCGGGTATTTGTTCCGATTTCATGCCACTGTTTAGCAACACTTTGCCAAGCCAGCCGATGTTCACGATAACATCATTCATTATATCCACCCTGAGGTGTAGGATAGAGTTAACCGGGCCTTAAACAATGGAGCCTGGGCGTATTTGGCCGTCTACGTGGCCAATGAGGTAGGAGCGAGTTGGATGTCGTTTAGGAAAATCGGTTGGCCGCGCGCCCTGCCGGAGTTTTTTCGCAAGGCATCTTTGTCGTTCCTAATGCGTTTTGGCGGGCTGTTTATTCAGTTTCTCGGCTCAATTCTGGTCGCCAGATTACTTGGCGCGCAGCAATACGGTGCTTTCACTTATGCCGCCACCTGGGCGGTATTTTTAGGACTGTTGCTGCCTTTTGGGCTTGGTGAACTTTCAATTCGTGAATTACCAACCTACCTCACCAAAAAGAAAATGGGGCTTTTGACCGGGTATCTGATCAATGTATTGGTCACCATTCTTGTTACCGGTTCAATTGCTGCCGTTGTCCTTTCGCAACTTGAACAGAGGGAAATATTGGTTCTTGCTCCCGGCTGGAAGCTCGTTGCGGTTTTTGCTGTTATCCATGGAATTGTTCTTTCTGTTTCCAGTGCACTGAACGGATTCCAGCGAATATTAACCTCACAGTTTCTGGAAACGATCGTAAGACAGGTTCTTTATCTTTCGCTGCTTGGGCTGGTTCTGCTGCTCGGTTACAATCTGACGCCGGAACGGGTGTTCCAGCTTTCACTCTTTGCCGCGCTGCCGACACTGCTCATTATGTTTGTTGTCTTGATACGGATGCGTCGCCGTGAAGGTGGTGCCGGAACACGACCAGAATTTCAATTGGGTATCTGGTTCGCCGGATCGCTACCCTTGCTGATGACCGAACTGGCAAACCGACTACAACTGGATCTGGATGTWTTGATGATTGGCGGTTTGCTCGGGGATTTTGAAGTTGGAATTTACCGGGCCGCCGCCCGAGGCGCAATTTTAGTAACAATCGCCAACATGATTGCCATCCAATTGGTTGGTCCYATGCTGTCCAGAGCTCTAGCGAATAACAATAAACAAGAAGCACAAAGGTTGCTTTCACAGGCCGCTATGGTGTCATTCATAACCGGGAGCACAATTATCCTTGCGTTCGGAATTGGTGCGCCGGTCTACCTTAGCCTGTTCGGCCCTGAATTCATCCAAGCCAGCACCTCTTTGCGCTTGCTCCTGATCGGTCAGGCGACGATCGTTTTAGCTGGTGCCGACGCAATCCTGCTGATCATGCTGCACAAAGAARAATTTGTTCTTGTCGTTACAGCGATTGGTGTAGCGCTGAATTTCGGGCTGAACATCACGCTGATCAAGTCGCTTGGAATCGAAGGTGCGGCAATCGCTTCGCTGGTTTCGATGGCGCTAATTCGACTGACTTTAGTTACCTACATTGTGCGTAGAACGGGGTTTGATCCGACTATATTTACGCCCCTCAGGCAGTATTTCCGACGTTTCCGGGGGTAATTCAGCCTCCTCTCCAACCGGGCCTCTTCCAGCCGAAGGGATTGTTTTTTCCGGATCACCGTCCGCCAGCCACGACCCCGCCCCAAGCAGGAACATCAGATACACAAGCGTGGCATTCCAAAGGAACACAGTGCTGATCGCGATGCCAATACTAAGCAGAATAAATACCAATGCGTTTCGCTGATTTTTCGCTACTTTTGACGTTACTTTAGCCCGGACTAGTGTGGTAATTGATGCGATGTAACTGGCTGCAAAAAGCAATRCCCCCGGAACGCCGTAACGTACCGCCATAACCAGCCAAAAATTATCAATTGTAGAAGTGACCATCCACGAAGGCCGCACCCAGTTTCCGTAAAGTCCAAATCCAAACAATGGATCTGCCCATACATTTTGAATCCCGTACTGAAAGATTAAAACACGGTAGTAATAAGTACTACTGCTGAATGCCAATGCAGAGGCAAMAACCTGKRATGGTGTTCGGTTYGAACCAATATCAATAACAACGTACATAACMGYRATYGTYRCTGCYAAAATCTTCCAGCGTGCCGGGAAAGAGCGCATARYCCGRTTATAAAACATCAACATCGCTTGAAATACTATCGGAACAAATGCCCCGGATGACAGTGAGAAGAAGGTRGTCGCAATTGACGTCCATGCCCGGCGAACCCCAGAGACATTKGCACCATTATTTCGGGGATAATAGAACAGCAACGCGAATGTAGTTGAGCAAAAGACCCCATAAAGGATCGGATGTTCAAACGCCACCTGCACCCGATCCAGCCCCAATCTCGGGTCGTAACCTGCATAGGGGAAGATATTGCCAAAGGCTTTGAACAACGGTGCATAGACCTGTTTCGCCCAAACTGCCTCCAAGATCGCAAAGGGAATGAAAACCAACATCATCCAGAACAAAACCCGGCTCATTCGCAGAAAATCACCCAGATTTCGTACATAGCGCCGGCCCAGCAGATAGGCTCCGAAAATTTCAATAAAGAAAATTCCGGAAAACTCGATTTCATTGAACCTGTGGTTTGCTATTGTCGCGATTACCGACCAAAGGCAAAACAACAACAGAAATATATCTGCGGCCCGGATACGTCCACATTTTCCTGAGAGCCAGGAAAATACCAAGGGTAAAAAAGTTGCCAGCAAAATAAAGCGGTAGGGCGACAGTCGAATGAAACCCAAATTAAAAAACAACGGTATCGCCAGAGAAATCAGAAATGCCGCCACAATGTAGCTTCCYGGACGTGCAACCGGAGATTCCGGGCCGTTCGGCTGTGTCCCATCAGGAATGCGATCAGCTGTTTCTGCCGCCACCAAGACCGCGTCATCTGATCTTGTTCTTGCATAAGATACCATTAAGCGCCTGCCTGTGGGTCGCCTTTCCTGGGCGACTGTTCTGGATCAACATCTTGCCTGAAACTGCCAGACGTGCATACTTGTTACAATACGCAATGCCGTCAACGATTTGACAACATGAAAGTTTTTTTGTGACCCTAATTCAACCAAGTCGCCCAAATAGCTGTAACAAAAGCAAAACATCAAGTTTATTGAGCCTGCTGACCGGGGCATTATTTTCGTTGCTCCTGTTTTCCTCTGATGCCGTTGCGGCCACTTATTTTGTCTCACCGACCGCAAAATCTACCGGCACTGGCAGCCAGAACGCACCCTGGCCTTCCGTTGCAGCAGCCCTTGCCACTGGAAAAATCCGTGGCGGAGATCAGATATTACTGCAATCGGGAAACCACGGTTTCTTACGGATTAAAGGCGCCAGGTTTTCGTCCCCGGTACTGATTGCAGCCGCGCCAGGCGCCAAGGCCCGGGTGGAGCGTATCGACGTGCAATCCAGCAAAAATATCACCTTTCGCGATTTGTTGATCTGGCCAGAAAAGCCGACTTCTGAAACGCTGTTTCTGGTGCGTACTTCACGGAATTCTCCAAATATGGAATTTCAGCGACTGGATGTCCGCTCGGCTGARGACGCCGGCAATTATCGCAGGTGGAATAAATCTACATGGCTGGCCAGAAAAGTTAACGGAATATTGGCTGAAGGACCTGACAGCGAAGTTTCAAACAGCACATTTATGGGTCTTTATCACGCCGTAAGCGTGAACGGAGACCGGTCAAGTATCCTAAACAACCGTATTGTTGGCTATAGTGGAGACGGYACCCGCGCCCTTGGCAATTATTCAACATTACGGGGCAATACCATTCAGGATTGCGTGAAAATTGAYGAAAACCACGACGATGCGTTCATGACCTGGTCYCTGGGCGCGAACGGTAAAATTGGCGCTGGTACGATCGAAGGGATGGTAATCGAAAACAACCTGATTGAAGAATGGAACGGCCCCAGAAATCACCCGTTTATCTGCGAATTACAGGGTATTTTCCTGGGGGGGTACCTGAACGATTTGGTYATTCAGAAYAACGTGGTATCGGTAAGCGCTTACCACGGAATTACCGCCTACGGGGTAACGCGTGGGAAAATTGTAAACAACACCCTGGTGAACAGCCGGGGCCCTTCCAAAACCCAGCCCTGGATCGGGCTTTGGGGCAATATTGACCGTGGTTCAACCCAGGTAACRGTTGCCAATAATATCGCACCACTTTTCAAAGTGAATTCCTTRCCCRAAATCGACATACAACAATCTCGTAATGTTGTGCTTATTTATCCACAACAACAACTGCGCGCGCCCTTTAAGGGCGACTATCGCCCGGCGAAGGGCAGCTCATTAATTGATGGTGCCAAAAGCCAGTTTGCACCCGCAAACGACATTGATGGAACAACTCGTACATTGGGCAGGAGCGCTGACATTGGAGCCTACGAAGTTCAATAGACGCCGCGTTTAATTACGATCGTAAACATCCTCATAACGTTCAATATCATCTTCACCCAGATAACTGCCGGTCTGWACTTCGATCAGATACATCGGAACYTTSCCCGGRTTTTCCATCCGGTGAACCGCGCCAAGCGGGATGTAWACGGATTCATTTTCCCCCAACAATTGAACCTTATCGTTCACCGTCACCCGYGCGGTTCCGGCCACCACAACCCAATGTTCGGATCGATGCACRTGGGATTGCAGACTTAGTATCCCACCCGGGCGGACCATAATCCGTTTCACCTGAAACCGATCACTAATGCACAGCGTTTCATACCAACCCCATGGCCGGTGAAACCGAGGGTAATCGTCAGCCTGCGGCACGTTCTTTTCSCGCAGGGYKGCGACGACCTGTTTGACCTCTTGTGATTTATTWATATCRGCAACCAGCACMGCGTCGCGGGTGGCRACGGCCACGATATTTTTCAGTCCCAAGCCGACAAGATGCACGTTTGAATCYTCAGACCGCAGCACCGAATTYTCGCARYCTATCGCTGTGAYTTCTCCATCCGACAGAACSCCATTTTCCGCACTAACAAGTGCACCGTGCAAAGAGGCCCAACTGCCCAAATCTGACCAGCCTGCCTCAACCGGGACCACCGAGATACCGCTGGCTTTCTCCATCACMGCATAATCAATAGACTGGGCGCGCACCTGACCGTAGGAAGCGGGATCCAGCCTGACAAATCCAATGTCTTGACTGCCTTTWTCAATGGMTTYCCGGCAAGGGGCGATCATGTCGGGGGCATGGGCCTGAAAGGCTGCCAGAATATCCCGTACCCGAAACAGGAATATCCCGGCGTTCCACAGATGACGGCCKGTTTGCAGCATTTCAGCTGCCTTTTCGGCATCAGGTTTTTCCACAAAACGAACCAGATCGGAGGCCTCGCCTGTCTTTGGTGCAGTACTCAGTTCCAGATACCCATAGCCGGTTTCCGCTGTATCCGGAGTGACGCCGAATGTAACAAGATGCCCACCCTGAGCGGGCTTGGTGCCTACCTCGACTGCACTTAGAAATGCGTCGGGCCTTTCTATGAGGTGATCGGACGGCGCAATCAGCAACAGATCGTCAGGCGCGTCCTCTTTCATCAACGCCGCTGTCAGAATTGCCGGTGCAGTATCGCGGCCCACGGGTTCAAGAATGATCTCGGCGTCCATCAGGCCAATGGCTTCCGCCTGTTCACGGGCAATAAAGCGAAAATCGGCGTGGGTCAGAACCAATGGCGTGCCAAATTGTTTTCCCGACAATCGCGTTAAGGTTTGCTGATACAGGCTTTTCTCACCAACAAGGTTGGAAAACTGTTTGGGATACGATTTTCGCGAACTGGGCCAAAGCCTCGTTCCAGATCCGCCACAAAGGATTACCGGATGAATAAGCGCCATGTCAGATCAACCTAAATTTCAACTGTTACGGGTCTTTTGCGATAATTTTCGCCTTTGCACCATAGAAGTGCTTAGTTTTCTTTCCTGAGAATGCGTATTTGGCGGGTAAACCCCGCTGCGAAAACCGGATCGGCAACCGCCCCGGACGCATAGAACCTGTGGGTGTCCAGTTGCGTGAATAATGATTGCGGCTGCGAAACGATTTCCAACACTTCATAGTCAGACAGATCAGCAACCTCCTGAACACTTATATCAACCGGGTCGACAAGAATRTCGCCGGGATTYAATTTGCTGCGAACACTGTCATATTCGATCATCCCGGWTTGGCGCACATACCATTGCCAWCCCCAATGGCCGCGCACAAAYACRCGTGCTTCGGGGCCAGCAAGTTCAAAGGCACGCGCCGCCACGATTGGYGCCTGATCCCGRTAAAATCTGGCAAACTGGATATCGTTGATCGTGGTAAACACCCCAACCAACCCCCACAGCRCCAGAACGATCAGGGTTGTACGGGGGGGSGYAATCAGATTTTGGCAGCGCAGCGCCAGAATAAAAAACGGAACAGCCAGTAACAACGCATGACGGGTAGCCATGAAAGGCGGGAAAGTCGCCAGAAACACCGCACCACCTGCGAGCCAGAGCAAAAGCGTGACCTCAGCGAAATTCGACCTATACCAACCGCCCACATTTGCCCTGCTAGCCCATAAAGACCGGAGCAACTGCAATATCCGCCAAAAAACGGCTGCCCCAACAATGCTGCCCGAAGCAAACAGCGCCGCGTTCAAAAGCATCCACTTTTCAGCGCTGAGGTTCAGCGCAATCAGAATGACAAAATAGTAGGCCGCCAACGACGCAATCCAGATAGCCACCCAAAACCACCTGTATCGCCCCGAAAACATCATCAATGCGGCAATCGGCACCGCAAAAACACCGATATTGGCAATGAAAGCAAAGCCAAGTTTGGGGGAAGGGAAAAGCCCGCCCACATTGGCCGGCCGGTTCAGAATATGGACCKCACCGAAATCATAAATATTGAACATCGACCACCCGACCAAGGCTAAAACCGGCAGCAAGGCCCAAAGCAATAGGGCGCGATTTCGCGATGCCGCCCAAATCAGTGTTGGAAACATGAAAAGGGCGGTGTATTTAGTCAGCAAGGCAAGGCTGAACACCCCAAACGCCGCAGCACCAGTTTTGCCAGCCAAACCAGAACCAGTCAGTATCAATACCGCCAATCCGATCAGGGCCAGCAACGGAATATCGGCCAGAATATTCTGGTTAATCAGGAAACCGGGGCTAAGCACCAGCGCCGCTGTCACCAGCAGCGCCTGATCCGGCACGAACCGACGCGCGAGGCTGTAGGAAACCCAGATCGCAAGGCCGACAAACAGCGACAGGAACAAATGCAACGCCAGTTCGGACGCGCCAAATACCGCCACCACGCCAGCAATCAGGTAATARAAGAAATGCGGCTGGTTGGTTACAAATATTGGCTCGGATGTATCCARCCARTTCAACATGCCTGACATCGGTCGCAGSGGATTGTTGGCGATACTYTCTGCRATCARCARATGCGCRGTATCATCGACATGGAASGGTTTTGATATGTTCARRGCGGTGGCCARCAGCCAAAGCGCCAGCAGGACAACTACCGTCCCGCGCTGCGSCGCWGCTGKTTCCACCCCATCCATCAGCCRGTGTCTTTCCAGGTATAAAGCGCCGTCACCGCGTAATTCAGCGTCGCCCCGGCAATAATTCCKGCAAGGGCGGCCACAAACCAAGGCATCGCCGCTGCTTTGAAYAGAAAATCCGCGAGCCCAACATTAACCAGCGCGCCAACAGAGGACGCCGCACAAAACGACAGCCAGCCGGGTAACAACTGACGGCCACGYAATTGCCGATCAAAATAGGTGAAGACGTTATTTACAAAGAAATTTACCGTCATTGCTACCAGCGTTGCGACCCCTTGCGCGACGACAAAAGTTGCCACCCCGCCGGTAAACAGCACCGCCAATACGGCCATATGCACCAGTACACCAAACGCTCCGACCATGGAAAACATGATGAATTTGGTGGGTATCCAGCGGCCAATTGTACGGGCGATCAACAGCTCAATAAATTCCAGGATAACCCGGTTATCAAGTTTGCTTTCCCCCGCCTGCCGCGTTCTGAATTCGTATGGTACTTCGCGGATCGTCAACTGCGCACCGCGCGCCGAAAGGATGTCGAGCAGGATTTTGTATCCAACCCCTGTCAGATCACCAACCCGAGTGCGGAAACTGTCGGTGCGCAACATGAAAAACCCGCTCATCGGGTCACTTAAAACCACACCGGTCAGGCGTTTTGACATGGCTGTAGCAAATTCCGACATCTTGCGCCGGCGCGCTGACCAGTCGCCAAATCCGCCGCCTTCGACATAACGCGAACCAACGACAATATCGACATCTTCGCTGATCAGCGTTTCCAGCATCTTCGGCAGCAACGTCTCATCATGTTGTAAATCGCCGTCAATCACCGCTGCAATCGGTGCGCTGGTGGCAAGGAAGCCTTCGATCACCGCGCTTGACAGACCGCGCCGCCCGACCCGCTGAATGCAACGTATATGCGGGTGTTCTRYCGCCAGTGAACGCACAACATCCGAWGTACCATCGGGGCTGTTGTCATCGACAAAGATTATCTCGTATTTCAGGTGGCTCAGGGTTTCACGCAGCGCCTCGGCAATTTTCGGGGCGTTTTCGACCTCGTTGAATGTCGGRACAATCACCGCCAGATCGAAGCCTCTGGTCTGTGCCTTAATCTTATTGGCGGGGTTTTCTTGCTTCATTTGATTGCTCTGAAATTGGTTATTCAAGTTGCGCAYACATATCAGGTCTAGCGCAGCGTTCTGCAACCAAATAGGTTTCAATTGTCCGCATGCCACCGTTAGCGTCAAATGTGACAATGATGCACAGGTCCGGGACTTGCCCGATTGCCGGGGGCGACATAAACAACTGGGGAATAGGGGAGACAGCATACAATGGCATACAGCGACGTATACGCGCATTSGAAATCCGACCCTGAAGGCTTTTGGATGAAAGCRGCAACGGGAATTGACTGGGAAAAAATGCCCAGCAAAGCGTTGTTTGATGAGAACGCGCCGTTGTATGAGTGGTTTTCCGACGGGATGGTAAACACCTGTTACAACGCCGTTGACCGCCACGTCGAGGCCGGGCGTGGAGATCAGATTGCGATCATCTATGACAGTCCGGTTACTGGCAAAAAGTCGAAAATCAGCTTTACCGAACTATTGGAAAAGGTCGCCAGCCTTGCCGGGGCGCTGGCCGCGAAGGGCGTTGAAAAGGGGGATCGGGTTGTYATCTATATGCCGATGGTTCCCGAGGCGCTGATTGCCATGTTGGCCGTCACCCGCATTGGTGCTGTTCATGCAGTTGTGTTTGGCGGGTTTGCCGCAAATGAGCTGGCGATACGCATCGATGACACCAMSCCCAARGCCATCATCGCCGSMTCTTGCGGGATMGAGCCGGGGCGTATCGTTGCYTAYAAACCWCTGCTGGACARYGCCATCAAAATCGCCAGCCACAAGCCTGAATTTTGCGTGATTTATCAACGTGATGAGCAACCCGGTGAACTGGTGGATCGGCGCGATTTTGACTGGGGAGAGGTCCAGGAGGGCGTGACCCCTGCCCCATGTGTCCCTGTAGAAGGCAATCACCCAGCCTATATCATCCACACCTCTGGCACCACCGGCCAGCCCAAGGGCGTGATCCGCCACACCGGCGGCCATCTGGTGGCGCTGAACTGGACGATGAACGCGATTTACGGGATGGAACCCGGCGATGTTTTCTGGGCCGCGTCAGATGTTGGTTGGGTCGTKGGTCAYAGTTATATTTGTTATGGGCCGTTGATCCATGGCAACACCGCTGTGGTGTTTGAGGGCAAACCAGTTGGCACGCCGGATGCGGGAACATTCTGGCGGATGATCGAAGAATATAAGATCAAAGCCCTGTTCACTGCACCAACCGCCTTTCGGGCGATCAAACGGGAAGACCCTAAGGGTGAGCTGGTGAAGAAATATGACCTTTCATCACTGGATACCCTGTTTTTAGCCGGCGAGCGATCCGACGCCGCCACAATCAACTGGGCGCAGGACAAGCTGGGCGTGCCGGTGATTGACCACTGGTGGCAGACCGAAACCGGTTGGGCGATTGCGGCGAACCCTGTGGGTTTGGGGATACTGCCGGTTAAAATCGGGTCACCCTCGGTGGCGATGCCGGGTTATGACGTTCAGGTTCTGGACGAAGGTGGGCATCCGGTTGCACCCGGTACCATGGGCGCGATTGTGATCAAACTGCCTTTGCCACCGGGGACRTTGCCRACMYTKTGGAAYGCAGAGGACCGGTATCGGTCCAGCTATCTGGAACATTTCCCCGGCTTTTACGAAACTGGGGATGCCGGATATATCGACGAAGATGGYTAYCTTTACATYATGGCCCGCACGGATGACGTGATCAATGTGGCCGGGCATCGTCTGTCCACTGGYGGGATGGARGAGGTRTTGGCCAGCCATCCGGATGTGGCGGAATGCGCAGTGATAGGGGTRACGGATGCGCTAAAGGGTCAGTTGCCGCTTGGGTTTTTGTGCCTGAATTCTGGCGCCGGACGCGAACATAGCGACGTTGTCGGTGAAGTTGTAAAGCTGGTGCGCGAAAAAATTGGCCCGGTTGCGGCGTTTAAGCTGGCGGTGGTAGTAGATCGGTTGCCCAAGACCCGTTCTGGGAAGATACTGCGCGGCACAATGGTGAGTATTGCCGATGGCAAGGACTATAAGATGCCTGCAACCATTGATGATCCGGCGATCCTGGATGAAATAGCGGAGGCGCTGAAAAAGCTGGGCTACGCGGGCGGCTAGAACAAAATCATTCAAAATGATTTTTCCAAGAGTTTTTTGAAAACTCTTGCGGCGGGCTCAGGTGAACTGTTCCATTGTCAGACGCTCTTCCAGACCATGGCCGGGATCAAACAGGATRCAGTGAACSACATCKRYWGARCTGGMAATCTCGACCCAAATCACATCCTTGACCGACCTGCTGTCAGCGTCAGCCATAACCGGTCGTTTTTCTGCTTCTAACACGTCAAAACGTACTTTCGCCGCCTTGGGAACCAGCGCGCCACGCCATCTGCGCGGGCGGAATGGCGCGATCGCCGTCAGCGCCAGAACTTCCGACCCCATGGGCAGGATCGGGCCGTGGGCGGAATAGTTGTAAGCAGTGGAACCCGCAGGTGTGGACAGCAGYGCCCCGTCGCAGACAAGTTCATCCATRCGRACCTTACCATCAATGCTGATCCGCAATTTTGCCGCCTGTGGGCCTGCGCGCAGCAGGGACACTTCGTTGATCGCAAGGGATTGGTGGCGCGTACCGTCACTGCATTCGGCCACCATCGCCAGCGGGTTGATCTTTTCCTCAACGGCCGCGTTCAGCCGTTCCGGTAGGTCTTGTTCGTTGAATTCATTCATCAAAAACCCGATGGTCCCACAATTCATCCCGTAAACTGGTGCATCAAGATGGGTTGAACCGTGCAGGGTTTGCAGCATGAAACCGTCACCACCAAGAGCAACGATGACGTCAGCGTCTTCTAACGCAACCGAMCCATGCCGTTTGATCAGGCTTTTCGCCGCCTGTTGAGCCACCGGTGTTKCGCTCGATGCGATATGTATTTTACGGAACTTATTTATGGACATGAACCTTCCGGCCTTTTCAGAGTATGTGAGTGAAACCTGAAACCTTAACCAGACTCAAGCGATATGTCACAGGTGCCGGATGTTGAATTTGGATTTCCTCTCACCACATGATCCTGATCATAACAGATGTGAACCAATACCCTTTAGGTCAATTTAAATGTACAAGGAACTGAATATGAACCGGATCGCCAACAATTTGTCCCGCCGTGCTTTGTTGAAAACAGGCGCTGCCAGTCTTGGACTTGCAGCCRTCGCTCCGCTCGCTGTATTTGCAGGTTCACATAGTTCCAGCCGCCAACCCCTGCGCATCCCGCCTCTGGACGCGGGGCAGATGGTTGACGGGCAGCGCAAGTTTGATCTGACAGTGGGCCACGGTGAAATGGCGTTCTTTGCCGATCTTAAAACCAAAACCATGGGCATTAACGGCGATTATCTGGGTCCGGTCCTGCGTTTTCGCGCTGGCGAAAAAGTACAGCTGAACGTCTCAAACGCCATGGAGGAAGCCACAACCCTGCACTGGCATGGCTTTAACCTGCCGGCCGCGGCCGACGGTGGCCCGCACCAGGTGGTCGCACCAGGTGGCGACTGGACAGCGGAATTTGAGGTGAGGGAAAAGGCCTCAACCATGTGGTATCATTCGCATCTTATGGGCAAAACGGCCGATCAGGTCTGGGCTGGTGTCGCGGGCATGATCATTATTGATGATGAAGAGGCCGACGCCCTGGACCTGCCAAGCAGTTATGGTGTTGATGATTTCCCTGTGGTTTTRCAGGATCGTGCTTTCAATTCTTCCGGCCAGATACCCTATAGGGTTAACATGCATTCCCGCAATATGGGGATGTCCGGTGATGTGGCGTTGGTGAATGGCACAGTTGCCCCCTATCTGGACGTCACAACCAGCCTTGTACGACTGCGACTTTTAAACGGTTCCAACAGCAGCATATATACACTTGCCTTCACAGATGGCCGCGCGTTCAARCAAATTGCGTCGGACGGCGGGTTGCTGGCCGCCCCGGCAGACACCAAAATGGTTAGACTTGCACCGGGTGAGCGTGCGGAAATTGTGGTTGATATGTCAGATCAAACCCCGGCGATGCTGCGATCATTTTTGCCAGCCGGTCAATCAGGCGGAATGGGCCGGATGATGCAGGGCGGCGGCCCGGAAATGGATTTTCTGGAACTGCGCCCAAGCGCAAGCCTGAATGCCTCGCCTGCCCTGCCTGCCAACCTTACTGATTTGCCTGCACCAAACTTTGATGATGCCACCAACTCCCGCCAATTTACCTTGCAAATGCAGGGTATGGGGATGCTGAACGTCTTTACTGGCGGCGGATTCACCATCAAYGGSAAATCAATGGACCCCTCMTATATCAATGAAGTKGTCAAAATGGGCGAAACCGAGGTCTGGCAGATATCCAACGCCTCAATGATGGCGCACCCGTTTCACATCCATAACACCCAGTTTCGCATTCTGGCCCGCAACGGTGCAGCACCGCATGCAGGCGAAGCCGGGCGCAAAGATACGGTATTGGTGGATCCCGGTGAAACGGTCCACATCCTGATCCGCTTTGATCATTACACCAACGAAACCCTGCCCTACATGTATCACTGCCATATTCTGGAGCATGAAGATGCGGGCATGATGGGCCAGTTTGTCGTCGTTTAGATGGTAACGTCAGCGGACGGGACGTACATGACAGCGCACCTGTCGTTTTCAGGGTTCCGGGGGAAGGGTAACTTGGTTAGACACGCCGGAAATTGACCCAACAGTTTCCAGGAGCCTGCCATGACCGCTTCCCCCGTTAACCCCGGCTTTTTCACAGAAAGCCTTGCTGATCGTGACCCGGAATTGATGGCTGCTGTCACCAGTGAACTTGGCCGCCAGCGCGAAGAAATTGAGCTGATCGCCTCGGAAAACATCGTATCCATGGCGGTAATGCAGGCGCAGGGAACCGTGCTGACCAACAAATATGCCGAAGGTTATCCCGGGCGACGTTATTACGGCGGTTGTCAGTATGTRGAYRTRGCTGARMAWCTGGCGATTGATCGSGCCAAGCAATTGTTTGGTTGCGAATTTGTAAATGTGCAGCCCCACTCCGGGTCACAGGCCAATCAAGGGGTGTTTCAAGCCCTTATCCAGCCGGGTGATACGATATTGGGCATGAACCTGGCCTCGGGTGGTCACCTGACCCATGGTGCGGCGCCAAACCAGTCGGGCAAGTGGTTTAACGCAGTGCAATACGGGGTGCGCGAAGACGACAACCGGATTGATTATGATCAGGTGCAGGCGCTGGCAACGGAACACCAACCCAAAATGGTTATCGCTGGTGGTTCCGCCATCCCGCGCCAGATTGATTTTGCCCGGATGCGTGAAATTGCAGACAGTGTGGGGGCATATCTGCTGGTGGATATGGCGCATTTTGCGGGTCTTGTGGCTGGTGGCCATCACCCTTCGCCGTTCCCACACGCCCATGTTGCCACCACAACCACCCATAAAACCCTGCGCGGGCCGCGSGGYGGGATGATCCTGACCAATGATGARRCKATYTCRAAAAARGTRAAYTCGGCMATTTTYCCCGGTATTCAGGGCGGGCCTTTGATGCACGTTATYGCGGCTAAGGCMGTGGCTTTTGGTGARGCSYYGCGYCCCGATTTCAAAGAYTACACYGCGCAAGTGATTGTAAACGCSCAAGCAATGGCCGATCARCTGATCAAAGGCGGRYTGGATATTGTCACCGGCGGCACYGATACACATGTSATGCTGGTGGATCTGCGCCCGAAAGGCGTAAAAGGCAATGCCACCGAAAAAGCRCTGGGRCGCGCCAATATTACCTGCAACAAAAACGGCATTCCGTTTGACCCGGAAAAGCCGTTTGTDACATCGGGTGTGCGGCTTGGCTCACCTGCGGGAACMACRCGCGGGTTTGGMGAAGCAGAATTTCGCCTGATCGCCGACTGGATCGTCGAAGTGGTCGACGGATTGGCTGCCAATGGCGAAGATGGCAATGGCGACGTTGAAATAGCGGTTAAGGCGAAGGTACTGGAACTTTGCGCCAGGTTTCCGATTTATCCGGACCTGTAAAGGCCGATCAAAGGAATCCGCGCCAAACCAACACTGCCACAATCAGAGCTGCWATAATTATCAGGTTGATCGCATTCGTAGTCAGGAACCCAATAACCTGCCCCAGTTTGCGGTCAAAACTATCAATCTCTGACAGATGTTTTTCGCAAGCATTATAGGATCTTAGCGTTTCGGCCTGGTCGATCATGCGGGATAGACGAGGGCTGCCCTGTAGCTTAACGGCCTCAACCAGCACCGCCCCGTCACGCCTGATGCGGGGTGGCAACAGGCGGCCAGCTTTGCGCAACTTCATCTCTAACCCGTTGCCGCGAACACCTAAACGTTTGCTAAGGAGGATTGCGATATGGTCGGCTTGTTCATCGTAAGTCATTGTTTAATCTTAACTATAAGTACGCAACYCGCCCAAGATACATCAGGGAACCCGCTCTGGCCAGCCCGAATGGATCACGCTAGAAACAAGTATGTTGAACACAATCACCTTTGGGCAACCAACTGATAAGACGCCACTTTTAATCTCTCATGGGCTATATGGTTCGGCCCGGAATTGGGGGGTAATTGCAAAACGCCTGTCGGATGAGCGTCAGGTTATCGCCGTCGATATGCGAAATCATGGTGAAAGCGAATGGTTTCAAACCCATAGCTACATTGAACTGGCCGACGATTTGGCCGAAGTGATAGACCATCACGGCGGTCATATGGATGTTCTGGGGCATTCTATGGGTGGCAAAGCGGCGATGATGTTATCTCTGCTCCAACCTGATCTGATTGATCATTTGGTAGTGGCTGATATCGCCCCAACCGGATACAATCACACACAAATTCACCTCGCAGAGGCATTGATGAATGTTGATCTCAGCCGTGTTGAAAAGCGCGCGGACGCTGGTGAACAGCTAGATCAGATAGAAGACCCCATGGTGCGATCGTTCCTGTTGCAATCCCTTGATCTGAAGGACAAGAAATGGCGTTTGAACTTACCAGTTCTCGCGGCRGAAATGGATAAGATCGTGGGTTTTCCTGATGTTACAGGGAGTTTTGAAGGGACCACGCTATTCCTGACCGGGCAGGAAAGCAATTACGTWGCCAATGATCTGCGCCCSCAAATTAAGTCGCTGTTTCCCAAAGCGAAATTTGCCAAAATTCCAGGTGCYGGRCATTGGYTGCACGCGGAAAAACCRCGCGAATTTGAAGCAGCGGTACGGGCATTTTTGAAAATGTAAGCYGCRCAAATTAACGCTTTTTCACAAACTCCGTCAGGATCACGATGCGCTGGYCCTCAACCCGGCCCTCAATATGTCCGGGATTGTCWGCTACCAGYGTTATTCCCCGAACTGCGGTACCACGCTTGGCGGTAAAGCCCGCCCCCTTTACCGGCAAATCTTTGATMAGAGTGACCGTATCGCCWGTAGCCAATTGTGTTCCGTTGGAATCGCRGTGAATTATTTCCGCAACTGCGCGCCCGGCCTGTGCCCAAGTCAGAGTTTCATCATCCAGATAAAGCATTTCACTTAAATCCCGCGCCCAATCATGTTCCGACAGGCGATCTAACACGCGCCAGGCCAGCACCTGAACGGGGGCGTGCTGCGACCACATTGACGAAGACAGTACACGCCAGTGGTTTGGCTCRGGCGTTCCGTTGATCTGTTCGATGCAAGTGGCACAAAGATATACCTGCATCTCGGGGCTGCCGTCGGCGTTSGGGCCAACATCAAAACTACCCAGATTGGACATGGATGCACATAACTCGCATTTGTTTTCGGCGCGTTCAGCTAATGTGGACATATCAACCTCTGGTCATTGAAGTGCTGGGCATAGCGGGTTTGGCAAATTGGAGGARGTGCTTACACGGCCCTTGGCAGGACACGCCTAAGGATCAAAGTACCTGCCAGCGATCCTGCCATGACCAACAGGAACATAAAAGCGCCGTCCATAATCCCTATGCGCAGTGCCACAGCATAAATC
The DNA here is from genome assembly GCA_002732955.1 of Marinosulfonomonas sp. Lineage (GTDB taxonomy): Bacteria > Pseudomonadota > Alphaproteobacteria > Rhodobacterales > Rhodobacteraceae > NVTR01. The sequence goes on from NVTR01000003.1 coordinate 29,647, forward strand.
AGCGGATGGATCAGGTAGACCCCAAGTGAAAGGGCAGAAAGGGTCGTTGAAATCCGGGTGGCCCGGCTTTTGATTCCAAGCGCAATGAACGTCACCAACGCCCCCAAAGCCAGTTGCATTGTCGAAGTATTCCACCCTGCCAGATAAAGCACTGCACAGACCACTATAAAACCGGCAGCAACCGTTATCGGGGATTTTTCCTGYCGCATCAAYAACCCAAGAAAAGCAGCCGGTACCACCGAAGCCCACTGTTCCAGCGGAACCTGTAACAATCCGTTTTGCAACGCCCATAGCGACAGGCCTGACAAAATGATCGCTACCAACCAAAGTACCCTACCCTTTAGCCGCTCAAACAACAGCAGAAAGAAAAAGCTGAACGGCAAAAACCACAGGTGCAGCGCCGGGCCGGTAAACAGCATCCAAWAGKAAAATTCGGATGCAATTGGGTTCCCGGAAACCAGCGCATCGGCTAATTTTACCAATGTATAGATCACAGACCAGATCGCCCAGGGGGCCATCAGACGGATGGCACGTTTCTTTACCGATGTTCCGACCCCGAAATAGACCAGAAACGTGACAAACATAGGAAGCGCGCTTAGCGCAATTTGGGAACCGGGCATGCCAAGATGGAACCAGACGATACCGCCCGCCCCTGCAAAACGCAGGTATTCAATGCTGCCGTTACGTGCTGACATAAACCCAACTGAAACCTTTGACATAAAGGCCGGGYTTATAAACTGGTTCGGTTAAGTTTGCAAAATCAAATGTTTAGAGGGCGCACTAAAGCCATACAGACAAGCCATCGTGGTCTAAATYTAGCAACAGTCCCGCAGTAATTCAGTGATTATCACAGGTTGGCGATTTTCTTGGCCAACACCCAGGTAACCGGAATGGCCGCGATAAATCCRACCGCCGCTGCAATCAGGATCGGGTTCAGCGTGTCATACCCCAAAACYAGCACCACCACGATGGCAATGCCGGCCAACGTCGCTGAAACCATTGAAAATAGAATTGATGCGAGGCGAAACATARCGCGGCCTTTCGAATTTTCCTTGTTGCTACCCGCATCTAGTTGGTGATGCGAACCTGTATCCTTGATCTGTATCAGGTATAGTAACGTCAGAAAAGGATTGGTGACGTGACAATCGTGGCCACAATCAGACTGGCAAGGATCAGGGCGAAACTAACAGGAATTACGCGGTTCATTGGTGGCTCCGGGGCTGTATGTGTATTTGATTTATACGAAGGGCCAGGATTTTTCCGTCGTTGTCTCTGCCATATATCTGCCGAAAGCCTTGTTCAATTTCCCGTAAACAGCCTTGATTTATACCGCGGTTTCTAAAGAGTGCCCGGGAGACAATAACAATTAAGTTTCACCATACAAAATTTGAAAGGGTTAGTCATGCGATTTGCAATCACATTATGTGCTGCGATGTTCATGTCCGGGGCAGCTTGGGCCGAAGTAATTACCATTGATATCAAGAGCTTCAAGTACAATGCTGCTGATGTCACGATATCTGTTGGCGACACAGTAATCTGGGTCAATCAAGACAGGGCGCGCCACACAGCGACTGCCCGGGACAGTTCGTTTAGTACCGGAACCCTGAAAACGGGCACGAGTAACGAAATCACATTCGCTTCAGCCGGTACATTTGAATATTTTTGCAAGTTTCACCGCAAAATGGCCGGGCGTATTATTGTGAACTGAATGGTTGATTAGTTAACCAACGATCGTCTTGGAACCGAAAACAGCACATACCCTTGCGCGTCTGCCAACTGACTTGCTTCGGTTTCAAACACGAACAACCCGGTGCCTTCATAACCCATGGGGCAGCCGACAAGATCGGCGCCATCCTCAAGATACTGGTTGGTAAACTCATTTTCACCAACGCGCACACACTTGTCGGCACGGTTGCGATACCCTGACATCAATGGCAAAGAGCCAGCCCCTGCCCCAAACGGAACCTGTTGGCATGCGCTCAACAAGACTGTCGAAACGTAGATCAAAGCGACTGATTTCATTACATACTCCGGAACTGGTAAAGCACATTACTGCTTAGCCACCGGCGCGATATCTGGCCAATTCCCCCAGATTATTTCAATTTACAGATACAATCAGGGGTTTGAACCCTGGATTAACCCACTAATATCGCCAGCCAGGCAACCCCCGCCGCAATAGCAGTCACAGCAACACCAGCACTGGCGGCGTCCTTGGCCTGTTTTGCCAGGGGGTGTTCATTACGGGAAATGTAATCAACCGCCCGCTCTATCCCGGTGTTCATCAGCTCGGCTGCCAGTACCAATATGCCAAGCGACAGGATCAGYGCGCGTTCCATACTGGTGATATCCAGCGCCAGCGCAAACCCYGCTGATGCAACGTTAACCCAAGTCCACATATGCAGGCTTGGTTCATTTCGCCAGCAATCCAACCAACCGGCCCAGGACCAGAGTGCTCGATCTTTGAACCTGTCCCACTCACGTTTTAGCATACCATTCCCTTAGCCTCCAACGGGTTAACCCTAGCGCCTCTGTCCAAACCACACCAGTGCCGTCGAACTAAGCCCGCCCGATGACGCAGTTTTGTCTACTGATTCCGCATTCTGGCCGGATTAATGAACAGTTATGATCTGGCCTCGACGCTGATCCAGAAATTCTGGATCTATATCAGCAYTGCTGGCGTGCTGATACGGGTGCGTTCCGGCATGTTTCAGCGGTGGGTTGATCAAACTGAGGCAAATCCATAGCTGGATTTAACGCAACCCGGCCATCGTTTGTTGTACGGTTTGTATCCGTGCTCTGTTGGGTGGGTGGGTGCCCAGAAATCTGTCGCCCGGATCAGGAATGCGGGTGAAAAAGTCAGCCCCTTTCAAAGGGTTATAGCCGGCACGAAAGGCGATGATGGTGCCCAGCCGATCGGCTTCCAACTCAAAATCCTTGGAATAGGTCCGAGCGCCCACGTTTGCACCCATGTTTTGCGCTGTGTCCACCGTCGCAGCATCGCCCCCGACAAGCGCGGCCAGCAAGCCGCCAAGCAACGCGCCAGTCAGAGCACTCTCCCGGGTTTTGGCCAGATGGCCACGGATGTGGTGCGCAACCTCGTGGCCCATGACAAAAGCCAGTTCATCATCATTGTGGGCCTGCGCGATCAGGCTGGTGGTAAAGCCGATAACAGGTCGCCCCYGATCGTCCAAAGTCTGAAAAGCGTTTGGTGGCTGGCCGGGCCGTGCATCCACCACAATCTGGAAATCACAATCAATATTGGGCGCACGCTGGCGGCAAATCYGCTCRGCCACGGGTTCTAATCTGTTCACGACGGCGACGAAATCAACTGTGTAATTTTCTTGGCTTACGCTTGGTTCTTTAACAAGTGGTTGCGACGGCAACACCAATTCCACACAGCCCGACAGCCCCACAGCCGCCAGAATTCCAAATATCGCCCGCATCATTTGCTCCTGTCCGTAGAGCGGCAGAATATCAGACTCCGGGGTCACTACCAGCCCAATTGCACTGCCGCGCTGACCCGCCTAGACTGGCCCTATGTTTACCATAGAACACGAATTCGATACCACAATTGTAACCCTGGTGGATGATGGTGAAATACCGCTGAAGGAAGATGTAATTATCCACGCCTTTGACGACAGCGTGACAATAGAACAGTTCGATCCGCGCAATGATCGGGTTGAGAAAATCACCCTGTCGATTACGCAATTACGAGACCTTGGGGCGGCGCTGGATCTGCCGGAAGGGGTGTATCGGCTGCGCAGAGCGGGGGAGTRACTTGATGGCGTTTAGCATCCACCTGCACTTCCCCCTTTACTTGCGAATGAGTTGCAGTTACAGCAGTTTTCGCTACGCTGTTAGACCCCATTCCCTTGCAGACGACAAACCAGCTAAGGAACCGCTAATTGGAAAATATGTCCCCCATCTTGCTCGGTTTTCTGGGCAGTCTTATTGCCGGCCTGATGACGGCGGTAGGCGCAGTACCGGTGCTGTTTGGCAAAACCCCAACCCGCAAACAGCGTGACATCTCACTTGGATTTGCAGCTGGCGTCATGCTGTCGGCGTCGTTCTTTTCGCTGATCATCCCAGCCCTTGATGCCTCAGAAATYCAGTATGGCAAGGGYATAATCCCACCACTGATYGTCTGTTTCTCCATTCTGTTTGGTATGGGCGGTGTCGCCCTGTTGAATGAAAAACTGCCGCACGAGCATTTCAGTACCGGWCGTGAAGGYCCGGAATCGGATTCGCTGCGTCGGATATGGCTTTTCATCATCGCCATCACCATCCACAATCTGCCCGAAGGCYTGGCCGTCGGCGTAGGCTTTGGTGCCGGCGGGTTTGAGGGTGGTTTTCCAATTGCCTTGGGCATTGGTTTGCAAAACGCGCCCGAAGGTCTGGCCGTAGCTGTAGCCCTGCTGGGTGAGGGGTATTCCAAACAACGCTCGTTCGCTATCGCCGCCCTGACCGGTTTGGTGGAACCGGTTACCGGTCTGCTGGGGGCGTCGTTGATTGTGGTGGCAGAACCTTTGCTCCCCTGGGGGCTGGCTTTTGCTGCGGGCGCGATGCTCTATGTGATCAGTCACGAAATAATCCCCGAGACACACCGTGAAGGGCACCAGAATCAAGCCACCATGGGGCTGGCGTTTGGCCTTGTGTTGATGCTGTTTCTGGATGTCTGGCTGGGTTAATCCAGTCGGAATACCTTATCCCGAGATGTTTCGCCGCGCAGCAGGGCCAGTCGGGTTGGCGCGACGCCAAGGGCGCGGGCCAGCAGTTTGGTGRCGGCGCGGGTGGCTTTGCCAYTTTCGGGCACRSYGGTGACGCTGATTTTCAAAATGCCCGCGGCAATTCGCACATCGTTACGCGATGCCCTGGGCGTCACCCGCACTTTGATATCGCACCCTGATAAGGCCAAATGTGAAAACGCACCTTTTTCCATCAGGTTTATCTAGACGCCAGACAGCGTTTCCGCAAATATCGCGGCCAATAGTCAGGGGGTAGCATGAAAACCGGTTTCTTTTGGGATGAGCAATGTTTCTGGCATGGTGGCGGCAACTATGCCTTCATGTTGCCGGTAGGTGGGCTGGTGCAGCCGATAGCAGGCGGCCTGCCGGAAAGTCCGGAAACCAAGCGGCGATTGAAAAACCTGATTGATGTCACCGGGTTGGCTGCGGAACTGGATATGAGGGGCGCAGAGCCAGCCGGTTATGACGACCTGTTGCGGGTTCACCCCACCAGCTACCTGAACGAATTCAAGGAAACTTCAGATAGGGGCGGCGGTGAACTGGGRCTGCGCACCCCGTTTGGCCACGGTGGATATGAGATCGCCGCGCTGTCGGCGGGGCTGGCAAAACAGGCGCTGCAATCGGTACTGGCAGGAGAAATAAAAAACGCCTACGCCCTGACCCGCCCGCCGGGCCACCACTGTTTGCCGGAATTCCCCAATGGGTTTTGCTTGCTGGCWAATATCGCGATTGCCGTACGGGCAGCGCTGGCAGAAAGATCGTGTGAGCGGGTGGTGGTGCTGGACTGGGACGTACACCACGGCAATGGCACCGAGGCGATATTTTACGATGACCCGGACGTGCTGACGATTTCGATCCATCAGGAACACAACTACCCGCTGGATACCGGCGACGCGGCGGACACCGGTGCGGGTGGCGGCCTGGGTACTAATATGAATATCCCGCTGCCGCCTGGCGCGGGACATGCCAGCTACATCGAGGTGATGGAACGGCTGGTGGCCCCGGCAATATCAAGTTTCCGCCCGGATGTGATCGTCGTGGCCTGCGGCTATGACGCTGCTCCGATTGACCCCTTGGGGCGAATGCTGGCCACGGCAGAAACCTTCCGGCAGATGACAGAAATGACTYTGGAACTGGCGGATGATCTGTGTGACGGGCAGTTGGTATTGGTGCATGAAGGCGGGTATTCTGAATTATACGTCCCATTTTGCGGACACGCAGTGATATCTCAGCTCTCTGGCAGCAAAATATCAGCCCCTGACCCGCTGGCGGACACATTCAACACCCGACAGCCAAACGCCGAAATTCAACGCTATTACTCCGATATCATTGACGATCTTGTTTCCTTCTTCTGTTCATAAATATTCCCCGCGCGGCGCGCAAATCGCCCGAAGGGCTCATAATCTTAACGCCGCAGGCGTTTCATTTGGATGCGCCCCTTGAACAGGCTGGCGCAATGCCCGACATGGGGGGACACTGGGGGGCACGGGGGACAAAACACATGCCAACACCAAACGTTGCCGCACTTGAATTTCTGCTGAACCGGCGGTCTCGCCCGGCTAAAACCCTGTGCGCACCGGTGCCAAACCGCGTTGAACTTACCCCAATCCTAAAGGCCGCCGCCCGCAGCCCGGATCATGGCAAACTGGAGCCATGGCGCTTTATCGTGCTGGAAGACGCCGCCCTGAACCGGCTGGCGGACCTGGCGCTTGAACGCGCACCRGCGCTTGATCTGGATCCGGACAAAATCGCCAAAGGTGTTTCACAATATCGCGACGGCAAACTGGCGGTGGCGGTGATATCCTCGCCCAAACCTTCGGCCAAAGTACCGGAAATCGAACAGATATACTCGGCCGGTGCAGTGTGCCTGGCACTATTGAACGCCGCCCTTGCCTCTGGCTGGGGGGCAAACTGGTTAACCGGCTGGGCCAGCCATGACCGTGATTTTCTGACCCGCGGACTGGGGTTGAGCGAAACCGAAAACCTCGCCGGGCTTATCTTTATCGGTACCGAAAAACACGCCCCCCCGGAACGCCCGCGCCCGRACATTGACAGCATAACCAGCTGGATTTCGACGTGAACGATCTATYTCCTGTTCCGCAAGCTCTTTATCTCGCAGTCCGTCAGCTTAGCGACCTGAAGTTTATCAAGGTACTGATCCTGTCGGTWGCRCTWGCTTTTGTCGTTACCGGCCCGTTTTATCTGGTTTTCCTGGCAATTGCGTCACTGCTGGAATGGGTTTTGCCCGCCAGCCTCAGCCTGCCCTGGTTGGGGGACGTCAAATTTCTAGGGGCTTTTACAATTGGTCTGGCCTCGAAAACCACATGGGTTTTCTGGACATATATCATGTCGCCATTTGCCGYGGCTATTATCGGGATATTTCTTGAAGGCATTGTCGACGCGGTTGAAACGCGGCATYTTCCGCACCTGCCAGCTGTGCGACACCGCTCACTCTTGCAAATGGTCGGCTATAGTCTGCGTTTTCTCATGCTGATGCTGGGKGTTAGTCTGGCGGCACTGATTGTCTCATTCTTTTCGGGTATYTTTGCKCCGCTCATATTCATAGTTGCGAACGGTTACCTGATCGGGCGGGAATATTTTGAGATGGTTGCCCTGCGGCGCCAGCCCCCGGAAAAGATTGATGRGTTAACACGTCAGTCTCTGCGGATGCTTTGGCTGTTGGGATGTGCCCTGGCCGTGGCGCTTAGTGTTCCRTTTCTCAATCTTGTAGTGCCAATTGTCGGGGTCGCTGCAATCACCCACCTTTATCACGGCCTTAAAGTATCCTAGTTCGATCCTGATCACGAATTAATCAATATTCGGGTAAATCCCGCAGCGGTATCACRCCTGAAATGATGATCGCACAAATGACGCCCCAGACGATGATTGTAATACCGGTCACGATCAGCATGGTGCGTTTCAGGTTGAAATTCACCGGTGAGCCGGGATGGGTGCCGGGCACCACTTCATTTTCGTCCCCTTGTGTGCGCCGCCCAATCGGCAGCACCACAAACATCACCATGAACCAGACAACGGCGAATAGAACAATTGAAGATGARATAGCCATTATGTCTGCTCCAGTTCGATCAAAGTGCCAGTGAAATCCTTTGGGTGCAGGAATAATACCGGTTTTCCATGTGCGCCTTTCTTGGGTTCACCSCCWCCMAGCACACGTGCGCCATTGTCGCGCAGCTTATCACGCGCCGCCMGGATATCATCTACCTCATAACACAGRTGATGRATGCCACCCGAGGGGTTCTTTTCTAAAAATCCGGTGATCGGGCTGTTTTCGCCAAGTGGGGTCAAAAGCTCAATCTTGGTATTGGGCAGATCAATGAAAACCACGGTTACYCCATGATCCGGCTCATCCTGCGGCGCGCCGACAGAGGCACCAAACGTGTCGCGGTACATGTCACTTGCCGCCGCAAGATCAGGCACTGCAATCGCCACATGGTTCAGGCGTCCGATCATTTGTCGCTCCTTTAGCCGCGTCCGGCCACCTTATCCCCCTGCGTCCCAGCACCTGCAAGGGGCGCCCTTGCCGCAGCCAGGCAATTTTAACCAACTATTCACCTTACTCAGCCTTAACTCAACGCAGAGTAGCGAAAGGCCTGCCATGTCCGATGATCTTGAAAGCCTGATGATGACACAGGCCCCGACCGCCGAACGCCCGTTGCTGGGGCTGACAGTTCTTGTGGTTGAAGACAGCCTTTATGCCTGTGAGGCGATGCGCCTGCTCTGTCTGCGTTCGGGCGCCCGTATCCGGCGCGCTGACAGTTTGAAATCGGCGCACCGGCATTTAAAGGCATATCGCCCGATGGTGGTGATCATYGACCTTGGCCTGCCGGAYGGWTCSGGCGCAGAACTGATCGCGGAACTATCCGTGGCCACCCCCCGTGTTGAAGCTATCCTTGGTATCAGCGGCGACGCGGATGCCAAACAAATCGCCTTTGACGCTGGCGCAGACGGGTTTCTTGAAAAGCCAATCATCAGTCTGGCGGTGTTTCAGGCGGCCGTTATGGCGCATCTGCCCAGCAACAAACACCTGCGCGGGCCGCGTAAAGTTAACAACGACACCATATCACCCGACCCGCTGGCCCTGCGCGATGATCTGGCCCACATCTCGGAAATTCTGAACGCGGCTACAAGTGACGCTAACACCATCGCCTATGTGGCGCAGTTCCTAAGCGGCCTTGCCCGACTGGCGGGTGACAATCCGCTGGCGATTGCCGCCAGCGATCTGGACACACATTGCAAAACCGGCCAACCGATCAGCGCCGACGTGGCTAAGATTGCCGGGTTGGTTCAGGAAAGGCTGCAACGCCAGCRGGTGGTCTAGGTCAACACCGGATCGCGGCTGAACAAAAGTGGTTCGGTTAGCGCGCGCAGGGACAATTTTTGTTGCCCCTCAGCATCAAAGTTTTCAGGGGTCAACCAGGTTTCAAACATTGCTTTAACGGCGGGCCAGTCCTTATCAATAACTGCGTACCAGGCTGTGTCGCGGTTATGCCCTTTCACAATCAGATGTTGTCGAAACACACCTTCAAAGCTGAACCCCAAGCGCTCTGCCGCACGCCGGGACGGCATGTTCAGCGCATTGCATTTCCATTCATAGCGCCGGTACCCGGCTTCAAACGCCCAATTCATCATCAGATACATTGCTTCGGTCGCGGCGCGGGTACGCTGCAAAGGCGGTGAAAAGTTGATGTTGCCGACTTCAATTACACCCATTTCGGGCACAATACGCATGAATGTCGCCACCCCAAGCCAGCCGTTTTGTTCTTTGTCATATATCGCCAAAAATACCGGGTCGGCGCTATTTTCAACGCTTTCAACCCAGGCGCGGTATTCTGCCTCGCTGGCATAGGGCCCAATGTACAAGTAGTCCCAAATGCTTTCGTCCAGCACGTTTACTGCGTGAATTTCGGCGGCGTGGGTCGCGGCGGACAGGTTTTCAAGACGGGTATAGTGCCCTTCCAATTTCAGAGAATTGGGGCGAGCGCGGGTTGACCATCCATGCATCGCTTCATTTATGTCTCTGTTATTCATAGATAATTTTTACCCTGCCCCAAGCAATACGAAATATTAACGCCGCTAAGTTATCACGAAGTTGCACCCTCAGTACCGCATTCCTGCCCCAATTCAACGCAAAGTTAAGGGGGTCGGTTCACCCTCGGGCGGATTTAGACGCTGCCACTCAGGAGAATACAAAATGTCAACTATTACACGCCGCTTTTGGAACGACGAATTGGGCAGTGCCCTGGTTGACTGGTGCATTTTTGGTGCYGGTGCTGTTTCTCTGGGTGTCGCGCTGGTCGCAACAGTCGTCTAAAACTACGAACATATTGGACGGGCCCSGCAATTTGCCGGGTTTTTTATGCGCGGGTGAAATTCTGGCTCACCACAAAGCAGAGAGCAAGACACACCCTTAAGGCGAAATTGGTTGCCYCCACCCGCACCAGAGGTTGCTGATTCCTCGATTTTACTCAAAATACCGATAACTAAGGCGTGACTCTCCATAAATTCGGCATTTTTCGTAGATAGACGTCCCCTTGTATCAGTCTATCGGCTTGCCGAGTAAATGTATGAGTAAAGGTAATGAGTAACATGTTTAAACTGCTGAAGAACTTTAGGAAAAATTCGAACGGAAATGTCACGATCGACTGGATCGTATTGTCGGCTGGCATTGTCTCACTCGGGCTGACGGTCGGTGTGTCAATTTCCACGCCCGCCAATGGCGTAGCCGACGATATCAACACCGCAATGGTCGCGATAGAACCGACAAGCTACTAGGCCAAAGGTTATTCCTGCGGGATCACCCGCAGGTGCAGTTCACGCATTTGTTCGTTYTGCGGCTCATTCGGTGCGCCCATCATCAGGTCTTCRGCGCGCTGGTTCATTGGRAACATGATGACTTCGCGGATGTTTGCCTCATCCGCCAACAACATCACCATACGRTCAATTCCGGCRGCRCARCCGCCGTGGGGGGGGGCGCCAAACTTGAACGCATTGACCATGCCGCCAAAGCGTTTTTCGACTTCGTCACGCCCATAACCGGCAATTTCAAAGGCTTTGAACATCATCTCGGGGCGATGGTTCCGGATTGCGCCAGAAACCAGTTCATAGCCATTGCAGGCCAGATCGTACTGATAGCCAAGCACCTCCAGCGGATCACCCTCCAGCGCCTGCATCCCGCCCTGAGGCATGGAAAACGGGTTGTGTTCAAAATCGATCCTGCCGGTTTCGGCGTCTTTTTCGTAGATCGGAAAATCCACGATCCAGCAAAACGCGAAACGATCCAGATCGGTCAGTTTCAGCTGATTGCCAATCTCTGCCCGCGCCCGTCCGGCCACCGCTTCAAACGCCTTGGGTTTGCCGCCAAGGAAAAACGCCGCGTCGCCAACGCCGAGGTTCAGTTGCTGACGGATAGCCTCGGTCCGCTCCGGGCCGATGTTTTTTGCCAATGGGCCGGCGGCTTCATGTTCACCGAAGTAGGCTTCAAACAGGAATTTAGCTCTCTCTGAATTATTGCTCTGGTGCGCTAAAAGGATCGCTTGCAACGCTTGATTTTCTCGATCTTGAATCTGATTTGGGTGTTCGAATTCAGCAGCGGCCATTTCCAAAGCATCTTCAAAACTTAGGGACGCGGGCTCTTTTCGGCTACGCCAGAAAATATACCCCATCCCCGGCAGGCCTTCTTTCTGGGCGAAAGCATTCATGCGGTCACAAAACTTGCGCGAGCCGCCACCGGGTGCGGGGATAGCGCGGATTTCGGTGCCTTCCTGCTCCAACAACCCGGCAAAAATCTTAAAACCAGACCCGGCAAAATGCTCGCTGACGATCTGCATCTTGATCGGGTTACGCAGGTCGGGTTTGTCGGTGCCATACCACAGCGCAGCGTCGCGATAGGAAATCTGCGGCCACTCGGTATCAACTTTRCGRCCACCGCCRAATTCTTCRAAACAGCCCTGCATCACCGGCTGGATSGTGTCGAAMACGTCYTGYTGCGACACGAACGACATTTCCAGATCRAGYTGRTAAAAATCCGTWGGYGARCGRTCMGCCCGCGGGTCTTCATCGCGGAAACACGGKGCAATCTGGAAATATTTATCAAAGCCCGAGACCATRATCAGCTGTTTGAACTGCTGSGGCGCTTGCGGCARCGCRTAGAACTTGCCGGGGTGCAGGCGKGACGGGATCAGAAAATCSCGCGCCCCTTCCGGRCTRCTSGASGTGATAATCGGCGTCTGGTATTCMCGRAAATCYTTRTCCCACATCGCRCGGCGCAGATGTGCSACYACGTCMGARCGCAGCTTCATATTGCGYTGCAACTTTTCMCGSCGCAGATCGAGGTAGCGATATTTCAGCCGGGTTTCTTCCGGGTATTCCTGTTCACCAAACACCATCAGCGGCAGTTCATCGGCAGCGCCCAGAACTTCCAGATCACGCACGAAAATCTCWATCTCACCGGTTGGAATTTTCTTGTTCACCAGATCAGCGTCGCGCGCCATGACGTTGCCATCAATGCGAATRCACCATTCWGAGCGCACCTCTTCCAACTGCGCGAACACCGGACTGTCGGGGTCACAAAGCACTTGGGTTATCCCGAAATGGTCGCGCAGATCGATGAACAAAATACCGCCGTGGTCACGCACCCGATGCACCCAGCCCGACAGGCGAACRGTGTCGCCAACATTGGATTTGTTCAACTCGGCGCAAGTGTGGCTGCGATAGGCGTGCATGAAACGTCCCTTTGGGGTTAAAAGCTGTACGCGCCGATACACAGCCTGAGGCCTGTAAAGTCAAGGCGGGAAGGTGAATAGGACGGGCAAAGACGCCACTGTGTGGGGAAAACTGCCTGGCTGATCACCAACATGGCGATGTATTCATCCCGCGCGCGCCATTTTCGCCCCTTGCGGCGCGCGCCTGCGTGTCTATAACCCACGAGAATTTGCAAATCATTGGGGCGCTGCCATGCCAAAAAGAACCGACATCCAGTCGATCATGATCATCGGCGCGGGGCCTATCGTTATTGGGCAGGCCTGTGAATTTGACTATTCCGGCGCGCAAGCCTGCAAAGCGCTGCGTGAGGAAGGKTWCCGGGTCATTCTGGTRAATTCAAATCCAGCAACGATCATGACCGATCCTGACATGGCGGACGCGACTTATATTGAGCCGATTACCCCGGAAATCGTAGCGAAAATCATCGAAAAAGAACGCCCGGATGCCTTGTTGCCCACAATGGGCGGGCAGACCGGGCTGAATACTTCGCTGGCACTGGCAGACAATGGTACGTTGGAAAAATTTGGCGTTGAGCTGATTGGGGCTAACCAAAAAGCCATCGAAATGGCCGAGGATCGCAAACTGTTCCGYGAAGCGATGGACCGGATTGGGCTGGAAAACCCCCGTGCTACCATWGCCGAATGCATGGATGATTGYTGGGCKGCRCTSGACGAYATCGGCTTGCCCGCYATCATCCGGCCGGCCTTTACCCTTGGCGGAACCGGCGGCGGTGTTGCCTATAACCGGGACGATTTTGAACATTTCTGCCGCTCTGGTCTGGAYGCGTCACCGGTTACTCAGATTTTGATCGACGAAAGCCTGCTGGGTTGGAAAGAGTTCGAAATGGAGGTGGTGCGCGACACCGCCGACAACGCCATCATCATTTGCGCAATCGAAAACATAGACCCCATGGGGGTGCATACCGGCGACAGCATCACCGTCGCCCCRGCGCTGACTTTGAYCGATAAAGAATACCAGATCATGCGTAATGGCAGCATTGCAGTGTTGCGTGAAATTGGTGTCGAAACCGGCGGGTCCAACGTGCAATGGGCGATCAACCCGGAAGACGGGCGYATGGTGGTGATYGAGATGAACCCRCGKGTGTCGCGTAGTTCGGCCTTAGCGTCCAAGGCCACAGGGTTTCCGATTGCCAAGATCGCCGCCAAGCTGGCCGTGGGTTATACGCTGGATGAGTTGGACAATGACATCACCAAGGTSACRCCMGCCAGCTTTGAGCCGACGATTGATTACGTCGTCACCAAAATCCCRCGCTTTGCGTTTGAAAAATTCCCCGGCGCGSARCCTTTATTGTCAACGGCGATGAAATCGGTCGGCGAAGCAATGGCGATTGGCCGCACGATCCACGAGTCTATGCAAAAAGCACTGGCGTCGATGGAAACCGGACTGACTGGGTTTGATGAGGTTTACATCGATGGTGCCCCCGACAAGGCCGCTGTTATCAAGGCCCTTTCCCTGCAAACCCCCGACCGGATGCGCACCATTGCCCAGGCGATGCGCCATGGCCTGGACGACGATGAAATCCATGCCGCCACTATGTTTGACCCGTGGTTTCTGGCCCGTATCCGTGAGATTGTTGAAGCCGAAGACGTGGTACGGGTAAACGGCCTGCCTGCCGACGCCACCGGGTTGCGCGATCTGAAGATGATGGGTTTCACCGATGCCCGGCTCGCCGCCCTGACAGACCAAAGCGAAACCGACATCCGCAAGGCCCGTCTGGACCTTGGCGTTACCGCCGTTTTCAAACGCATCGACACCTGCGGCGCGGAATTTGAGGCACAGACGCCCTATATGTATTCCACCTATGAGAACCCGGTGATGGGCGACGTCGAATGCGAAGCCCGCCCGACGGATCGCAAGAAAATTGTCATTTTAGGGGGCGGTCCTAACCGGATTGGTCAAGGGATCGAATTTGATTACTGCTGCTGCCACGCCTGTTACGCGCTGACSGATGCKGGCTATGAAACCATCATGATCAACTGCAACCCSGAAACRGTTTCGACCGATTACGACACCTCGGACCGGCTGTATTTTGAGCCGCTGACGTTTGAACACGTGATGGAAATCCTGCGGGTTGAGCTGGAAAACGGCACCCTGCACGGCGTCATYGTGCAATAYGGCGGSCAGACRCCGCTGAAGCTGGCCAACGCACTGGAGCRGGCGGGCATCCCGATCCTTGGTACCACGCCCGACGCGATTGATCTGGCCGAGGACCGSGAACGCTTTGCTGATCTGGTGCGCAAGCTCGGGTTGAAGCAACCGGAAAATGGTATTGCCTCGACCGACGAACAAGCCTTTGAAATAGCCAAAGAAATCGGATTTCCGCTGGTGATCCGCCCGTCTTATGTACTGGGGGGCCGSGCSATGGAAATCGTGCGCGATATGGCCCAACTGGAACGATACATCGCCGAGGCGGTCACCGTATCGGGCGACTCGCCCGTGTTGCTCGACAGCTACTTGTCCGGCGCGATCGAATGTGACGTTGACGCGATTTGCGACGGCAAGGAAGTCCACGTCGCGSGCATCATGCAACATATCGAAGAGGCGGGCGTGCATTCCGGCGACAGCGCCTGCAGCTTGCCGCCCTACTCACTGCCAAAATCCATCATCGACGAAATGCACGTCCAAACTCATGCCCTCGCCCTTGCCCTTGGTGTTGTCGGCTTGATGAACATCCAGTTCGCCATAAAAGACGGCGAGATCTACCTGATTGAGGTCAACCCGCGCGCGTCTCGCACCGTGCCATTCGTGGCCAAAGCCACCGACAGCGCCATCGCCAGCATCGCGGCGCGCGTCATGGCAGGTGAGCCGCTTTCAAACTTCCCCAAACGCGCGCCCTACCCGGCCGACGCAGCCAAGGGTGACCCGGAACCGATTGGCGATCCGATGCGCCTGGCCGATCCGAACATGCCTTGGTTTTCGGTAAAGGAAGCCGTGCTGCCGTTTGCCCGCTTCCCCGGCGTTGACACGATATTGGGYCCGGAAATGCGCAGCACCGGCGAAGTTATGGGCTGGGACCGGTATTTTCACCGCGCTTTCCTAAAGGCACAACTGGGCGCGGGCGTGGTTTTGCCGACAGAAGGTAAAGCATTTTTGTCAATCAAAGAAGCCGACAAAACCCCTGATCTGGTTGAAGCCGCGCAGACCCTGATTGACCTGGGCCTGACCATCATTGCCACCGGCGGCACTGCGGCATTTCTGGCAGAAAACGGTATTGAATCCGAACTGGTCAACAAGGTCTATGAGGGCCGCCCAAACATCGTTGACGTGATGAAGGACGGTGAGATTGCGCTGGTGATGAACACCACCGAGGGCGCGATGGCGGTTGAAGATAGCCGCGCCATGCGCAACGTCGCCCTGATGAGCGGCATTCCATATTTCACCACGCTTGCGGCCAGCCACGCGGCGGCGCTGGCAATGAAGATGGGCCGGGAAGGCGAGCTGGGGGTAAGGGCGTTGCAGGGGTGAAGGCCAGCAACGCTAACCTAAARTTCTACGCCCTAAACAGCGGGCAGCGCATTAACGTGGGCGGGRTTTCGACCCGCCMTCCAGAGTATTTAACCCTGCACGGCCCTCGGGCGACGCATACGCCCTACCCGAATATCTTTCCCCAACTGCGCAATCGCCATACGCCTTTTTGCGCGGGCGTCGACGGGAGACTGCACTGCGCCGGGGGGCCATGACACTTCTTTGCGCCGGCTTGTGAACGCMACGACGCCGTTCTCGCCCGCCAAGCGCTCGGTCAGGTAGGTGTCCATTGCTTCTTCCAGCTTACCCGCCAGACTTGGCAGTCCGGCCTCTTGTGCGCGATCCGAAAGATCCCACAGGACGTCAAACATCCAGTCATGATTGTCCGGCATAGCGTATCCCCACTTACTTTGCCTGATGTTATCTATGCCGATATCGCAATACCGGGGTTGAGCCCAGAGGCTCGGTAGCCAAGCGCAAATTGGTGGCGGGGTTTCGCCGAAGGGGTTTGAAAGGGTTGGAAAATCAGGGCGAAGTTATCCACAGGGCCAGTTTAGGCAAATGTTTCCGACCCGGCCAACGTCATTGGAAATTCGGGCGTGAATTTAAGTTCAATAACGACTGGAGGCCTAATTGAGTTGTATTATTATTTCGGAACCGCAAAAGTCAGTGCCGCCCAGAGCGAGCGCCAAACCGGGTCTGTTTCGGTTCCCGTTGCTTCCAGCGGCAACATTTTCACAGCATCAAGCAAGTATTCAWAMCCTGGCTGCACCGGGATCAACGCACGGCCCTGGGCGTCAGTCTGTTGGGTAAAAATTGTAACCTTTCCGCTACTGTCTTTTTCAAAAATCTCGATCTGAACATCGACCCGCGGTTCACCTTCAAACARCACRAGCACKGGAAAGCCTTGGGTAATATCATCCACRTAGGGRTTGGCCAGSRCGACAAATTCAGTACGCAACCCCACTTCGCGGTCGGYCCCCTGCCCGTCACCGACRCTRATCAGGGATTTGACGAAGCGGCGGTARCTTTCACGAAATCCGGAATCCGGCAGCCCGCGCTCTGCATGGTTTTCCAGMGTRCCCRCAAGCTTTTTKTTCTCAACAAAACTCACAAATTTTTCCCATTCTTTCCAGGTGAGCCTGTTGTCCGTCGTTTCGTGTACCACTACCCACAACCCATCTTCCGGCGCTGCCATATTCAGCGCAGGCCGGTCGCCGACCCGGCCGACAACGTCAACTTCCATATCACCTTTAACCAATTGAAAACGCTCAAACCTTTGCGGCAAAAAACTAAACGGTCCGCCGGAAAACTGCTGCCCGCCGCGCAAGGACGCAACCAGGTTTTCACCACTTTCAACCTGATATTTTTCCGGCGATATCCAAAACTCATGGCTAAAGACTGCTGACGTGCTAATGAGCAACGACAGGATAATTAAGGAAAGTTGTTTCATGTTTGCGCGCGCTCCTGATGGKTACGGACATAGACGGATGGYKGGGCRSTATSTGTCAAGTCTGTTGGCRCTGGCGCTGATCATAATGCTGTCATTTCCGGGCGGGCTTGCAGCACACGAAATCCGACCGGCCATTGCGGATGTGACCGTATCTGCGGATCGGRTTGATATAGAAATCCGCCTGACWTTGGAATCGCTGGTCGCCGGGCTGGACCTGTCAGAGCTGGAGGATACCAATGCCTCACCCCTGGCCAACAGGTATRACGATCTGCGGGCCAACGAGCCAGAGGCGCTTGCCGCCGCACTACAGGAACTTTGGCCGGAAATCCGCAAAGGCATATATGTTTATGTCGACAATCAGGAATACCCGCTTGATATCAACGGTATAGATATCCCCGAGGTYGGCGATGTTGAGCTGTCGCGCGAAAGCATTCTGCGTCTGAGCACCGGCTTGCCAGCGGGTGACGCGGCGATCACAATCGGCTGGCAGGCCGGGTATGGCGCGCTGGTGGTGCGGCAGGTCTTGRAAAGCGGKGAYGGGTATTCCGGCTATCTGACCGGGGGTGAGCTAAGCACCCCACTGCCGCGCAGTGGCAATGCGCGCGTGCCCTGGCTAACGGCGTTCATGGATTATATCGGCATTGGTTTTGARCATATCGTCCCCAAGGGACTGGATCATATCCTGTTTGTGCTGGGCCTGTTTTTCTTTTCAATGCACCTGCGACCCTTGTTGTATCAGGTCACCGCATTCACGGTGGCCCATACGGTTGCGCTGGCGCTGGCGATACTGGGCTATGTTCAGGTGCCTGCTGGTATTGTAGAACCGCTGATCGCCGCCTCAATTGTATATGTCGCAGTTGAAAACACTCTTGTGAGGAAGCTGAAGCCTTGGCGCACTGCGGTGGTATTTGGCTTTGGCCTGTTGCACGGGCTGGGATTTGCAGCCGTTTTGGGTGAAATCGGCCTTGATCCGGGGCGCTTCATCACCGGGCTGATCGGTTTTAACATCGGGGTAGAGCTGGGTCAGCTGGCAGTCATCAGCGCGGCATATCTGGTCGTAGGATACTGGTTTGGCCGCAAACCATGGTACCGCGCCGTCATTTCCACCCCGGCCTCAATCGCCATCGCTATCATCGGGGCGTATTGGTTTATTGAACGGGTGTTCTTTTAATTCCCAGCTTTGGYGAATTAAACAGCTTCCTCTTCAAGGTTCAGCTTCATCGACAGCAAAACCTCTTGGATGGCCAGTGTTTCGCGCAATAGTCGCTTTGATTCGTTTAGCGTAATAATTCCATCTTCCATTGACTGGTTATATTCTGCCATCAGCATCGCAAACCGCTGACTAAGCGCGATCACATCCGTATTGACGTTGCCATGCTGTGATTCATTGCTACCAGTTCCGTAAGAAAGTGTGATCCCACCAAGTTCTGCTAACGCTGTTGTTACGTGGGGATGATCAGAAGCCTTTTCCAACGCAGCTACCGCATCAACCGGCATGAAGCGATCAGCATGTTCTATCGCGTCTGAATAGTACCTACCCAAAGTTGCTTTGGATTTTCCTGTAAGYTCACACGCGACTTCCAAACCGACACTTTTAACCAATGCCTCAGTATGCTGTTTTAGATAATTACCAACACTTGTCATCAACAATCCTACCTTTTACCCACCCGGCGGGGAAATTACCTGCTTAATTCCCATTAATACTCTGGAAAGGAAATGTCATTTAGAAAAGGTCTCTTAGTTGAGACAATGTGAGTGGCCGATATATTTTTATCGGTAAGTGAGGGGGGATCGGTGGCTTGTCCATCGATTGTTTGGCCGGGAAGCCGGTCGTTCACGGCCGCGTTGTTGCGTACTTGGTAGTTGGGTCTGTTCCATCCCCAAGAGCTTCGGCTCAGGACCCTATAAGTAACGAGTGCCAACAAAAGCCGCCCCCTAGTACCACGCATTGGCATTGCCTTGAATTGTGGCCACGGATCGGGGTAGTTGCCTGACATGGCCAAACTATATTTTCACTATTCCACCATGAACGCCGGTAAATCGACGCTGCTTTTACAAGCGTCACACAACTATGTCGAACGCGGGATGAATACCTACTTGCTAACGGCCAAGCTGGATGTTCGGGCCGGATCCGGGCGGATAGAATCACGTATTGGCATCGGGAAAGACGCGGATACGTTCACGCCGGACAGTGACCTGTTTGCAATGATCGCCAAGAAGCTGGAAGCTGGAAAAGTGGCTTGTGTCTTCATCGACGAATCCCAGTTTTTAAGCAAAGAACAGGTTTGGCAACTGGCCCGAGCAGTCGATGATCTGGGCGTGCCGGTCATGTGTTACGGATTGCGGGTGGATTTCAGGGGGGAACTGTTTCCGGGTTCTGCGGGCCTGCTGGCACTGGCGGATGAGATGCGCGAGGCGCGCACAATCTGTCACTGCGGTAAAAAAGCCACCATGGTGGTGCGGTGCGACGAAGACGGCAATGTGTTGCGCGACGGGGCGCAGGTGCAGATTGGCGGCAATGAAACCTATGTTTCCTTGTGTCGCCGACATTGGCGCGAAGCTGTCGGCGACGTCTGAACTTCAAACTTTGTCAGGTGGCTCCTGCCCCTTATCCCAGGCGATCAGGTTATCCAGCGCCATCATTCCCATGCCGTTTCGTACTTCCAGTGCAGATGTGCCCATATGCGGCAGCAACGTGACGTTTGGCAGCTTGATCAGCGCCTCAGGCACTTCTGGTTCGTTTTCATAAACATCCAGACCCGCGCCCGCGATCTGGCCCTGCTCAAGTGCTTTGATCAGGGTCGGTTCATCCACCACATCGCCGCGCGAGATGTTTACAAAAACCGCGTGGCTTTGCATTGCCGTGAATAATTCGGCCTTGATCAAATGGTGCGTAGCAGGAGAACCTGGGACGGCTATGACGACAACATCTGCCTGAGCAGCAACAGCATCCATGCTGTCCAGTTGTTTCGCTTCAACACCGGGATCAGCAACCACTGAACGGTTGAAAAACACCACATCCATACCAAACCCAAGCTGACAACGCCGCGCAATCGCCTTACCGATCCGACCCATGCCGATGATGCCGACTGTCTTGCCGCTCACATGCAGGCCCAGCAGTTGTGTTGGCTCCCATCCGCCCCATTTACCAGCGCGCAGTATTGCTTCGCCCTCGCTGGCCCGGCGCGCCGCCATCAAAATCAGCATCATGCCAATATCAGCTGTAGCATCAGTGACCGCACCTGGGGTATTGGACACTGTAATTCCGACCGCATTCGCAGCAGCCACGTCAATATGGTTCACACCAACGCCGAAGTTTGCCAACATCTTGCAGCGATAACTACCTGCTCCCGAAAACGCTGCCGCCCCCAATGGATCACCAAGCGTAGGCAATATCGCGTCATAGCTTTCCAGTGCCGATCTGATCTCATCTTCATTTGTAAAAGATGATTTATCCCGGTGTGTTACATCAAAATACTCACGCGTTGCATTAACAACGTCTTGCGGCATATGCCGGGTAATATAAAGTGTTTTCTTCAATGCATTCGCCCCCCCACTGGCACTGGCAAATCGGCGCGCAGCAGTACGATATCCCCCGCCTCATCGGGCAGACCAAGCACCAATACCTCTGACATGAACTTACCAATCTGGCGCGGTGGAAAATTAACGACGGCCAGCACCTGCRTTCCCACCAGCACCTCTGGCGTATAGTGCCCGGTGATCTGTGCGGATGTCTTTTTGAGGCCAATATCGCYGCCAAAATCCACCCAAAGCTTGATCGCGGGGACCCGCGCCTCTGGGTAAGGCTCCGCCCTATCGACCCGCCCGACCCGGATATCCACCTTTAGAAAGTCGTCAAATGTTATTTCAGTCATGATCCCAATTCCTTACTTCGAGCTGCGGCTGCCGCAATTGCCCGGCGCAGCAAAGGAGGAAAGCCGGTTTCTTCATCCATGAGCACATTCAAAGCCTCGGCGGTAGTACCACCGGGGCTGGTCACGTTTATGCGCAACTGGGCCGGGTTTTCTTCAGCACCTTCCGCCAATGCCCCCGCCCCTGCCACTGTCGCCAGAGAAAGTTGCATCGACAGATCCGCAGGCAAGCCCGCGGCCTCTCCCGCTGCTGCTAATGCTTCTATCAAATGAAAGACATAAGCCGGGCCGCCACCGGACAGGGCGGTAACCGCATCCATTTGCGTCTCACTTGTTAAACGTACTGTCTGCCCAACCGCCGACAACAGCCCTTCGGCCAGCAGCATGTTTTTTTCACTCGAACGTGCATTGCCGATTAGTGCGGTGATCCCCTTGCCCACCGCCGCAGGTGTGTTCGGCATCGCCCGGATAATCGGGGTTTCCTCGCCCAATACGTCTGCGTAAGCCGCCATCGATATCCCTGCGGCCACTGACAGGAACAACGTCGTACCATTTCCAAGGGGCTGCAACTTTGGCAAAGCGCCCGCCATCATCTGTGGCTTTACGGCTATCAAAACGATCGCCGGGTCATCGGGAAGGTCAGTGTTCAGATGCAGCCCGTCCAGCGAATTCAGCCAATCGGACGGATATGGGTCCAGAACCCAGACCGAAGACGCTGCCAACCCTTGCGCCAGCCAACCCTGCAACATGGCTGACCCCATTTTACCGCACCCAAGCAGCACCAGACCGCGCTGCGAAATTTCTGTCATATCCATGAAACACCCCCGGATTATCGGGCGAAGCCTAACGCGGGCTTTCCCGATGGAAAAGCAGCCATTGCTTCTTTTTCGATTAAATATCCCCGCCGGAGGCGTTGCCTCAGGCGCGCCCGTAAGCCTCGTTTAWGGCGATCTGCATCGCTTCTTCCGGACTCTGATCGCCCCAGACCGCCAATTGAAACGCCGGATAAAACCGCTCGGCCGCAGCAACAGCCGAGTTTATCAGCGTATCAATCTGCTCAGACCCGGCCAATTGCCCACCCGCCAGTACCAGTCCGTAACGATACACCATCAACCGCTGCKCCTGCCAATAGGTGAAGGCACCAGTCCAGCACTGATCATTGGTGCGGTTCAAAACATCATACAGTTTCGGCAGCTTGTCTTCCGGTGGCTCCATCTCAAACGTGCAAATCAGACGCAGGGTTTCATCGTAATCTGACCAGGCCAACGTKATYGAATAGGTKCGCCACTGGCCTTCGACATACATCGCGATCTGATCGTCTGCGACGCGGTCAAAATCCCAATTGTGATGCTCKGCGATATGTTCAACGAGATCAATCGGATGCAGATCATCCGTGTGAAAGTCCTGCTCTGAAAGCGACATGCCTGGCCTCTTATGCTGTTAGCCTTGCGGGTACTTCGACCCACTAAAACTAGGTGCCTGCTCAAGTACGCACACAAAATAGCGCGCCTATACCTACATATGGGTACGTATCGGGCCACCTGTAAAGCAATTTATTGCCCAGCGACAGGCAAAGATCACTTGACCGAGGCGTGGCTGCCATTGCAGCGCCCCGAGTCCTCCACAGGCTTTAAGAATTATTAACGAAAAACGGCACGCCAGACAGGAGCGCCCTAATTCTTATCCACAGATATTCAGGTTTTCYTGGCGCGGCTCGCAGGCTTTTTCTTTGCCGGGGCCTTTTTCGCTGGCGCCTTTTCCAGCGCATCAAGRCGGGCTGAAAGCGCGGTGTTTTCTTCGCGCGCCTTTTGCGCCATCGCCCGCACCGCGTCGAATTCTTCGCGGGTTACAAAATCACGATCCGCCAGCCAGCGTTCGATCCAGCTGTTCATTGCGGTTTCGGCTTCGCCCTTGGCCCCCTGAGCAACACCCATGGCGTTGGTCATCAACTGCGATATGTCGTCCAGTATTTTATTGCGGGTCTGCATTGGAGCCTCCGGTAACTGCTTTGTGCTTATATGGGCTGATTTGTGCAAAGCTCAAGGTTGACTTCACCCATTTGCCCAATCATCCAGTCAGACATGTTAAACGCAATTATCCCCTTCCCGAATATCAACCCCGAAATCTTCGCTATAGATATCGGCGGATTTAATCTGGCCCTGCGCTGGTACGCGCTGGCCTATATCGCAGGTATCATCATTGGCTGGCGGCTGATCTTGCGCGCGATTAATACGCCGCGCCTGTGGTTGGCCGATACAGTCCCGGTCAGCAAACAACAGCTTGAAGATCTGATGACCTGGATCATTATCGGCATCATTGTCGGTGGACGGCTGGGGTTCGTGACGTTTTACCAACCCGCCTATTATCTGGCCAACCCGGTTGAAATACTGATGGTCTGGCAGGGTGGCATGGCGTTTCACGGTGGTTTTCTGGGGGTGGTTGTAGCTGTGTGGCTGTTTAGCCGCCGCCATTCTTTGAACACCGCGTCAATGGCTGACACGCTGGCATTCGCCGCCCCGGCGGGGCTGTTGCTGGGTCGGATTGCCAATTTCATCAAGCCGGAACTGTGGGGGCGGCCATCCGACGTGCCCTGGGCAGTAATATTTCCCGGAGACCGCGCGCAGGATTGCCCCGGAATAGAGGGGCTCTGTGCCCGCCACCCGTCGCAATTATATGAGGCCGGGCTGGAAGGTCTGGTCCTTGGTCTGTTGCTGCTGTTTCTGGTCTGGCGGCGCGACTGGCTCAAGACACCCGGCCAGACGGCTGGATTATTCTTCATAGGCTATGGCATTTCACGCTTTATTGTTGAGTTTTTCCGTGAAGCTGATGCGCAGTTTATCGGCCCGGATAACCCGCTTGGCTTCGTCATCGGATCGGGCAGTGTGGGGTTAAGCATGGGTCAGCTATTGTCCTTGCCGATGATCCTGGTCGGAATTGGCACGATCATATGGGCGCGCAGAAAATCCCGCCAATTGGCATGACACCACTGGCGGAGATTCTGCTCCGCCGGATTGCCGCCACTGGCCCGATCACCATCGCCGACTATATGGCCGAGTGCCTGCTGCACCCGGAATATGGTTATTATTCCACCCGCGATCCGTTTGGCGCAGGCGGGGACTTTACCACCGCGCCGGAAATCAGCCAAATGTTCGGAGAGCTGATCGGCCTTTGTCTGGCGCAGACCTGGCTGGATCAGGATCAGCCCGCAGCGTTCACGCTGGCAGAACTTGGCCCCGGTCGCGGCACCCTGATGGCCGACATACTGCGCGCCACAGGGCAGGTGCCGGGATTTCTTCAAGCCGCCAATCTGTGTCTGGTGGAAGCATCGGTAACCCTGCGGGAAAAACAACGTGAAACCCTTGGCGCATATCAGGTCAACTGGCTCGATAGGGTCAGCGACCTGCCTGACGCCCCGCTATATCTGGTGGCAAACGAGTTTTTCGACGCCCTGCCGATCCGGCAATTCACCCGCGACGAAAAAGGCTGGCGAGAGCACCAGATAACCGACCAAGAAGGCAGCCTGCAAATCGGGCTGTCGACACCTGCCCCGATCGCTGCATTGGATCACCGCCTGAACGACACCAAACCCGGCGATATCGTAGAGATTTGCGCGCCCGGCGTGGCGATTGCCGGCTCATTGTCCACCAGAATCAATGTTCATGGCGGTGTGGCGATTATAGTCGACTACGGTGGCTGGCGTTCCCTGGGTGATACATTGCAGGCCCTGCGACACCACAAAATGGAAGATCCGCTGGCCAACCCCGGCAATGCCGACATCACCGCGCATGTTGACTTTGAAGCGCTGGCGAGTGCCGCCACGGACATTTCCACCAGCCAAATGACACCGCAAGGTGTGCTGTTGGAACGTCTCGGCATCACTGCGCGTGCGCGACAACTGGCCGAAAACCTGCAAGGTGACGCGCTGGATTCCCACGTTGCTGCACATCGCCGCTTGACCCACGGGGATGAAATGGGGACGCTGTTCAAAGCAATTGCGTTTCACCCCAATGGCACCAACCCTCCGCCCGGATTTGCCCCATGACGCTGGAAATTATCACTGCCAACAGCCTTGCGCCACTTCGCCACGGGTTCTTTACCCGCAGGGGCGGCGCATCTTCGGGGGTGTTTTTCGGTCTGAATTGCGGGCTGGGGTCCAGTGATCAAACGGATGTGGTCAGCATAAACCGCTCCCGTGTTGCTGAAGCGATGCAGTTGCAGCCAGACAATTTGATGACGGTTAAACAGGTGCATTCGATCACCGTGCATGTTGTTACTGGTAAACCTGAAGGTCAGCGRCCCGACGCCGACGCAATGGTCAGCAACTTACCCGGTGTCGCCCTTGGCATCCTGACTGCAGACTGTCAGCCGGTGCTGTTTGCSGATGAAAAAGCAGGTGTGGTCGGCGCTGCGCATGCCGGTTGGAAGGGTGCTTTGGGTGGAATATTAGAGGCAACACTGGACGCCATGGAAGCCATCGGTGCTAATCGTACGAACATATCAGCTGTCATCGGCCCCACCATCAGCCAGCGCGCCTACGAGGTCGGGGCAGAATTCCTGGAAACGTTCCTGGCTGAAGATCCTGACTATTCCCGCTTCTTCGCCAATGGCAAAGACGGTAAATACCAGTTTGATCTGCCATCCTTTGGACTGCACCGACTACGCGCCGCAGATGTTGGAAAGGCGGAATGGACTGGCCATTGCACTTACACCGACGTCTCGCAATTTTATTCTTATCGGCGCAGTGTTCACCTTAAAGAGGCTGATTATGGTCGCCTGATTTCTGTTATCCGACTCTGAGTCACTAGATTCGGCGCGCTCAACCAGTGATTGTTTCGAATTCATAGACAATCTGGGCAATGCTGTGGCGGGTTTCATGCCTGTTTTCGCCGCATTGTACATACCAAAATGTCTTTTCATGGATTAAATCCTATATAATTCATTATTTGCAGTGAGTTACTACGAATCCTTACTTGCCCTATTTCACCAGATATCAAGTGCTGGTTTTTCCAATTTTATCAAAATTCGCCCGATCTCGGCCAAATTCTGCTGCCATTCATAGCCTCAACAAACGCGGGACAAAATCGCGCCCGCTCAAAACTGGAGGAGGTTACAATGCTATCATTTCGCCGTTGGCAAAAAACGGTCCTTATCGAGGCACTTAACCCTGATGTTGAGCTCCCTTGGGCAAAGACCACCCGGAACGGCGGCTGGAAAGCCCGCTGTCGTAACCGTGCAAATGGGGGGGCAAACTAATATGTCCATCTTGGCCGGTGCGCGACTCACTTTTGAGCTGGTAGAGCCAGAGCGCAAGACATCGCTTATCATCTGGACCTGTATGGGCACCAATTGTGGCGGAACAGGCCTAGAAACGGAAACAAACCAAGATTTCACCCCGGCATTAGCCGCCAATTCCCCAAAAATCGCGAAACTTTTTGACTTAACTGTTTGTTAATAGATTAGTGAGCCTATTCGTCCCTCTGCAATTTGGGTGGGGGTCGTAATGCAGATGTGGACAGTGTGTAAGGACTGTTTGCATGAACTATTTAGTGAGTACCAAGGCCAATCTACCAAAAGCTCCGGGCTGGACTGTTAATCGTCCGGCGCAAATTGTTGTTAAGCCTAAACAACTTGATATTGTCACCAGACGCTACGAAATTGAGTGGCTGGACAGTGACGGCGCTGAGCAAAGCAAAACTATTGTCGCCCCGGCTATGCAAGTTTTTGAGCAAGCATTCGGTGCGTTCGCCCAAGGCACGTTGATCCAGACCGATAATGGTTATGTCGCCATCGAAGACCTGCGACCCGGCGCGATGATTGCCACCGCTGATGGTGGGCTGCAACCGCTTATGTGGCTTGGCTCGATGACGTTATTCCCGCAGCAGCTTGAACTGGGCCTGCCAGCTTGTGGGCTTTATCGCATTACCGATGGCGGTTATGGCGCAGACCAAAATGCACCTGATCTGATGATGGGCCCAGCTGCGCGGGTATTGCCGGGCATTCTGGCCATTGATTCAACCTCAACCCTGGTGGATGTGTCACAACTGGCCGACGGTAGTTCTGTCATCTGTATCAACGTCGTTTCACCGGTTCGGGTGTTTCACCTGAGTCTGGCGAGCCACCGGTTAATTCGCGCCAACGGCGTATTGGCGGAAAGCTATCACCCCGGTGATTCCAGCCACATGCGGTTGTCGTCGGAGTTGTATGAACATTTCGTTGCCCTGTTTCCACATGTGAAAAGCCTGGACGACTTCGGTCCGCTTAATCACAAGCGCAACGACTAAACTAAACAGCCTGCGTCAGGCATCCTGGCGCAGGCGGTCTTCCAGTACATCAAACGGAACACCGGGTTCGTCCTTGGCACATCTGATCACCAACGAAGTTTTGACGCTGGCGACATTCTCGGCTGAGGTCAGTTCCTCGGTCAGAAAATTCTGGAATGAGGACAGATCTGGCGCCACACATTTCAAGATGAAATCGACTTCGCCGTTCAGCATGTGGCATTCGCGAACCAGCGGCCAGTTGCGACAACGCTCTTCAAATTTTGACAGATCGGCTTCCGCCTGGCTTTGCAGGCCCACCATAGCGAACACCTGCACTTCAAACCCAAGGGCGCGCGCATTCACATCGCCGTGGTAACCGCGAATGTATCCACTTTCCTCAAGTGTACGCACCCGGCGCAGGCAGGGTGGCGCAGAAATACCGACACGGCGCGCCAGTTCCACATTGGTCATACGACCATCATCCTGCAGCTCGGCCAGAATTTTGCGATCAATCGGGTCAAGTTTGCTTGCTGGCATAGGGGCTCCTGTACTGATTTGCATGTAATACAATTCAGCGACCGGTTGCGCAATAAAATTTCGCAACCGCGACACATCGTTTCACAAAACGCCTGACAGGCGGAATGATCACAGCTTTGACGGCGGGGCTTTTATCCCCCTGCCCGGGTGTTTATATCCCTGTCGAACAATATGAAAACCGGGGACTGTCATGTCAGATAACATACACACCAATGTACTAATAATCGGCTCTGGCCCCGCAGGGTATACAGCCGGCGTCTATGCAAGCCGCGCCATGCTGGAGCCAATTTTAGTACAAGGTATCCAGCCCGGCGGCCAGCTGACTATCACAACCGAAGTCGAAAACTGGCCCGGTGACACCGAAGTGCAGGGCCCTGATCTGATGATACGGATGGAGTCCCACGCCCGCGAAGTTGGCACCAACGTTATCGCTGACATCATCCTGAGCGTTGATTTGTCCAAACGCCCGTTCACCGCCATCGGCGACAGCGGTACGACATACACGGCGGACGCCATCATTCTGGCCACCGGTGCGCAGGCGCGTTGGCTAGGGCTTGATTCGGAAGAAAAATTTAAAGGTTTCGGAGTATCGGCCTGCGCCACCTGTGACGGGTTCTTTTACCGGGGCAAAGATGTGGTGGTGATCGGCGGCGGTAATACCGCTGTGGAAGAGGCGCTGTTCCTGACAAAATTTGCGTCCAAAGTAACCGTCATCCACCGCCGGGATGAATTGCGGGCGGAAAAGATCCTGCAACACCGGTTGTTCAATAACGACAAGATCGAAATGCTCTGGGACCACCAGTTGGAAGAAGTTTATGGCTCTGATGAACCACTGGGTGTTGAAGGTGTGCGGGCGAAAAACGTCAAAACCGGTGAAATTACAGAAATCCCCTGTTCAGGCTGCTTTATCGCCATCGGTCACGCGCCGTCGTCCGAACTGGTCAAGGACGCGCTGGAAACCCATATGGGCGGCTATGTGGTGACGGCACCAGACAGCACCGCGACATCCATCCCCGGCGTGTTTGCGGCGGGCGATCTTACCGATCACATTTACCGGCAGGCAGTAACAAGTGCTGGAATGGGCTGTATGGCAGCGCTGGAAGCAGAAAAGTTCCTGTCTGAACTCGAAACTGAAAACGCGCCCGCCAAGGCTGCGGAGTGAATTCAGTATCCGGACGCTTCTATAGGATAATCTATGCCAGMGATCTGGGAAGGGTGCTGGACCCCGTGCCCAGTATCGAGGGGCGGTTTCACCACGCCGGGCAATCCGCATTGTATATGTCGCCGCAGGCAAAAACGGCAGGCCTCGCTATTGACAGCTATGTACAGCCGGGTGACCCGGAGCGCCTGATYGTTCCGCTATTGTTATCGGCCGCGGATATTCTGGACTTTCGCATTCCTGAAACCAACCGCGATCTGGGGTTGTCTGGTAAAGAGACCTGCGCCAACTGGCGACAGCAGCGAAGTGCTGACCAGCCCGCTGAAAGTTGGAAAGCCAGTGACGCGGCGCGCGATCTTGGGGCCAATGGTATGATCTATCCATCACGAAAATACCGACCACTTTGGCACATTGTATTATTTCGCTGGAACCAACCCGACGCCCCGGCTTTGCGGGAAGACGGGCCCACTTTRCCTTTTGATCCGGAACAGTTGCCCTAGAGACTGATGATATTCCGCCACACAATACCCAAATTTAATATTACACCGAACACCCTTGAATTTCACCCCAAACACGGGCTATTGCCCCAACAAAATTAGCGTAAATKTTTTAATTTAGCCCAAAAAAGGCCCGCATCCGATGCAATTGCCCAAYCTTGCTCCAATCCCGGAACTATATGTCTCCTACGATTCCGCTCAAAAACTAAAACTGGAAGCGGCTGAACTACCCAGCTGGGATCTGTCGCAGCGCCAGATATGTGATCTGGAACTRCTGATGAATGGCGGGTTTAATCCGCTCAAAGGTTTTATGACCGAAGYTGATTACAACGGTGTCGTAAATGAAATGCGGCTGACCGATGGTTCGCTTTGGCCAATACCCATTACACTGGATATTTCCGAGAAGTTTGGCGAAACCGTTGAGCCCGGCCAAGACATTGCCCTGCGGGATCAGGAAGGCGTGATCCTGGCAATCATGTCGGTCACCGACAAATGGACGCCAAATAAAGCCCATGAAGCTGAAAAAGTTTATGGGGCAGATGATGACGCGCACCCAGCTGTCAATTACCTGCATAACACCGCTGGTTCGATTTACCTTGGTGGCCCGGTTACTGGAATCCAGCAACCTGTGCATTACGATTTTCGCGCCCGGCGTGACTCACCTAATGAGTTGCGCGCCTATTTCCGCAAACTTGGCTGGCGCCGTGTTGTGGCGTTTCAAACCCGCAACCCGTTGCATCGCGCGCATCAGGAACTGACGTTCCGAGCTGCCAAGGAGGCACAGGCCAACCTGTTGATCCACCCCGTCGTAGGCATGACAAAACCCGGCGACGTGGACCATTTCACACGGGTTCGCTGCTATGAGGCGGTGTTGGATAAATATCCAAGTTCCACAACTTCAATGAGCTTGCTGAATCTCGCAATGCGCATGGCTGGCCCGCGCGAGGCCGTCTGGCATGGCTTGATCCGTGCCAACCACGGATGCACCCATTTTATTGTAGGTCGAGACCACGCCGGGCCCGGCAAAAACTCGGCTGGCGATGATTTTTACGGCCCTTATGAAGCACAGGATCTGTACCGCAAGCATCAGGACGAAATTGGTGCAGAAATGGTTGACTTCAAACACATGGTCTTTGTGCAGGAACGTGCGCAATATGAGCCAGCAGACGAGATCGAAGACGGTGTAACAGTGCTGAATATTTCTGGTACCGAGCTTCGCCGCCGCCTGTCAGAGGGTCTCGAAATCCCGGAATGGTTTTCGTTCCCCGAAGTGGTCAAGGAACTGCGCCGCACCCGTCCGGCCCGTCACAAACAGGGTTTTACGGTGTTTTTCACCGGACTTTCAGGGTCAGGAAAATCTACCATTGCCAATGCGCTGATGGTTAAATTGATGGAAATGGGTGGCCGGCCGGTGACGCTGCTTGACGGTGATGTRGTGCGTAAAAACCTGTCGTCAGAACTTGGGTTTTCCAAGGAACACCGTGACCTGAACATCCGACGGATCGGTTACGTCGCGTCTGAAATTACCAAAAACGGTGGTATCGCCATATGCGCGCCAATTGCGCCTTACTCTAGTACGCGCCGAGCCGTGCGCGAAGATATTGAAAGCTTTGGGGCGTTTCTRGAGGTTCATGTTGCGACTTCGCTTGAAGAATGTGAGCGCCGCGATCGCAARGGAYTGTATAAGTTGGCACGCGCCGGKAAAATAAAGGAATTTACRGGTATATCAGACCCTTACGAGGTTCCGGAAAGCCCGGAACTTAGCGTTGAAACCGAAAATGTCGAAGTTGATAACTGCGCGCATCAAGTCATTCTCAAGCTGGAAAGTATGGGGCTGATTGCAGGCTGATAAACTAAAATAGCAAYTTYTTCTYTNTTAAAAARCTCCSACCGGAGGCGTCTTTCTTAGATCAACCGGTCAGARTTTTCTGATAAAGAGYCGTGTCAACATTGCCACCGCTAAGAATTACRSCGACYTTTTTWYTKYGGATTTTGTCCTGTTCCTGCATTGCCGCCGCCAGTGGTGCAGCGCCCGCCCCTTCAGCCACATTGTGGATCATCTGGAAATACATCCGCATTGCAGCGCTGATTTCATCGTCATCCACATCAACGATCCGCGCGGCGCCAGTGACGTAAATGTCGTAAGCCGCCTGAACCGGCACCCGCACGGCCATGCCGTCGGCGATTGTATCTGCTGAATTGGTTTCGATCAGACGCCCGGCCTCAACGGACAGTTTCGCGGTTTGCGCATTGCTGGAGACCACCCCGACGATTTCGGTTTTAAGCCCAAGAGCATCACGCGCAGCGATCACCCCGCATATTCCCGAGCCACAGCCTATCGGTACGTAAACCACATCCAAATCAGGATGGGCGATGAATAGCTCCAGCCCATAGGTTGCCACACCGCGTAGCAATTCGGTGTGAAAGGGCGGCACCGGGTACAGGTTTTCCCGTTCGGYGAGGCGCATGGCTTCAATTCGTGCCTCATCAAAGTCCTGACCAAATTCGATCAATTCTGCCCCATAGGCGCGCATCGCKTCGTTCTTTTCCGRCGAATTTCCAAATGGAACCAGAACCTTAGCGGTTAAGCCCGCCGCAATCGCTGCGCGCGCCTGACTTTGCCCATGGTTGCCTCGGGTTGCGGTGATGATGCCACCATATTCCGGGTGGGTCCGGCGCAGCCAGTCAATGAATGTGATGCCGCCACGTACTTTGAAGGCACCGGTTGGCGCGTGGTTTTCATGTTTGACGATCACCTGCGCACCSACGGCCTKYGATATCWRYGGCCAWTCGTATTGYGGGGTYGGCTGCATTTGCCGGSWSACMAGYTGRTGSGCTTCRAKCARYTCWKCYTTGKTAAACAAYRTTTYAYCSGYRCTCATAGGTTCAGGTCACCCGACATCAATACATACCCGCGCCCGCTTACGCGCACTCCAGTTATGTCTTCCCGCGTCCCCAGAACTTCGACTTCCGCCCGACCCGGACGGCCTATCCAATGGCCTTGTTCGGCCACGAACTGGGGCGAAATAATCAAGCCTTCCGCCCACAAATATGCCGCCATACAGCCTGTGGCTGAGCCGGTAAACGGGTCTTCGGCAGGCATCGGGGGCGGCAGCAGCAAACGCGAAWACACGTCACCGTCCAGCGTTTCGCCGCCAAGGCTAACCAAAAACGGTTCATGAAAATCACCGTTGTCGCTATCCACATATGCTTGTAAACGGCCCGCATCCAGAACTGCGCGACGCAGGGCGTCTTTATTTTTCAACACGGTTATCCCAAATGCCGATCCGGTGGAAACCGTCTTTGGCACGCCCAAGATATCATCCGCACTCAACCCATATATTGATGCAATATCAACAGGTTCGTGGCTGTTCTTAAACTCTGGCCTTAATTGGGTCATGGTAACGGTCAGCGCGCCATCTATGTCGGTTTCAACTTCAATCGGCAGCACACCTGCACCGACTTCCAGCGTAAAACTGGCGTGACCTTCTACCAGTTCMACMAWGCCGCGCGACACCATTGATACGACCGTTGCAATYGTCGGATGSCCGGCCATYGGWATTTCMCGMCCAGCCAGATAATAACGCGCGCCAAAATCCGCCATGTCGGAGGCGACCAGATAGGCGCATTCCGACAATGAGGTTTCACGCACCAGCGCCATGCGATCTTGCAGCGAAATATCGTCCGCGCCATGCACTACAACGCAACCATTGCCACCAAAGGGACGATCTGTAAATGCGTCTACCCAGTCAAAGGAATAAGCCATTTCAACCGGATTTCATCATTCGTGACATTAGCCCATCTTTGAGAACGTGCTGGTGATAAATCGCAGCCAGTGCATGTAACAGGATCAGTGCAAGCAATGCCTTAAAAAACAATCCATGCGCATCTGCTGCCTGCGATACACCGCCAAACCACGCAGTCAATCCGGATGCCGGGATCAGTAACAACAATACATATAGCGCTATATGCGCGGCTTTGGCGGCCTTTTCCTGTAACGGGCTGCCGCCTTCGACTGCCTTTGGCACACCATGCCGGAACCGCAATATCAGGCGCACAATAACCAGCAGCAGCACCGAAATCCCCGGAATGACGTGGAGTATCGGCGTAATTCCGGTAATTTCCTGACCCTTTTCAATCGCATCCCAGGCGGGTCCGATTGCAAATTTCGAAACCATCTGAACCAGTATCAGAATGGCGATGCCCCAATGTAACATGATCTGAGTGCGTGAATAACTACTCGGTACGCTCATTATTGCCCCTCATAATTTGTGTTTTTAATGGACGTTAACTGGTGACAGATCGTTCTGCCYTGCCAGCACAAATGCCATCTGTCTGCCATTTACCAGTGCCAGCCGCTCACCGTCTTCGTTGTGAAGGGCGTAAAGATCTGTCGCCCCTGACGCCTGATCCCGCAATTCCTCTGGCAGTTCAGCGATATCCACCGGACGTACATAGGCGATCCGCCCAACCGCATCCGGGAAGTTTTTGTATTTAAWWTCCAWGTCTTATGCCCCCAACCTTTAGCTTTTATTTATCTTGATTGTCTGCACAACCGTTTCTGGGACTGATCGTTTCAAATCCACATGCAGCAGCCCGTTTTCCATAGCGGCRCCCGCCACATCCACCCCRTCCGCCAGCACAAAACTGCGCTGAAACTGTCGCGCTGCAATGCCCTGATGCAAGAATATCCGCCCCTCAGTTTCATCGGTTTGACGGCCCCGRATCAACAGTTGGCGGTCTTCGACAGTGATCGACAGGTCATCTTCCGCAAACCCTGCCACCGCMAGAGTAATGCGATAGCTTTCTTCGCTGGTCTGCTCAATGTTAAACGGAGGATAGCCGCCCAGATCCGATTTGTTGGTACGTTCCATCAGCTTTTCAAGCTGCTCAAACCCCAGAAAAAACGGGTGGCTACTCAGGGTCATTTTCGTCATTCTCAATGTCCTTAAACAAGCGACAATTCATCTCGGGCCCCGCTTTGGCGACCCTGTACCAAACATGGGGAAGCAATATGCCTGCTACAAGTGCAAAATGGTCGCATTTCCTTGGCGGCGGCATTGTTTACGGGTAGAAATACACCCATAGCCCTGATCATGTTGGCCGGAGAAAAATGAACARTTCCACGAAAATGGRCCATGTTGAAGTGTTGCAGGTAAAACTCGCTGTTTTGCAGCGAGAGCACCGCGATCTGGATGATGCGATTCACGCCTTGCAGGAAAGCAAACGCGGCGATCAGCTGGCGCTGAACCGGCTGAAAAAACGAAAACTTTTGCTAAAAGACCGGATCAGCGTGATTGAAGACGAACTAACCCCGGATATCATTGCGTGACACGTCGCTTTGGCTATAGTGCGCGCTTATTCAATCGCGGAGCAGCGAAATGAACGACGTCTTAGTTGGCATCATCATGGGCAGCCAGTCTGACTGGGAAACCATGAAAGAAGCTGCTGCAATCCTTGATGAATTTGCTATCGCGTATGAAACGAAAATCGTATCGGCGCACCGCACCCCGGACCGGCTCTGGGACTACGGCAAATCGGCTGCCACCCGCGGCTTACAGGTGATCATCGCCGGGGCGGGCGGGGCTGCGCATTTGCCCGGCATGATGGCCTCAAAAACCCGCATTCCCGTGGTTGGCGTACCGGTGCAAACCCGTGCTTTATCCGGCGTGGATAGCCTGTATTCTATTGTGCAAATGCCCAAAGGTTTTCCAGTCGCCACCATGGCAATTGGTGCGGCGGGCGCTGCCAATGCTGGCCTGATGGCCGCAGGTATTCTGGCGCTTCAGGACGATAAACTGGCGATACGTTTAGACGCATGGCGCGCCGCCCTGTCTGCCTCAATTCCGGACGAACCGRTTGATGACTRAACCGCTGRCCCCCGGCGCCACAATCGGCATTCTTGGTGGCGGCCAACTGGGCCGGATGCTGGCCGTGGCAGCATCGCGCCTTGGTTTCAAAACCCACATATTTGAACCCGGTGCGCACCCCCCCGCAGGGCAGGTCGCCGAACAGGTCTCCACCGCTCCCTACGGCGATTCCAAAGCACTGACAGCTTTCGCGAAATCCGTCGACATCATCACCTATGAATTCGAAAACATACCCACATCCGCGCTGGACATCCTTGAGGCCATAACCCCGGTCCACCCAAACCGCCGCGCACTGGCAATCAGCCAGGACCGGATCGGCGAAAAAGAATTCCTGCGAGGTCTCGGCCTGACCGTCGCCCCCTTCGCCGCTGTCGACAGCTTGAACGACCTGGAGACCGCGATCAATAATATCGGCACACCCGCGATCCTGAAAACCCGGCGCTTTGGTTATGATGGCAAAGGCCAGTCCCGGATCATGTCACCTAAAGACGCAGAACAAGCCATGAAAGTCGTCGGTAACGCCCCTTGCGTTCTCGAAGGTTTCATCGACTTCAACCGTGAAATTTCGGTGATCTGTGCGCGTAACGCCGACGGCCAGATCGCCTGCTATGACCCCGGCGAAAACGTCCACAAAAATGGCATCCTTCACACGACCACCCTACCCGCCCATTTGACCCCGGCACAACGTACCGACGCCGTGCTGATCGCCGCCAACATCCTGAATGCGCTGGATTATATCGGCGTAATGGGGGTCGAAATCTTTATCACGTCCAGCGACCTTATCGTCAATGAAATCGCCCCAAGGGTGCATAATTCTGGCCATTGGACCCAGAACGGCTGCACCATCGACCAGTTCGAACAACACATCCGCGCCATAGCAGGCTGGCCCCTTGGTGACGGTAAACGCCACTCAAACGTGGAAATGCTGAACCTGATTGGCGACGATATGGATAGAGTCGCAGAACTGTCCGTTGACCCAACCAACGCTATCCACCTCTACGGCAAAGCCGACATAAAACCGGGTCGAAAAATGGGCCACGTAAACCGCCACCTCGGCCCGGYCTCTTAAACCCTTCTTCTTTTCNRTAARTAYTYTCGGGGGTGAATTTGCCYGAAAGGCAAAGAGGKGGCNKACAGCCCMCTAGWCYCCTAGTCCCAGATCGTYTCCAGAACCAGATCGCCAAATGTAAGCGTATGATCAAATGACCCGGTCTTCAAAAAGATTTTYACCTGTGAAATCACCACCGGGTTCATCATCATAAACGTATGGGTCACTGGTAAAACGATATGATCATCCATACCGACAATCTTGGTGCTTTCCACCGACACYTTGCCGTCGTCGCTGCCCTCAATTACGTTGGAATACACCGGGTTCACTGATCGGCTTCCGGCAATCACCCCCAGCTCAAACCAAGCAAATCCCAGCTGATTTGGCAGTGCATCTACACCTGTCCCCAACTGCTCTCCTGCGGGGCCGTTAAACCACTTGAACGCTTCCGTATCGCCAAACGCATCCACCAGTTCCGAGCCATGGTTTGGAGGGGCCATCATCACCACACGGCCCATATCGGCGGGGCGCTGCCGTTGCAGCCATAATCGCACCAAAATACCACCCATTGAATGGGTCACAAAATGCACCTTCCTGTCACCGCATTTTGTCACAGCAGCGGGAATGGTTTCCTCGGCCAGCACTTCAATCGGTGCCTGAGTCGAAGCATAACCGGCATTCACCACCTTGTACCCTTCCGAGCGAAGTGCTTGATACATCACCAGCATTGAGACTTCGCTGCGCGCCAGCCCATGCAGTAACACAACGCATTCCGCGCGCGWCTGGCCAACCGCAACCCCAGGGAACAGGGCCAATATAAAAATAAAGAACACTCTCATGCCGCCTAGATAGAGCTTCCTCCTTTACCTTACGATACCCCTTTGATTTAACGCAGCGTCACAAGCCGAAATTTGCCGATTCTTACAGYTCCAGTCCGCTAGTGTTTCAGCGAAACCGCGATCCCGGCCAGCACAAGCACGGCGGCAATCACGAACCGTAAACTCACCGGYTCACCCAGAAATACCAGCCCRCCCGCCACCGCAATTACCGGCACCGTCAGCTGCGCAACCGCTGCCACCGATGCGGCCAACCGGGGCAATACGCTATACCACAGCGCATAGCCCGCCCCTGAAGTCACCGCACCACTGATCACCGCCAGCATCGCCCCTTTCAGCGCTATCTCTCCGGGAAATATCGCAAAAACAGCCATCCCTATTGGCAAAGCCAATGCAAAATTCGCGGCCGTCGAGCCCAGAGGATCACTGACCCCGCGCCCCAACAGCGAATACACCCCCCAGCCAACCGCGGCCCCAACCATCAAAACCRCCCCAGCCGGATCCGGWGCGRTACCCCCCGCCGGCCAGAGCAATACCACCAGTCCACCAAAGGCTATTGCCGCCCCGGTCCAGCGCGCCAGGGGTACATTTTCACGTGCAATCAGCGCCCCTGCAAACATGGTGATCTGAACTCCTCCAAACAGGATCAGCGCGCCAACACCAGTTTCCAGCGACACATATGCAAAGGAAAATCCAAGTACATAAAGTGTGAGCATCAACACGCCCCAAAGCCGCCCCGGCGCGCGCCACGGAACCTTGCGACCAGACCGAAACCCGGCCAATAGCAACAAAAATCCAGCCCCCGACGCCAGCCGGATCAAGGCAAAAGACGCAGGCCCCGTCAAATCCCCAACCAGCGCCATTCGGTTCAAAACCGAATTGGCGGCAAATGCCATCATAGTGAGGGAAGTTAAAAGAATCAGACGCATTGCGTCACGCTAGGCTTGAAATGCCCTTCGGCCAAGGTAGCTGCGATCACTTCCCGTTCATCGAAGAAAAGACTTAAGATACGGGGTAAATATGCTCAGGCAATTTCGTCAGGTGATGCCGAGCGTTTTTGTCCATTGACCATGGATAGCACCAGGTTTTCACGATGCCGCCAGCTTGCGACAATTACACCGACGATATGCAGAACAACCAGTGCCAAGGTTACACCTGCGATGATTTCATGCCCTTCTTCAAGCCAGTCGGATCGTTCCCATTTGGGAAGTGTCAGCAACCAACCTGTCCAGGAGGTTCCGCCCAGACTGGTTAATAGCGCCAATATCATAGCCCCGCCCACTGGGTTATGCCCGACATAACGTGGCTCAGAGCCCCGCAACATAGATTTAAGGTATCCCAAAACCGTACCGGGGCCTTTGATAAACTGGGTAAATCGTGCATATCGCGGCCCGATAAGGCCCCAGATCAGGCGAAACCCGATCAGCGCCGCGGCAGCATAACCAGCCCAGATATGCAGATCATCAAGTGATTCCGCACTAATCCAGGCGATGGCAAAGCTGAGCACCAGCGCCCAATGAAATATTCTGACCAGTGGATCCCAAACTCTGACCATTTAAGTACCGCCGTGATTTAGTTGCTGTGTCGTTCTATCCTGAATGGTAAATAATGCTGCCACTCTGGCATTACAACAATTTCCCCGCAAAAAAAAGGGCCCGCCAAAGCGAGCCCCCTTCAATTTCTTTGGCCAGGCGTGGCTTACATCATGCCGCCCATGCCGCCCATGCCGCCCATGTCAGGCATGCCGCCACCGGCGCCGCCTGAATCTTTGGCCGGCTTGTCAGCAACCATGGCTTCTGTGGTGATCAGCAGACCAGCGATTGAAGCYGCRTCTTCCARAGCWGTACGAACAACCTTGGCCGGATCAATAACACCGGCTTTGAACAGGTCGCAATACTCTTCAGTCTGAGCGTTAAAGCCAAACGCAGGATCGTCGCTTTCGCGAACTTTGCCAGCAACAACCGCACCGTCAACACCCGCATTTTCAGCGATCTGACGAAGCGGTGCTTCCAGCGCGCGGCGCACGATGCCAACACCGGCATCCTGATCAGCGTTTTCGCCCTTAACATTGGCCAGCGCCTTGGCACCCTGCATCAGGGCAACACCGCCACCTACAACAACACCTTCTTGTACGGCCGCACGGGTCGCATTCAGGGCGTCATCAACACGGTCTTTACGCTCTTTTACTTCGATCTCAGTCATACCGCCGACGCGGATAACAGCAACACCCCCAGCCAGCTTGGCTACACGTTCCTGCAGTTTTTCACGATCATAGTCAGAAGTGGTTTCTTCGATCTGCTGACGGATYTGWGTAACCCGYGCTTCGATCTCAGCCTTGTCGCCATTGCCGTCRATGACAGTGGTTTCATCTTTGGTGATGGTGATTTTCTTAGCCGAACCCAGCATGTCCATTGTGACATTTTCCAGCTTCATGCCCAGATCTTCGGAAATTACCTGACCACCGGTCAGAATGCCAAGATCCTGCAACATYGCTTTGCGACGATCGCCAAAACCCGGTGCCTTAACGGCGGCGATTTTCAGACCACCGCGCAATTTGTTYACAACCAAAGTCGCAAGGGCTTCGCCYTCRACATCTTCGGCAATGATCAGCAAAGGCTTGCCGGACTGGATAACAGTTTCCAGCAGTGGCACCATTGGCTGCAAGGATGACAGTTTCTTTTCATGCAGAAGAACCATGCAGTCTTCCATTTCAGCCAGCATCTTGTCGGGGTTGGTCACGAAATATGGTGACAGGTAACCACGGTCAAACTGCATACCTTCGACAACTTCGGTCTCGGTAACCAGACCCTTGTTTTCTTCAACGGTGATCACGCCTTCGTTGCCAACTTTCTGCATTGCGTCGGCAATCTGTTCACCAATATCGCTCTCGCCATTGGCAGAAATTGTACCAACCTGCGCTACTTCGGCGCTGTCTTTGACTTCGCGCGATGCAGATTTGATATTTTCAACAACTTTCAGCGTGGCAAGATCGATACCGCGCTTCAGGTCCATTGGGTTCATACCCGCTGCAACAGACTTCATGCCTTCTTTTACGATGGCCTGTGCCAGAATTGTTGCAGTGGTTGTGCCGTCGCCGGCTTCGTCATTGGTGCGGTTGGCAACTTCTTTTACCATCTGCGCGCCCATGTTTTCGAACTTGTCTTCCAGTTCGATTTCCTTGGCAACCGTTACACCGTCTTTGGTGATGCGCGGCGCGCCAAAGGATTTATCAAGAACCACATTGCGACCCTTTGGGCCCAAAGTGACTTTTACAGCATCAGCCAGAATGTTCACGCCGTTCAACATGCGATTGCGTGCGTCTGTACCGAATTTGACGTCTTTAGCAGCCATTATGCTTGCTCCTTGTCGTCTGAATTGAAATTAGTGAAAACGCGAAATCAGGCAATAATGCCCATGATGTCGCTTTCCTTCATGATCAGCAGCTCTTCACCGTCAAGGGTGATTTCRGTRCC
The DNA here is from genome assembly GCA_002732955.1 of Marinosulfonomonas sp. GTDB lineage: Bacteria > Pseudomonadota > Alphaproteobacteria > Rhodobacterales > Rhodobacteraceae > NVTR01. The sequence continues at coordinate 70,665 of NVTR01000003.1, forward strand.
RGACCATTTGCCRAACAGGATYTTATCCCCGGCTTTGACGTCCATTGCCACGCGCTTGCCATCTTCGTCGCGGGCACCAGCCCCAACAGAGATGATTTCGCCCTCGGCAGGCTTTTCTTTTGCGCTATCGGGAATAATCAACCCGCCAGCAGTTTTTTCGTCACTTTCAGTGCGACGAACCACAACACGGTCATGTAATGGTGTGAATGCCATATCTGAACGCTCCTCGTTCATGTTTCAATTAGTGTTAGCACTCGACGTGTCCGAGTGACAACAAGGGGGATTTAGGGACGTTACCTGTGCGAGTCAACCAAGCAAGCACGGGAATTAGGGAAAAACTGCAATCAGCAGGTTCGTTGCGGCATTTTTAATGAACGAAGGCGCGGGCGAAATTTCGCCAGACGACGGTTGAGCCCGCTCTTATCCATCTGTGCGACACCGCGTATGAGAACAAATTCCGGTTGCCTARCCCCCCCTAATCCTTTCCCGTCAAACTCGCGATCAAAGTATCTATCATGTCTGCTTCGCGATGTTTCAACGGATCGCGCAGCCCATCAGCCAGCCCGAACATAAGCACCAGCCCGAGAACAGAAGAATGAATCGCGACGGCCTTTTTACGCCCGAAATTCTGATCAGCGCCCAAGTGACCGGCAAACGCGCCGTAGAGCCGGTCTGTCACGGGGTGTATTTTTCTGACAACGTCAGTGTCGATCCGGTTCTTGCCCGGTTTTTTATTTGTCTGTGGCACAAGGTACATCATGCGAAAACGGTTCAGGTCGCCTAGATGAAACAGTGCGATTGCACGCACAAATCGCTCAATCGCTTCTCTTTGGTTCGTAGCGGTGGCAACGGCGCTGATTGCAGTGTCGGCCTCTGCTTCAAGCCAAGGCACGAACATGGCCGCCAGCAGGTCATGTTTGGTTGGAAACCAATACAGAACAGCCTGTTTTGAGCGCCCGAGTCGGTGGGCTATTGCATCAAATGAGACAGCGCCAAGCCCATCTGACGCAAGAAGCGCACAGGCGATTGAAAGTATTTGGTCACCAGTATTACTTTTTGACATCTATGAAATCCATTGACTGATTACCATTGGTAAGTAAAGCTGAGGCCGACCCGCCTTTGGACAGGCCGCAAATTATGTACTTTCGCGAATGTCGGGAAATTCTGACATATTATAAGAGGGGAAAACAATGAGCCTTTTGAATATTGAAAACCCGGTTTTCCAAGCCTATGCAATTGCTGCGTCAATCATGGTTCTGAAAATCATGCTGCAAGGCTGGATGACAGTTTATAGAATGTTGAAAAGTAACTCTGGTCTGGCCAGTCCAGAGGATTTACAAAAGGGTCTGATCAACAGAGACCCCAGCCCCCGGCAGCTGGAAATCAATGACTACGTTGACCGTTCGCGGCGAATGCATAGAAACGACCTTGAAAATATCCCTGCTTTTCTTGCCATTGGCCTGCTTTTTGTTGTCACTGATCCCTCGCTGGGAAGCGCACAGATTCTGCTGTATGGGTTTGCAGCCGCCCGATTGGCGCATTTCGTGTCATACGCGACAAAACAGTCCCACGAAGTCCGGGCCACTTTCTACAGTATCGGCTCGCTGATTGTGATTTATATGGCAGTTCACGTTTTATGGACCATGGTGTTGTGACTTGTAGCGACGAGCGGCTATCCCAGATATGATTCACGTCGCCTCACCATATTGCGCGACGCCCTCGCGCCCCTTGGGCGTCAGTTGGTAAACCCCGGTCGATACCCTCTCGAACCAGCCATAATGATCCGCCGCCATGATCCGGGTGGCAGTCGCCACGCCTGTTGCCCTGGCCACGACTGCCCCCTTGGTGGCGCCGTTTTCCACCAAAAAACCCGCACACAGGATCGCGTCCTGTCGATACGCCGTCACCAGCCCTACCCGCGTCTGCCCACCAGAATTCGGATCCCCCACCCGGCGCTGAAACTCCCGCAACAACCGCCCCTTGCGACGCAAGGATTTCACCGGCCGGTAGGGTGCCGGATCACAATGCGCCTCAACAAAACCGTCACGCAGTCGCGCGCTCAGCAACCCGATGCCAAGTCGGCGGCACAACCGGGTATTATCCTTCAACGCCTTGGAAAACACAGCCCCCGCACCGCGCGGCACGCAGATATAAACGTCGTCCGTTACTGCCTTGCGATCCACCGCCTGATGGAACAGCGACAGCGAAAATCCGACCTTCAGCTCGACAATCACCGGATCATCCCCACCCCGCACCGCCATCACGTCCACCGCGCCTATTTCGGCCTTCACCTCATATCCCTGCGCCTCTAAGAAGGCCTTCACGGGCGGGTAAAGATCGGTTTCTCTGGGCTTGGACATGGCGGCACGCTATCTGCGTGAACGGCTGGTGACAAGCAGTACACAGCCCCCTATAAGACCGGCAAAACTGACAAATTTACGGACACCCCGATGATCAAAATTTTCGGCCACCTTGGCCCCGATACCGACGCCACCTGTTCCGCCCTGATCTGGGAATGGTACCTGAAAGACGTACAAGGCAAAAAGGCACAGGCCTTCGTACAGGAACCGCCAAATACCGAAGCAATATTCGTGCTGGAATACTGGGGCATAGAAATGCCAGACACCCTGGGTCCATTGGCTGAGACGGATGAAGTCGTGATCGTCGACACTAACAACCCCGGTGAGCTGCCGGTAAATGTCAACGACACCCACATTGCCGAAGTGATTGACCACCACCAACTGTCTGGCGGGCTGAAAACCAAAGGTCCGATAAAATTCACCATCCGCCCGGTTGCGGCCACGGCGACGGTGATGAGCTGGCTGATCGGGCGAGACATGGCGCGTATGCCGGACCCAATCAAGGGGCTAATGTTGTCTTGCGTATTGTCAGACACGCTTGAATTCCGCTCTCCCACCACCACGCCAACAGACCGCGCGCTGGCGGAGCGACTAGCCGGGGAACTGAACATCACAATCCCCGACTACGCCGCGCAAATGTTCGCCGCAAAATCTGATGTCTCGGCCTTCTCAGACGCGGAACTGCTGAAAATGGATTCCAAGATTTTCGAAGTAGACGGCAAAAAGCTGCGTGTATCAGTTCTGGAAACCACCGCCCCGGCGATCGTTCTGGATCGTAAGGCCGCGCTAATCGCAGCGATGCCAGACGTCGCGGCCAGTGACGGAGCCGATCATGTTTTGCTGTTCGTTATCGACATCCTGAACGAAGAAGCCACGCTATTGATCCCGAATGACACTGTGAAATCCATCGCTGAAAAGTCGTTTGATGTCGTTGTAGAGGGCGACAAGGTAGTCCTGCCCGGCGTGATGAGCCGCAAAAAACAGATCGTGCCAAATTTGCAGGTTTGATGCGGGGCCCAGGCAATTTCGATTAGGAACAATTCCCAAATGACCAATCTCATTGAGCGGCTAAGTGATGTCTCCGAGCGTTACGACGCGCTCTATGTTGATCTTTGGGGATGCCTGCATAATGGTCTATACCCGTTCTCGGATGCGGTTGCGGCGTTGCAGGAATATCGCGCTAAGGGTGGCGTGGTGATGTTGCTGACCAACTCACCACGCCCGCGTCCTTTGGTGATCGCACAACTGGACCAGATCGGCGTACCCCGTGATGTCTATGACGATGTCACATCGTCAGGCGATGCGTCACAGGCAGGGATGTTGGCGGGGCTTGTTGGCAACCAGATTTACCACATCGGCCCGGACAGAGACCTTGGCTTTTTCAATGAGTTAGATGTCGATCCTGATGCGAGTCATATCGAACGCGTACCCTTGGATCAGGCTGAAGGCATCATTTGTACTGGTCTGTTTGACGACCAGACTGAAGGGCCAGAGGACTACCGCACGACACTGCTATTCGCAAAACAAAAGCGTCTTAAATTGCTCTGCACCAACCCGGATCTGGAGGTCGATCTGGGTGAAAAACGCATATATTGCGCCGGTGCAATTGCCGCGCTTTACACGGATATGGGCGGCGAAAGCCTGTATTTCGGCAAACCACACCCGCCGATTTATGATCTTGCACGAATTCGTTTAGCGGCGCTGAAAGACGTGATGGATCATCGGATACTCTGCATTGGGGATGGCATCCGCACCGATATTCAGGGGGGTCTTGGCGACGAGCTCGACACGCTATTTGTCACCGGCGGGTTGGCAGCAGGTGAATTTGGCGACGATCCGCTGAAACCGGACCGTGCTGCAATTCAGGCGTTTTATGACCGCGAGCAGATATCGCCAACCATGGCAATAACGCAGCTTCGCTAGGGTAATTTAAGATCGACAAAGTAATAAAATTGCGCCCTATTGTTTCTTTTTGTAAATAAATTACCGAACTGATTGCCGAATGGCTACCGAAAAGCTATGCTGCACCGCAACATAACCATTTGGGATTCGCAGCAATGCTGGATAACCTGCCACGCGGTACCATCTGTATCGAAGACATTGAAATCGGCATGTCCCGCCACCTGAGGAAACAGGTAACCAGCCGGGATATTGAACTTTTTGCTGAAATCTCGACAGATCATAATCCAGTGCATCTGGATGACGATTACGCCCGCGACACCATATTCGAAGGCCGTATCGCGCACGGCATGTTAACTGCGGGGCTGATTTCAGCGGTCATTGGCGAACAGTTGCCGGGCCACGGTACGGTATATCTGGGCCAAACCCTGAAATTCATGGCCCCGGTGCGACCCGGCGACATGGTTTATACGGAAGTCAAAGTCACCAAAATTGATCACGCGCGCCGACGTGTTAGCCTTGAATGTCACTGCGCTGTAGGGGATACAATCGTGTTGAAAGGTGAGGCGCTGGTTTTGGCGCCAAGCCGTAAATTTGACTGATCGCGGGTCTGCCCCGCAGGGGTAAGATGCGAACACTATCCTTCTGGAACGGCCTGAAAAATGATGATCGCAACGCCAGTGCTGCGATTGGTAATTTTGACGGCGTTCACCTTGGCCATCAATCCGTAATCGACATTGCCCGGGCCAAATCGCTGGAAACCGATACTCCCCTTGGCATCGTCACGTTTGAGCCGCACCCACGCGAATATTTCGCCCCAAAAGCCCCAACATTCCGGCTGATGAACGCCGAAACCCGCGAACACCGGTTTGAAAAACTGGGGGTGGACCGGTTGTACCAACTGCCCTTTGATGCGGTGCTCGCCGGCCTGACCGCCGAAGAGTTCGCACGTGAAGTTATCTCCGATGGTCTGGGTCTGGCACATGTCGTGGTTGGCTCTGATTTCCAGTTTGGCAAAGACCGTGGCGGCGCGGTTGAAGATCTGGAAAAGTTTGGAAAATCAATGGGTTTCGGTGTCACCATCGCGCCGTTGATCAAAGACGGCGACACTGAAATTTCGTCCACCGCCATCCGCAACGCCCTTTCAGAAGGCCGCCCTCGCGACGCGGCGGCAATGCTTGGCCACTGGCACCGGATTGATGGCGAGGTCTACGGCGGCGACCAGCGCGGTCGCGAACTGGGCTACCCCACGGCCAACATGTCGGTAAACCGTCTGCACACACCAAAATTCGGCATCTACGCAGTTAAAGCGACGGTACTGACCGGCCCCCACGCTGGCGAATACAACGGTGCATCATCGGTCGGTGTTCGCCCCACTTTTGGTGAAAACAAACCAAATCTGGAAACTTTCCTGTTCGATTTTTCGGGTGATCTTTATGGCGAACACCTGTCGATTGCTTTTGTCGAATATCTGCGCCCTGAACTGAAATTCGACAGTGTCGACGAGCTGGTCAAGCAGATGGATCAGGATTGCACCCGTGCGCGCCAAATCCTAAGCGCGGTTTAAAACATGTCTGACCCGATCAAACGCGAGGGCCTGCGCGAAAAGTTCTGGGAAAGACTGCCCCTAAAGAATCTGGCCCCAAAAGAATGGGAAGCCCTGTGTGACGGCTGCGGCAAGTGCTGCCTGAACAAACTGGAAGACCCCGACACCGGCGAAGTTGCCCTGACCCGTATCGCCTGCCGCCTGCTGGACAATGAAACCTGCCATTGCGGCCAGTACGACATTCGCAAACAGTTGGTGCCGGAATGTATTGTCATGACACCAGATAATATCGCCGAATACGCCTATTGGCTGCCCGCGACATGTGCCTACAAATTATTGTGGGAGGGCAAAGCTCTGTACGACTGGCATCCTTTGATATCGGGCGACGGTGAAACGGTCCATAAGGCCGGTGCATCCGTTCAGGGCTGGACAATACCCGAGTTTGAAGTCGATGAAGAAGACTGGGAAGATTACATAATTGAGGATACAGCCTGATGTTTTTCACCTCTGATAACAGCTCCCCCACCCACCCCAAGGTGTTGGAAGCAGTCGTGCGCGCAAATGAGGGCTACGCCATGCCCTACGGCGTCGACCCGATCATGGATGAGGTGCGCGCGCAGATCCGCGACATCTTTGAAGCACCCGATGCGGCTGTTTATCTGGTTGCCACCGGCACGACAGCGAACGTGCTGTCGCTAGCCAGCTATGTACAGCCCTGGCAGACGATTTATTGCCACAGTGCCTCGCATATCCAGATGGACGAATGCGGCGCGCCGGAATTTTATACGGGCGGTGCCAAGCTGGTTCTGCTGGATGGAGATGACGCCAAATTCAGCGCCGAGACTTTGAAAGCAGCCATCGAAACCACGCCGCAGGGCTTTGTGCATTCGGTGCAACGTGGTGCTGTGTCGATCACTAATGCCTCCGAAGCCGGGGCAATTTATGCGCCAGAAGAGGTCCGCGCAATTTCCAACGTCGCCAAAGCCCACAACCTACCCGTCCACATGGATGGCGCGCGCTTTGCCAACGCATTGGTGGCTGCGGGGTGCACGCCGGCTGAAATGACATGGAAGGCTGGCGTTGATGTGTTGTCATTTGGTGGCACCAAGAATGGGCTGATGGGAGTTGAGGCGGTGGTCCTGTTCGACCCGGACAAAGCCTGGGAATTTGAGCTGCGCCGCAAACGGGGTGGGCATTTGTTTTCCAAACACCGCTATTTGTCTGCGCAAATGCAGGCCTATCTTACCGATGGCCTGTGGCTGGAAATGGCCAAATCTGCCAACCATGCCGCCACCCGGCTTAGTCAGGGTATAACCGCTATTCCCAGCGCCTCATTGATGCACCCGACACAGGCGAACGCCGTATTTGCCAGTTGGCCGCGGGTTGGTCACAGGCAGGTACGTGACGCCGGGTCCGCTTATTATTTCTGGCCCCATGATTGTTCACTGGATGGGCCGGATGATGAATTTCTTTCAGCAAGGCTGGTTTGTAGCTGGTCCACAACGGATAAAGATGTGGATCAGTTTCTTGGGTTGATTCAAACCTAACCGGCTGGAATATCAATCCAAAATTCGCGTATCTCTGCCGCTACCTGTATCGGGTGGGTAATCGGCAGCATATGGTGGGCGTCAGCAATCGTGATGCATTTCGCCTGTGGCAAACGCGCCAGAAAACGCTTCTGGATCGCAGCAATGACCGGTGGAGATTTCTCTCCATCCATCAGCAACACCGGCATAACCAACTGCTCCAGCCGCCCCGGCGCTAAAACCCCCGCCGGATCGTCGTATATCGCCCCTGCATGGGCGGAAATCAGATCAATACGCTTGATCGCCGAGGCCCGCTGCTTTTCGCTCTGCTGCTCCCACGGGGTGCCATCCCCCCATATCCGGGAAAATTCCCGCGTTGCAGTCTCTTTGTCCCCTGCCTCCATAGCRCGAATATATTCAGCGAACTCCAGCGTGAGCTGGCTGGCTTCTGCTRTTCCCCGAATKGCGGCAAAATATACCGGTTCGATCAGTGTTAAACTGCGCACCATCCCCGGATTTTCCACCGCCAGCCGCAGCGCCACCGTAGCGCCAAAGGAATGGCCGATCAGGTTGCTCGGGCCGTTTAATAAGTCTTTGGCGATGGCGGTGCTAACCGCCTGGAACTCGCCGCGCCCGTTCCAGTCACCACTTCGCCCATGACCCGGCAAATCGAAACTGGTGAATGTCGCCGCATCGTCCAATTGTTCTTTAATCCCGTTCCACGCCCGCTGATTGGCCAAAGAACAGTGGATCATCAGCGCCTTGCGCGCTCCGGTTCCACTCACTTCCCAATTGGTCGCGAACCCGCCCCGCTCATCTTTTGGCACTAAAGATCACCTGCCAGGTACATATCCAGATCACCAAGCCGATCCTGACCCCAGAACMGCTCATCCGTATCGGTGATGTAAAATGGCGCGCCAAAGACACCTCGGTTCGCCGCCTCTTCCAGATTAGCAGCGTAGGTCTCTGCCCCGGCGAGCATCCCGCTATCCGCTAAATTCGGATCAAAACCGGCAGCGGCCAAACACTCACGGACAACACTATCCTGCGCGATGTCCTTTTCCTCAGCCCAGCACGCCCGCATTAACGATTGAACCAACCCACCCAGATCACCACCCCCGGCATTTTGCGCGGCTATTATGGCATAGGCGGAAGGGGCCGGATTGGTCGGCCAGTGGGCAGGACTTACATTCAGTTTCAATCCGGTTATCTTCGATTGCCGCGCCAAATCCAATGCGCGGTATTCCTGACGGTTTGGGTGCCTATCYTTCGGAGGCACGCCACCWGTTCGCCCAAATAGTGCTATGACATCCARCGGTTTGTATACCACCTTCGCGCCATGTTTTTGCGCAATCTCTTCGAGTCGCCCGCAGGCAAGGTACGTATAAGGCGACAGTGTCGTAAAAAAGTAATCTATATGGGTCATTTGGTGCTTCTCCACTACATGCTGTTTGCAGAATCGTAGCGCAGTGATAAGCGGTGTCAACGCTACATTAAATCTTCCTTTGCAACCAGGGAAAGCTGCCATGTCCACTCAAACCGAACCGAAACTAATTTCGGGTAATGCCAACCGTCCGCTTGCCAAATCCATGGCCCGCAGGATGTCTAATTATCGCGGGGCAAAGATTGGTCTGGTCGAGGCGCGGGTTGAACAATTCAACGATCAGGAAATATTCGTTGAAGTGTATGAAAACGTCCGCGGCGAGGACATGTATATCATCCAACCCACCTCAAACCCCGCCAACGACAATCTAATGGAACTGCTGATCATCGCGGATGCTCTGCGCCGTTCATCTGCGGCCCGGATCACGGCCGTCATTCCCTATTTCGGCTACGCCCGTCAGGATCGACGTACCAAAGCCCGCACCCCRATTTCTGCCAAACTTGTCGCAAATCTGATCGTTGAAGCCGGGATCGAGAGGGTTTTGACCATGGATCTGCACGCCGCGCAAATTCAGGGGTTCTTTGATATTCCGGTGGACAACCTTTACGCTTCACCGGTTTTTGCACTGGATATTGAACACCACTTTAAGGGCAAAAAAGACAACCTGATGATTGTCTCACCTGACGTTGGCGGTGTGGCCCGGGCGCGTGAATTGGCAAAACGAATCGGTTGCCCGCTGTCCATTGTTGATAAGCGCCGTGGCAAACCCGGTGAGATTGAGGCAATGACAGTGATCGGCGACGTAAAAGACAAATGTTGCATCATCGTGGACGACATTGTTGATACTGCCGGAACGCTATGTAARGCCGCTGARGTTTTRGTTGAGCAGGGYGCRAATGAGGTCCATGCTTACATCACCCACGGCGTTCTTTCCGGCCCCGCAGTTGATCGGATCACCAAATCGGTGATGAAAAGCCTGGTGATCACCGACTCAATTCAGCCAACCGAAGCGGTCAAARCCACYAAAAATATTCGGATYGTTCCTGTTGCACCGTTGTTTGGGCAGGCATTGCTGAATATCTGGAATGGCACAAGTGTTTCGTCGCTATTTGACCATGAGAGTCTGGCACCTCTCTATGAAGGGCTTTATGGTKCCGACTAGATTAATCGACTTCCCATTGTTGCTCATCRGCCAGTTCACCAATAGCTAACCAGTCTGCGCGTACCCTTGCAATCCGGGTATCCCCCCATGTTTGGAACAATATGGTGAATCCGGTACTGGATATATCAGTCGCCGAGATGTCAGCGCGGGTGTTGGTTTTCTGGTCCAGATCCCACATCGTCAGAGACACCTGAACACTGGGGGCACCCCGGTAAGTGTCGCTGAATTTAATCGGTGTTTTCAACTTGCGCGGGCCGTCACCGGTCCACATGACGCCACCATCCTCGAAGTCGGAAAAAAGCACGATTGATCCCTCATCGATTCCGATAATATCACTCTTCAAGCGTTTCATTCGTTAATCCGTTGTTGCTTTTCAATGCATCATTACAACGTATCTAGCAAAAAAGCCCCGAAAAACGGGGCTTTTTTATAATAATCCGAACATACCCAGTTAGCGAGCTGTAAGTCCCAAGGTTTCGGTGACAGCAGCCATGTCGGCGACCAATTTTACCGCCGCATCCATTCCTTCTGCAGTTGCGGTTTCGCGCGCTTCGTTGGCCTCGGCCATTAAACTGTCAAGCAACTCTTGCGTTACTTCATCGCGTGGTACCGCGTGTTCAGCCAGTACAGATGTGCTGGTTGCGGTGATTTCTGCAAACCCACCAGTTACCAGATATTCCTGATCACCTTCGGAACTGACAACACGCAGCACACCGGGGCGCAGGGTAGTAATAGTTGGAGCATGATCGGGCATCGCCGTCATATCCCCTTCCGAACCTGGTAACTGAACTTCACTCGCTTGAACCGACGCTAGTTTGCGCTCGGGCGAGACCAGATCAAATTGCATCGTATCGGCCATATTGGCCTCCCTCATTTAAGCGGCGTCCGCTGCCATCTTTTCGGCTTTAGCAATAACTTCATCAATGCCGCCAACCATGTAAAAGGCACCCTCTGGCAGGTGATCATATTCACCCGCCACAACCGCTTTGAATGACGAAATCGTATCTTCCAGTGCGACCTGCTTACCGTCAAATCCGGTAAACACTTTGGCCACATCGAAAGGCTGCGACAGGAATCGCTGGATTTTACGGGCGCGGGACACTGTCAGCTTATCTTCCTCTGACAATTCATCCATTCCGAGAATAGCAATAATGTCCTGCAAMGATTTATAGCGTTGCAGTATACCCTGAACGTCGCGTGCAACATTGTAATGTTCTTCACCCAAAATTTGTGGATCCATCAGACGGGATGTGGAATCGAGCGGGTCCACGGCGGGATAAATACCCAGTTCTGAAATCGCACGGGATAAAACGGTTGTCGCATCCAGGTGCGCGAATGATGTCGCTGGTGCAGGGTCGGTAAGGTCATCAGCGGGTACATACACGGCCTGAACTGAAGTGATTGAGCCAGCTTTCGTGGATGTAATACGCTCCTGCATCATGCCCATGTCAGTGGCCAATGTTGGCTGATAGCCCACAGCGGACGGGATACGACCCAGCAGCGCAGACACTTCGGAACCGGCCTGAGTGAAGCGGAAAATATTGTCGATGAAAAACAGAACGTCCGAGCCGGTTTCATCGCGAAACTGTTCAGCCAGTGTCAGACCTGACAGCGCCACCCGCATACGGGCACCCGGAGGCTCATTCATCTGGCCGTAGACCAGCGCGATTTTCGATTTTTCCAGATCGTCGGGAACGATAACGCCCGATTCAATCATTTCGTGGTAAAGGTCGTTACCTTCACGGGTCCGTTCGCCAACACCCGCAAACACCGACACACCGGAATGCACCTTGGCGATATTGTTGATCAGTTCCATGATCAAAACTGTTTTACCAACACCAGCACCACCAAAGAGGCCAATCTTACCGCCTTTGGTGTAAGGGGCCAGCAGGTCAACGACCTTGATGCCGGTGACCAGAATTTCTGATTCAGTCGCCTGATCCTGAAATGATGGCGCGTCCTGGTGAATAGAACGGCGTTCTTTGGTCTCAACGGGGCCCTTTTCGTCAACTGGCTCACCGATCACGTTCAGGATACGACCAAGGGTGGCCTTGCCGACAGGCATCGAAATCGGTGCCCCAAGATCAGACACCGGCGCGCCACGAACCAGACCTTCGGTCCCGTCCATTGCGATGCAGCGAACAGTGTTCTCGCCCAGATGCTGGGATACTTCCAGGATCAGTTTCTTGTCGTTATTGACAGTTTCCAGAGCATTCAGAATTTCAGGAAGGTTATCCTCAAACTGAACGTCCACAACAGCGCCAATCACCTGTGTGACTTTGCCGGTAGCTTTCGCTTTTGCCATGTTTCTTCTCCGGTTGTTCTACTAAAGCGCTTCAGCGCCCGAGATAATTTCGATGAGTTCGTTGGTGATCACGGCCTGGCGTGAACGGTTATATTCAATGGTCAGCTTGTCGATCATTTCGCCAGCATTGCGGGTTGCGCTATCCATCGCCGACATCCGCGCGCCCTGCTCGGATGCACCATTTTCCAGCAATGCGGAAAACAGCTGCGTAGCCACGCCACGTGGTAACAGGTCGGCCAGAATTTCTTCTTCGTCCGGCTCATAGTCATASACGGTYGCGGCTGCGTCGCCTTCTTCGGTCTCAAACTTGGCCGGAATGATCTGCAACGCGGTCGGGATCTGGCTCATCACCGTTTCAAACCGGCTGAAAAAGATCGTGGCGACGTCAAATTCACCGCCCTCATAGCGCGCAAGAATGCCCTTGGCGATGTCTTGCGCGTTATTGTAGCCCACACGCTTCACTTCGGTCATATCAACGTGGTCGATAAAGGTATTGCCAAAATCACGCTTGATCTGATCGCGGCCTTTTTTTCCAACGGTCACGATTTTCACGGTTTTTCCAGCGTCGACCAGCTCGTTTGCCTTGGCACGTGCCATCCGCACGATGGATGAATTGAAACCACCGCACAGGCCACGCTCTGACGTCATAATAACCAGCAACTGTATCTGGTCACTTCCGGTGCCTGACAACAGCTTAGGCGCGCTTTCAGAACCGCTGGCCGCAGCCGACAGCCCTGCCATCACGGCGTYAAACCGTTCGGCGTAGGGGCGACCAGCCTCAGCAGATTCCTGCGCACGGCGAAGTTTCGCCGCCGCCACCATTTGCATGGCCTTGGTGATCTTTCGCGTGCTTGTGACGCTTTCGATCCGGTTTTTCAGGTCCTTTAGGTTAGGCATATCCCTGTCCCTCCTGGTCCTATCTTAAGCGAAATCAGCGGCAAATTCGTCGAGCGCCGATTTGATTTTTTCTTCCAGCTCACCTTTAACCTTGCGGTCATTGTCGGTGATATCAGCCAGAAGATCGCTGTGCTTGGAGCGCAGATGGTTCAGCAGGCCGTTTTCAAAGTGGCCAACCTGATTTACCCGAATACCATCGAGATAACCGTTAGTACCTGCGAAAATGACGCAAACAATTTCAGCGTTGGTAAGCGGCGAATACTGTGGCTGCTTCATCAATTCGGTCAAACGCGCACCACGGTTCAGCAATTGCTGGGTGGCCGCATCAAGGTCGGAACCAAACTGAGCAAACGCCGCCATTTCGCGGTACTGCGCCAGTTCCAACTTAACTGGACCAGCAACTGACTTCATCGCGTCGGTCTGGGCGGATGAACCAACCCGCGACACCGAAAGGCCAGTGTTAACCGCTGGACGGATACCTTGATAAAACAGCTCAGTTTCAAGGAAAATCTGACCGTCAGTGATCGAAATCACGTTGGTCGGAATAAACGCSGAAACGTCGCCGCCCTGGGTTTCAATAATTGGCAGGGCCGTCAGCGACCCGGAACCAAAATCTTCGTTCAGCTTTGAAGAACGCTCAAGCAAACGAGAGTGCAGATAGAACACGTCACCCGGATAGGCTTCACGGCCCGGTGGACGACGCAGCARCAGTGACATCTGACGATAGGAAACAGCCTGCTTGGACAAATCATCATAGATGATCAGCGCGTGGCGGCCATTGTCGCGGAAATGCTCGGCCATCGACGTCGCGGCGTAAGGGGCGAGAAACTGCAAAGGTGCCGGGTCAGACGCGGTCGCCGCTACGACGATGGAATAAGCCATCGCGCCGGTTTCTTCGAGTTTCTTAACCAGYTGCGCAACGGTTGAGCGTTTCTGCCCGATCGCCACGTAGATGCAATACAGCTTTTTGTATTCGTCATCGCCAGCGGCATCGTTTGAAGCCTTCTGGTTCAGAATGGTATCCWGCGCCACAGCGGTTTTACCGGTTTGGCGATCACCAATGATCAGTTCGCGCTGGCCACGGCCAATCGGGATCATCGCGTCAACTGACTTCAAACCGGTCGCCATTGGCTCATGCACCGACTTACGCGGGATAATGCCGGGGGCTTTCTGGTCAGCAATTGCGCGTTTCTTGGTCTTGATTSCGCCCTTGCCGTCAATTGGATTGCCCAGACCRTCAACTACGCGGCCCAGCARTTCGTCGCCAACCGGKACGTCCACGATTGAATTGGTGCGCTTGACGGTGTCACCTTCTTTGATGTCACGGTCAGAACCGAAAATCACRATGCCGACATTGTCAGCTTCAAGGTTCAGCGCCATCCCCATGATACCGCCGGGGAATTCGACCATTTCGCTGGCCTGAACATTGTCCAGCCCGTAAACGCGCGCGATTCCATCACCAACTGAAAGAACCCGGCCAACTTCAGCGACTTCCGCCTCCTGGCCAAAATTCTTGATCTGCTCTTTAAGGATCGCAGAAATTTCTGCCGCCTGGATTGCCATTATCCGACCTCTTTCATTGAACTTTGAAGGTTAGAGAGCTTGGATTTGATCGACGTGTCGATCAATTTTGAGCCCACCTTAACAATAAGGCCCCCGATGAGACTTTCATCGACGGCCATGTTGATTTTCACATCCTTACCAAATGACGCCTTAAGCGTCTTGGCAAGCTTGTCCTGTTGCGCCTTGGTCAGCGCCGTAGCAGCGGAGACATCGGCAGTAACTTCACCATTTTCCTCGGCGATCAGGTCGCGAAGGCCTGCCACAAGCTGTGGCAATACAAAAAGGCGTCGCTTGGTTGCCATCAGGCTAAGCGTATTTGCAACAATCGGCGAAAGCTGCATCTTCTTGGCCAGCGCCGCAATCGCGTCGCCCTGTTGGTCGCGTGTGTAAATTGGCGAACTGATCAATGCGCGAAATCCATCGCTGTCATTCAGTGCACCTTCAAGAGCCCCAAGATCGCTTTCAAGCGCCTTAAGTTCCTTATCTTCTTTGGCCAATTCAAAAATGGCCGTTGCATAGCGCGCAGCTATGCCTGCTGAGATCGAAGCTGGTTCGGACACGTCCACCCTTTCCGACGTCTTAGCCCCTGCAAACCGCGTTAGCGGTTGATCAGGGCAGTTCATGCCACAGCCGGTCGCTGAGCATCAAAATCCGCGTGGGTTTAGCAGAGGTAAATGCACCTAGCAACAGCCAAGCCCGTGTTTTTGGCGCTTCACTTTTCCAGTAAAAACAGGGTTTTTCCAAGGGTGCGACGGATTGCACTAAATCACGTGCCGGGAAATCGGTCTGATTCCGGCACTTTGCGCGATTCCCGGTGCGATTCAGATTGGCTTGGCGTCGGGCTTTTTAATACCCTCCAGCACCTTCAGAGGGCGTTTCACCGCTTCACTCAGGCCCGGRCGGGTTGGTGCGTGCGTWCGTTTGGTRAATTCAGCAMTCTGAACRCCCCCGACRAAACGCCCKGAAATTGTGCKYCCRTATTTYTCCAGAAMKGGCCCGGTTTTCAACCAGAATCGTTTGTGGGAAGGCGGCTGAAAAAGKGCCGTGCGRTGGCGCTCTGGAACGAAWGAGTGTTTCTTAAGCTGMGAATCCAGTTGRGTAATACTATAGGGGTGTCCGGTGCCAAAGGGTGTCGCATCACTGCGCGCCCATAATCCAGCCCGGTTCGGCACGATGATAATCAACTTGCCCCCCGGCCCCAGTGTGCGCCAGCATTCGTCCAATACCGATGTCGGGTTTTCGCTGGTCTCCAGCCCGTGCATCAGGATCAGCTTATCCACATGACCGGTTTCCAAAGGCCAAGCCGTTTCTTCACAAAGAACCGAGACGTTTTCCATCCCGGCAGGCCATGGCATTACACCCTGTTCGCCGGGCATCAGACCAATTGTACGACGGGCCTCGGACAGGTAAGGGCGCAGCAATGGCACAGCAAAACCAAAACCCACCACGGTTTGACCTTTTGCTTCGGGCCAAAGCTCCTGTACCTGATCCCGAATAGCACGCTGCGCCGCACGCCCCAGCCGGGTGCGGTAATAGAAGTTTCTTAAATCAACCACGTCCAGGTGCATTGCGGCCCGGCCTTGTTTCGGTAATCCTGTRTRAACATACCGAAGCGGAGACGAATWGCCATGCCCCTTGAGATYGTAACCATCCCCTGYCTTGCCGATAACTACGCATTCCTGTTGCATTCCAGTGAAACTGGTGAAACCGCGCTGATCGATGCGCCAGAAGCAGAGCCGGTTCTGACCGAACTCAAAGCCCGTGGTTGGCAGCTAACGGAAATCTGGCTTACTCATCATCACTGGGACCACATCGACGGCGCGGGCGAGATAAAGGAAACCACCGGTGCCAAACTGATTGGTGCAGCGGCAGACGCCCACAGGCTGCCGCCGCTGAACCATGCCCTTAGTGAAGGTGAAAACTATTCTTTCGCTGGCCACAACGTTCAGGTGTTCGATGTCTCGGGCCACACCGTCGGCCATATTGCCCTATACGTCCCCGACGCCCAGGCGGTGTTCACCGCTGACAGCYTGATGGCGCTTGGTTGCGGGCGGGTTTTTGAAGGCTCATTTGAACAAATGTGGGCGAGCCTTTCGAAATTGGCCGCCCTGCCGGGTGACACACTAGTTTGTTCAGGCCACGAATATACCACCACCAACGCGGCGTTTGCCAAAACCATAGAACCCGAAAACCCACACCTGTTGTCACGCATCAAAGATATCGAACGGGCAAGGGCCGCGAACCAGCCAACGGTCCCGTCCCTGTTGTCGCTGGAACTGGAAACCAATCCGTTTTTGCGCGCAAACTTGCCGGAGGTGAAGAAATTGGTCAACATGACAAACGCAACCGACGCCGCCGTTTTCGCAGAAATCCGCAAACGCAAAGACGCCTTTTAATCGCTAACCACAAGAATACCCTAATTTCGGCGGATTATTTTGTCACATTTCAATAACTCGAAGAAAAGTGTGTAGATTTGTTGAGATTGCCCTTGAAGCTTGGTCAATAACACCGAACTTTAAGACTAAGAGACTAGCGTCGTGAAAAGGGATCGTCCTTTTTGGACCCGGATCGAAGGAGCATGGAACAATGCCGTCATTCTCAAACACTTTGGAACAGGCGATCCATTCAGCTTTGGCGCTTGCCAATGCCCGCAAACATGAATTGGCAACACTTGAACACCTTCTACTTGCTTTGATTGACGAACCAGACGCCGCACAAGTGATGCAGGCATGCAACGTCAATCTGGACGAGCTGCGCAAAACACTGGTGGAATTCATCGATGATGATCTGGCGACACTGGTCACAGACGTCGAGGGTTCCGAAGCCGTACCAACGGCTGCGTTTCAACGGGTGATCCAGCGCGCCGCGATCCATGTGCAATCATCGGGCCGCTCGGAAGTGACCGGTGCCAATGTTCTGGTCGCAATCTTCGCCGAACGCGAATCAAATGCCGCATATTTCATGCAGGAACAGGATATGACCCGTTATGATGCGGTGAATTATATCGCCCATGGTGTCGCCAAAGATCCATCTTTTGAYGAAAACCGCCCCATCACCGGCGCTGAAGAAATTGACGCCGAAATGCTCGACGACGAAGCTGGCGAACCAAAGGAAAGTGCGCTTGAAAAATATTGCGTTGATCTGAACGCCAAGGCACGAGCCGGTGAGGTTGATCCACTKATCGGGCGCGAACATGAGATTGAGCGTTGCATTCAGGTGCTTTGTCGCCGTCGGAAAAATAACCCACTTCTGGTYGGTGATCCAGGAGTTGGCAAAACCGCCATTGCTGARGGTCTGGCSCGMAAAATCGTMAACGGCGAAACCCCGGAAGTTCTGTCAGAAGCCACGATATTCTCGCTCGACCTTGGCGCATTGCTGGCCGGAACCCGCTATCGCGGCGATTTTGAGGAGCGCCTTAAAGCCGTGATAAATGAACTGGAAGCGCACCCCGACGCCGTTTTATTCATCGACGAAATTCACACCATAATTGGCGCCGGTGCCACCAGTGGTGGTGCAATGGATGCCAGCAACCTGCTGAAACCCGCACTTCAGGGCGGCAAGCTGCGCTGTATGGGTTCAACAACCTACAAAGAATTCCGCCAGCACTTCGAAAAAGACCGCGCGCTATCGCGCCGATTCCAGAAGATCGACGTGAATGAGCCCACCGTAGATGATGCAATAAAAATCCTCAAAGGRCTAAAACCCTATTTCGAAGAACATCACGACATTAAATACACCGCCGACGCGATCAAATCCGCAGTGGAACTTTCCGCGCGTTATATCCACGATCGAAAACTGCCTGACAAAGCCATCGACATGATTGATGAAGCTGGTGCAGCCCAGCATCTGGTTCCCGCCTCTAAACGGCGCAAAACCATCGGCATTAAGGAAATTGAGGCTGTCGTGGCCAAGGTCGCCCGTATCCCGCCGAAAACCGTCAGCAAAGATGACGCCGAAGTACTGCGCGACATTGAAACAACGCTAAAACGTCTGGTGTTCGGGCAGGATAAAGCAATTGACGCACTTAGTTCCGCCATCAAACTGGCGCGCGCCGGTCTGCGTGAACCTGAAAAGCCCATTGGCAACTATCTGTTTACCGGGCCAACCGGTGTCGGCAAAACCGAAGTGGCCCGCCAGTTGTCAGACACACTTGGCGTGGAATTACTGCGGTTCGATATGTCCGAATACATGGAAAAGCATGCCATTTCCCGCCTGATTGGCGCACCTCCGGGTTACGTTGGTTTTGATCAGGGTGGTATGTTGACCGATGGCGTCGATCAGCACCCGCACTGCGTCTTGTTGCTCGAYGAAATCGAAAAGGCGCACCCCGATGTCTACAACATTCTGTTGCAGATCATGGATCACGGCAAGCTGACCGATCACAACGGCCGTCAGGTGGATTTCCGCAATGTGATCCTGATCATGACATCCAACGCCGGCGCGGCTGAACTGGCTAAGGCTGCGATAGGCTTTGGCCGYGATCGCCGGGAAGGTGAAGACACGGCGGCTGTAGAACGCACGTTCACGCCGGAATTCCGCAACCGTCTGGACGCGGTGATCAGCTTTGCACCGCTGTCTAAAGARGTGATCCTGCAAGTTGTCGAAAAGTTCGTGCTTCAGCTTGAGGCCCAATTGATGGACCGCAATGTGCAAATCGAACTCAGCAAAGCCGCGGCACAATGGCTGGCCGACAAGGGTTATGATGACAAAATGGGTGCGCGACCGCTTGGCCGGGTGATTCAGGAATACATCAAAAAGCCACTGGCTGAAGAATTGCTGTTTGGTAAGCTCATCAAGGGCGGCCTGGTCAAGGTCGGCGTGAAAAATGCTGAATTAAATCTGCGCTTTGAGGAACCCCAATCCCCGCGTATCGCCAGTAAAAAGAAACCGCCATTGTTAACGGCAGACTAAATCTCACTTAAGGCACACAAACAAGGCGCGAAACCAACCCGTTTCGCGCCTTTAATATTGGCTCAACTATCGTTTCTCCAACGCCAGCCGAACTCCAAGGGCAATAAATATCCCGCCAAGGGTGCGGTCCATCCACAGACCGATGCTCGGATTGCCGCGCAATTTAGAAGTCAGTCGTTCCCCGGCAATAACCAGCGGCGGCTCAATGAAAGCCGCCACCACAATTATCAATGACCCGTGYAGRAACAATTGCGCCCATACAGGCCCCGCCCCGGCAACAAWAAACTGCGGCAGAAACGCCAGGAAGAAAATCGCAACTTTGGGGTTGAGCAGCCCAACAAACAGCCCCTGCTTGTAAACTTGCGAAAATGARCGGCYGACWTGCACACCTTCGGAAACAAAYGACCCACCACCYGAGYGMAGCGCYGAWATRCCCARCCAGATCAGATAGGCYGCCCCTGCCCATTTCACGATTGAAAACGCTACCGCCGACGTCGCCAGTATTACCGATAGCCCCGCCGCCGCCATCAGCACATGGCCAAAYGCACCGSTCCARAYGCCAARCATCGCYGCAAATCCGCTTTTGCGCCCACCCCGCACCGTCTGACCAAGAATAAACGCAATGTCAGGGCCGGGTGAAAGGTTCAGCAATACAGCAGCCACCAGAAACATTGTCCAATGTATCAGCGAATATTCGAACAGGAAAATGCCCCCGGCTCAGCAAAAATTCTTGCTACACCTAGCGGGTCGCCTTCAATTCGGTCAAGCGCTCCATTATCAGATTGCGCGCCGGGGTTATGGCATTGCCCAGATGCAGCAAAGCATCCCGAGCAATCCGAGCCGGCGGTGTATCATTGGTAAACAGCCGCACCAAGGCGTTGGTCCCATGATAAATCGGCGCGCTCGCCCGTCTGTGTACGGTACTGTAGCGCTGCAGAACCGCTAAACTTGCAAAGTCCTGCCCCAATGACATCGCCTTTTTGATCTCGCGCGCCAGGGTATCCGCCCCTTGCAGGCCAAGGTTGAATCCGTGCGCCGTAACCGGATGCATACCAACAGCCGCGTCGCCTATAACGGCAAATCTGTTTTTGCAAAACACCTTAGCGAAGGTCGCCACTAACGGATATGCGAACAGCTTACTTGTCAGTTTCAACTCACCAAATTGCCCCCCTGCGCGCTGCGCAATATCTGCGGCAAAATCGGGCTCATCCATTGCCAAAACCTTGTCACTGTCTTCAGATTTCAGGGTYACCACAACGGAAACCTGATTTTTGTTCAGCGGCAAGATTGCCAGCGTGCGATCAAAGTGAAAATATTCAACCGCCGTGTCATCATGTGATTTCGCAGCGTCCATCGTGCAGACGATACATACCCGGCCAAAATCCAGCATCGAGGTCGAAATACCCATCATCCGCCGCGTGGTCGAAAACCGGCTGTCAGCAGCGACCAGCAGACTGGCCACGAGCCGCGTTCCGTCCGCCAGTTCTATCCAGCCATTCGCAGACGTGGTGCCAAGTTTCAAAACGGTATTTTCGTCCAGAACTGTTACGTTCTCGAACCCCTCCAGCGACTGATATGCCGCCCTGCGGATCACGTTATTCGAAACCATAAACCCGAGGTTTTCTTTGCCCGCTTCACGGTGATCAAAGTTCAGAGAATACGCGGAATTACCGTTCAAAACCTTGGCGTCCCTGATCTTGAAGTGCTGTCCCTCCGGGATCAGCTGCCACATCCCCAGATCATTCATCAACTTGTGCGAAAGATGWGTCAGCGCTATCTCGCGGCCRTCRTAGGGCGGATTGGCCAGCGTTTCGCGCGCACTTTTTTCGATCAAAACGATCTTCAGGCCGGTTTCTGCCAGCGAACGTGCAAAACTCAGTCCAGCTGGGCCTGCGCCGATGATTATGATGTCATATTGCATTTTATTCTCCAAAACGCATTCCCTGATATAGCTAGCGATCAGGTTTAATAGTCACTTAGGCATCTTGTCTCGTTTTTTCAGCGCCTGCAATTGCAAGATTTCGCAAATACCGGGGCCTAAAAACCTAGCGCTCGGTCAGCTTCAACTCGATACGCCGGTTCTGTGCCAATGCCTCGGGTGAATTCCCCTCAGCCACCGGCTGATACTCGCCAAACCCGGTTGCCGCCAAACGCTTTGCCGGAAAGCCCAGATCTTCAGTCATGTAGCGTACAACTGCCAGAGCGCGCCCCTGAGAAAGTTCCCAGTTATCGCGGTAGCGGCCGGTACCCAGCATCGCCGTATTGTCGGTGTGGCCATCCACCCGGACAATCCAGTCAATCTCTGGCGGGATTGACCCGGAAACATCGTTAAGAATATCCACAACGCTGGTGATCTGTGCCTTGCCGCCATCTGCCAGAACGGCAGAAGCGGGTTCAAACAGTACCTCGGACGAAAATACAAATCGGTCACCAACGATTTTTATGCCTTCACGGTTCCCCAGAACTTCACGCAGCAACCCAAAGAATTCCGAWCGGTAACGCGCCAACTGGCGCGCTTCGGCCTGTAGCTGCTGGGCCTCAATTGCCAGTTKCCGGGCTTCTTCTTCCAGTCGGATGCGTTCAGCTTCTTCCAACCGGGCGCGCTGGCGTTCTTCGCTGGCAACTTGCGCCAGAGCTGTATTCAGACGCGTACCCAGATTGGTGATCTCTACCCGAGCGCCCAGATCCCTTGCCTCAGCCGCATCC
Organism: Marinosulfonomonas sp.; assembly: GCA_002732955.1. Lineage (GTDB taxonomy): Bacteria > Pseudomonadota > Alphaproteobacteria > Rhodobacterales > Rhodobacteraceae > NVTR01. The sequence continues at coordinate 92,924 of NVTR01000003.1, forward strand.
AACAATGCTTGYAATGACCCAAGCTGCCCGCGAAGTGCCGCAACCTGCTCATTCAAAACGGTCAGTTTACGCAGGCTTTCGGCTGATTTTGCCTCTTCGTCCACCAGTGCCGCATTCGCGGTTGACAATAATATCGCCCGTTGTTCGGCATCCGTTAACTGCGAATTCACTTGCTGCTCAGCCACCAGTTTCGCCGCCAAAGCCGCTGCCAGTTGATTGCGCACCGCCGCATCATCTCCCAGGTTTTCCCTAAGGGCAGAGTTCTCTGCCAGTGCCACCGCCAGCGCTTCGTTTGCAACAACCAACTGATCCGCAATTTCCGCTCCGGAAAGGTCAGCGGTGGATAGGCGCGTCAGCAGGCTGTCTCTCTCCAAARTTACCGCCGCCAATGCCGCCTCAACCGCTTGCAATCGCGCATCTACATCGCCTCGCTCAATTGCTTCTTCCCGCAGATTGCCGCGCAGTTCATCCTGTGAAAGCAATGCCGCCACCAGTGCAGTTTCAACACTGGCCAGCCGCGCCTTGGTTTGCAGCTGTTCATCCGTTGTATCGGCAAGCTGATCCGACAAACCGTCACGTTCCAGCAACGCCGCCGCCAGCGCCAGCTCAACCTTCTCCAGCTCAGATGTCGTATCGGTCTGCCCGCTTTGCGCGGCAACAATCTCGGCGCGCAACTCTTCCTGTATCAGCAATGCTGCCAACAACTGCGCATCCAGATCGTCCTCTGCTACCTTGGCAGCCGCAATCAGGGTTAGCGTATCTTCGGCCTCGCGGCGCTGCTCTTCCAGCGCCAATGTCATCGCGGTTAATTCATCGTCGGCATCTTTCAACCGCTGACGCAAAACTTCCGCCGCCGCCGCATCGGCAAGACGTCGCTTTTCCTCTTCACTTAGCGCCGCTTCCGCATCACCAAGACGTGCGCGCAGTTCCTGCGCCGCTGCGGCTTCTGCCAGGCGGGTTTTTTCCGCCTCGCTCAATGCAAATTCAGAATCGGACAATTGCGCCCGCAGTTTCGCCGCCGCCGCCGCTTCGGCCAAACGTAGCTTTTCCTCTTCACTCAGCGCGATTGCAGTCTCCGACAGCTCTAAACGCAAGGCCTCGGCTGCAACGGCTTGCGCCAACAACTCTGCCTCACGCTCCGTTAGCGTTACCCTTAAGTCAGACACTGAGGCATTCAAATCCGCCAATCGCGCYGTCAGWGACACCGCTTCACTCTGGCTGGTTTCAAGCTGCAACAACGCATTGGCCAACGAAACATCGCGCTCTGTCACTCGGTTTCGCAAATCCAAAACCAACGCATCCAGTGCTTCACGTCGCGCCGCCGCAAGTCGGGCAATCTCCGCCTGCGCGTCAATCTCATCCCGCGCGCTGGCCAAAACCAGTTGCAACGCTTCCTGTTCGGAAATCAGCCGCGTGCGTTCGGCTTCCAAGTCGGCAACATTTGCTGTAAGCGCCGCCCCCTCTGCGCGGGCTGTATTTCGCTCGGCCAATAGCGTCGCAACCTGCGCCTCAAACGAAGTGATCTGCGCGCTACGCTGTGCCAGATCATCCGCCTGCGCCGCCACTTGCGATGACAAGCTTGCGATCAGGGCCGATTGCGTCGTCGCCTTTTCCCGTGCCCGATCCAGTGAAGAACCAAGTGTCAGTAATTGTTCTTCCAACTGAAAGCCGTGCTGCTGTTCCAACCCCAGGGTCTGAGCAAGAGCAGTAATTTCCGCCGTCAGATCATCCAGCTCGGTTTCCTGCCCGTCGATAGTGTCGCGGAACAGGAACATCACCATCATGAATATGGTCAAAACAAACATCAGCACCAGTAATAGCGCYGTCATCGCATCAACAAAGCCGGGCCAGATATTGCCTGATACGCGCTGAGTTGACCGCCGCGTAAGTGCCATGTCTAGCCCCTGCGCCCGGTTGTTCCGGTTGCTTTGATCGCTTTGGTAAGGGCGGAAATGTCAGTGCGCAGATCAGCCAGGCTTTCCTGGCGGCCCGACGACATTTCTTCTAATATCCGGAGCAGTTGTACATCAATGGATCGCAGGCGCATCCGGCTTTCCGCGTCGACATGGGCCCCGCCTTCTTCAACCCGCTCGCTCAGGGCTGTCACCAGCTTTTCCTGCCCGTCCGCTACACGTCCAAGAACATCCGTTTTCAGGGCATCTGACTTTTCACCTTTGTCCAGTTTTGCAACCAGCCCGCCAATGGAATTGACCAGCGCATCATTATTGCCGCCACTGTCCAACTTGGTCACCAGCCCGTTTACAGAAACAACCAGATTGCCCAACTGCTCATCAACCAATGATCGGTTGACGTCAGACTGGGTGAAGAGCGTTTGCAAAGTCTCCATCTGCCGCGAAAAATGTTCTAGCAGGGCGGTGCTGGCGCTATTGTCGCCACGGCTTTCGCCATCTGATTCCCCGCTGGAAAATCCAAGCCGGGTGATTGTTGACAGCCATTCTTCCAGCTCTCTGTAAAACCGGTTCTGACCGTGATTGGCAAACAATTCCAAAAGACCAACAATCAGTGAACCTGCCAGACCCAACAGCGACGATGCAAACGCAACCCCCATGCCCCCGAGCTGTGCCTCCAGACCTTTCATAAGGCGTGCAAACACCTCGGCAGCGCCTTCACCTTCTTGCGGCGCAAGTGATCGTATCGTCTCAACTACCGCCGGAACGGTCGTTGCCAATCCCCAAAACGTCCCCAAAAGACCAAGGAATATTAGCAGGCTAACAATATATCGGGTAATGTCGCGGACTTCGTCAATCCGCGTTGCAACTGAATCCAGAATTGAACGCGACGATGTCGCGCCAATCTGCATTTTTGCACCGCGGGCGCGCAACAGCGACGCAAGCGAAGTCAGCAGCCGCGGTGCTTTCACCATCGCCTGCCCCGGACGCCCGCCGGCAAATCCTTCGATCCAGCCAACAGAATTAATAATCTGGAAAACCTGATAGAAACAGGCGATCACACCGATTACAAAAACAATCCCGATGAACCCGTTCAACAACGGGTTGGCCAGAAACACCGGCGCAACCTGCGGGTAAGCCACATAGCCACCCAGCCCAACCATCGCCAGACAGATCAGCATGACCGCAATCAGGCTGAAGGGTTGTGTAAATATCGGCTCGGCCTCGCGATCCGGCTGGTCCATCTGGACATTTCCTGTCGCTGTTGATTTTCCGGGTAACTTAGGCGGTGTTTCGTCAAGTGCCAACAGCGGAATAACGCATTTTTACCGTGAAATATTGCGCACCCGTGCCGTCAACCATTCAAGATCAGGGTCATTTATCCCCAACTCATCTAAATGGGTGCTGGTATTATACAAATATTCGTTGTTCGGTCCGCGCCCGCCGGTGGCATTTGCGATGATATCAGCCTGCTCAGCCAACGCCAATCCTCCGCAATACTGAACGTGTTCAACATCGACGATAAATGTCACAGCCAAAACATCCTGCCCGGTGCTCAGACGGATCATCAGGGTTTTTTCCAGATAGGCAGACGATATCAGCTCTCGCTCGCGCAGATATTCCAGCGTTGCATCCTCGGCCCCTGCGGTCACACGCAACGCCAACCCGTCACATGACRCACCRAAATGGGGATCAAGTGCSAGCACCAGCCCCGGGTTCTCAACTGTGCCCCGGTGATGAATGGAACGCATGCAAAATGTGCGGGCATAATCCGGCAGTCGCGCGATCACGCTTTCTTCGTGCTCAAATTCCGGGTTCCACATCAGTGACCCGTATCCAAATACCCAAAGCGGCTTTTTACCCATTGTGCTGGTCCTTCATCTTTCGGGGCTTTAAGCACTGCATCTAGGCTAAGTCAAAGGGGCAGAAATGCGAAAACTTATCGTTCTGATACTGGTGCTGGCCACGGCATGGGGCGGTTATTGGTTTGTCGGCTCCAGTGCGGTTCAGTCGGGCATGACCAACTGGATATCCGCGCAGCAGGGCAACGGCCTGAATATCRAATACTCAACCCTGAATACCCGGGGGTTCCCAAGCCGCTTTGATACGACAATTCAGGATATTCGGATCACCGACCCGCGCACGGGCATCATCTGGACCGCACCGTTTTTTCAGATATATGCGCTCAGCTACAAACCAAACCACATCATTGCGTTCTGGCCAAATGAACAAACCATCCAGATCGGAAATGAGCGGATTGATATCACCAGCGAACGGATAAAAGCATCTGTGGTGTTTGACCCYGGCACAGCCCTGACATTAAACAGATCGGCCTTTGAGTTGGATCAACTGGGTCTGATATCCAATCTCGGCTGGTCTACGCAAATCGGCTCTGGTCTGTTCGCAACCCGTCAGATGCCGGAATTGGAAAACAGCCACGGCGTTGCGCTGAACCTCGCAGAAATCCGTCCCTCAGCCGGGRTTCTGGCGGAGCTGGACCCAAAATCGTCCCTGCCAAAGGTGATCAAGAACCTGAACATCGATACCGTTCTGGAATTTGATATGCCTCTGGATCGTTTTGCAATTGAGGGCCAACCGCCAAGGGTAAAGACCTTTATCCTGACAGCGCTAGAATTTAACTGGGGAAAACTGGATATTCGGGGTGAGGGCAAGATTGCCATTGATCGCGCCGGCGTACTGAACGGTAGGATCAACCTTTCCACCAAAGATTGGCGACAACTCCTGAAACTGGCTGTTGCCGCTGATATCGTGAAAGAAAACGTCTCACAAACTGTTGAAAACGCCCTGGAAATCATGGCGCTGACGTCGGGCGACACAAAGACCCTCGAAACCCCGCTCGTTTTCAATAACGGTCTGATGAGCCTTGGCCCCATCCCGCTCGGCCCCGCCCCCAGACTAGTTTCCCGTTGACGATCCCTCGCCTTGAAAACCGCGCAGCGCGGCGCTTGTTTTTGCATCTTCACGGGCTGGGCGAACCAACAACCGGCAGTGCTAAAGGCCCCGATTTATGTGCGCTGATCGAGCGGCTAGGATTCGTGCAAATCGACAGCATTAATACTGTTGAGCGCGCTCACCACATGATCCTGCACGCTCGACACCAAAGCTATCGTCCGGATAACCTTGCCCCACTGCTGGAACAGGACCGAACACTTTTCGAACACTGGACCCACGACGCTGCAATTATCCCGACATCATTTTATCCCCATTGGCACCTGAGATTTGAGCGCGACGCCAAAAAACTGCGCGACCGCTGGAAAAAGAGCCGGCGCGCCGGGATTAATAAACTAATCACCCCAATTCTATCGCAAATCCACGATACGGGGCCGGTTTGTTCAACCGATGTCGGCGAAAATGAAACTCGTGGCTCAGGCGGCTGGTGGGACTGGCTTCCTTCCAAAACCGCACTGGAATACCTTTGGCGGTCGGGCCAGTTATCAGTTACACGCCGCGTCGGGTTTCGAAAATTTTATGACCTGACCAGTCGCGTGATCCCGCACACTGTTAGCGGATGGCACCCGGAAACAGGCGACACGATCGACTGGGCCTGCAACGGCGCCATAGACCGGCTGGGCTTTGCTACATCTGGCGAAATTGCCGCTTTTTGGGCCAAAGCGACCCCTAAAGAGACCCGCCACTGGTGCACAGCCGCCGTAAAATCCGGCACCCTGATCGAAATTGAAATTGAAAACGCCGACGGTTCAACGCGAACATCCTTCGCCCGCCCGGACGTTATCAAGGCGGCCCAATCCACCCAGTCCCCACCAAAATCTGCCCGTATTCTTAGCCCCTTTGATCCGGCCCTGCGCGACCGGGACCGCACCGAACGCCTGTTTGGATTTCACTATCGAATTGAAGTTTTCGTGCCAAAAGCCAAACGAAAATTTGGCTACTACGTCTTCCCGGTATTGGAAGGCGAACGTCTGATTGGGCGCATAGATATGAAGTCTGATCGCTCAAGCGACACCCTGAACATCACCGCGTTTTGGCCTGAACCGGGTATTTCCATGGGCAAAACCCGCACGGCACGACTACACGGCGCAATCAAACAAACCGCCAGGTTTTCCGGTGCAAAAAATATAGATTTCGATAAAGGCTGGCTTCGCACCTAACGGCAATAACTGCCACCGCGATAGCGCGCTGTATCAAGGTGGAAGTGATCCCGATGAAACCTGTCTGAGTTMGGTCCCAACACCGTGCCAAACGGCCCGCAAGCCACACGGTGCATCCTCTTCAACAGTTTACCCTGCGCGCGATCTTTCCAACCAGTCAGGACACTTATTGATGCGCCACTATTTAGGTTTATCGCTGAAATATCAATGGCATGACCTTTACCATGTTCGGAAATTTTCGCCCCCGGCTGGCTGTTTCGGGTCCGGCAACTGTAATGCGCCGCCACCTGCAAACTGGCTACACCACCGCCAAGTCGCCCGATCGTCGGCTTTACCCCATCTTTAACCCAGGAATTAAGCGCCTTCGCTGTTGTGCAATCCATTATTGCACCCTGCGACAGCGCCACCCCGTTAACCGAAGTAATTCGCACCGGTTTTTTCACACCGCATCCCGCCAAGGTTCCGCGAATGCGGGCCAGCTTTTCGCCCTTAATACCACGAATGCCACAAACTGACCCCCGCGCAGTTACCGCCACCGGCGTCGGCTGGCTTTGCGGGCGTGTTCCGGACCGCAGCCCCCTGGGGCGCACAGTCGGGCGCAGAGAAATCCGCAACCCCGGCGCTCTGGTTGCCAGAACCAGATAATCCGGCCTAGAAACCTGGCCATGATCCGGGCGCAAAACCGGGCGCATGGATTGGTCCGGCGCACCCGCATCCGCCCCGAATGCCGCCAGTCCCATCAGAATTGCTGATATGACCACCCTTGGTTTCACCGCTTGGCACCGCGTCCAAAGTCTGGCGCATCGGTGTCCTGTCCGGCCTCAACAATCCCACGCCGGATTGCGCGTGTGTGGGTGAAATAATCAAACAAATGATCGCCATCGCCGGTCCGGATAGCACGTTGCAGTGCGAACAATTCTTCCGTAAAGCGCCCCAGAATTTCAAGCGTCGCTTCTTTATTGTTCAAAAACACATCGCGCCACATAGACGGATCAGATGCAGCGATCCGGGTGAAATCGCGAAAACCGGCAGCGGAAAACTTTATCACCTCACTGTCGGTAACCCGACGCAGGTCGTCAGCAACGCCAACCATTGTATAAGCAATTAAGTGTGGAGCATGGGAGGTTACCGCACAAACCAGATCATGGTGCTCGGCATCCATGATCTCTACCAATGCGCCCATCTCTTCCCACAAKGACTGCAATTTTTTGACCGCTTTTTCGCTCGTACGCTCGGTCGGAACCAATAGGCAGTAGCGGTTTTCAAATAGCTCAGCAAAACCGGAATTCGGCCCCGAATGCTCCGTCCCCGCCATTGGGTGGCCAGGCACAAAATGCACACCTTTCGGGATATGCGGCTCTACCGCATCAATCACCGCCTGCTTTACCGAACCCACATCGGTGACGGTCGCACCGGCCTTCAGATGCGGTGCAATTTCCCTGGCGATGTCCCCCATAGCCCCAACAGGAACCGCCAACACAACCAGATCAGCGCCAGCAACCGCCTGCACGGCGGTATCCACAATTTCATCACAGAGTTTAATTTCCCGTGCAATATCGCGAGTTTCCGCGGATCGGGCCGTGCCAGTAATATGCCCAGCCAAATTGCCCCTGCGCATCGCGTGCGCCATCGACCCGGCAATTAACCCCAGCCCGATCAAAGCAACCCGTTCATAAATCACAGCCATTACGCACCCTTTTTATATTCTGAAACGGCATGGACCACACGGCGGCAGGATGCTTCATCCCCAACCGTGATCCGCAGGCAATTTGGCAATTTGTACCCGGCCACGCGGCGTACCAGCAGCCCTTTTGTCTGTAGAAAATCATCGCAGGCCTCGGCCTCTTCTCTGTCGGCAAACCGGGCCAGAATAAAATTGGCACAGGACACATCCGACGGCACCCCAATTTCAGCCAATGCCTCTGACAGCCAAACCCGCAGGCGGCTATTTTCGGCGCGGCAATTATCAGCGTAGTCGCGGTCGCGCATCGCGGCCTCAGCAGTTTGCAATTGCGTATCTGACAGGTTGAACGGCCCGCGCACCCGGTTCAGCACATCAATAATATGTGCCGGACCATAGCCCCAGCCAATCCGCAGCCCGCCCAAACCATAYAGCTTGGAAAAGGTCCGCGTCATTACCACGTTATCGCGCATATCTATCAGWGCAACGCCGCCGTCAAACCCTTCGACATACTCTGCATATGCCCCATCCAACACCAAAATAGTCTGCTCCGGCAGTCCGTCCGCCAGTCGCGCCAGATCATTCCCCCCAACCATCGTGCCGGTCGGGTTGGCCGGATTGGCGATAAATACCAGTTTGGTTTTTTCATTGCAGGCGTTCAGGATCGCATCCACATCTACCACACGCTCACGCTCAGGCACTTCCACCGGGATCGCACCTGCCGCCAACGTGGAAATCCGATACATAGAAAACCCGTGCTCGGTGTGGATCACCTCATCCCCCGGACCGGCATATGCCTGGCAGAGAAACGCGATGATCTCGTCTGACCCTGCTCCGCAGATGATCCGATCAGCATCCAGATCATGCACCTCAGCAATCGCACTGCGCAGCCCACTATGGTCYGTTGAAGGATAGCGGTGCAACTGCCCGCCAGATTTTGCAAACGCCTCACGCGCCTTATCCCCCGGGCCAAACGGATTTTCGTTTGATGACAGTTTCACGACATCCACCATGCCCTCCACATGGCTGGTCCCACCCTTGTAAGGGCGAATGTCCATGATGCCTGGATGTGGTTCAATGTGTGCTGTCATCTCAGTATCTCTTATTGGTCCGGGCAGTCTTARCGGGCCGCGCGCTGCAAGGCCAGTGTTGCCGGAATTTTGGCGGTTTGTCCGTTAGGCGCTCAACTTTGTCAGGCTGACGGCAGATGTGGGAAATATTTTCAGGCAGATTTAGACAAGAAATAGAGGGCTACCGATGTCAGAACAGAACCTTGCAACACTCTACGACAAGGCCGCACCCGATTGGGGGGAACAGGTCGCTGAACTCGGCTATTTGAACGCCTACGGGGATTTTGCACGCGCAGCGCTCCCGTCACTGCGTCAGTGCATGACAATCTGTGATATCGGAACCGGTTGCGGAACATTTGCGTTAGCAGCGCTGAAAGCTGGCATATTACCGTCAAATCTTACCCTGATCGATCCATCAAGAAAGATGCTTGCCCACGCCAGACAAGCGCTCTCGGGCTTTGYTCCGCAAATCGCCAGCTACCAAACCCGTCTGGAAGACTTCCAAACTGACCATCGGTTCGACCTTATCCTCGGCGCCCATGTAATCGAACACTGCCCAAAACCGACCCGTGCTATGGCACAGATGTTCAAGCTATTGGCCCCCGGCGGCAYGCTGTTRTTGRTCATCAGTCGTCCGCACTGGTGCCAATGGCTGATCTGGCTGCGTTGGCGGCACCGTTGGTTTTCAGAAAATCAGGTGCGCCAGATAGCCAAGACGGCCAGTCTGCCCGACCCAATTTGCCACCGCTTCACCGCAGGCCCACCAAAGCGCACCAGCTTTGGCTACGTTTTTATCCGCCCTCGTGAAAGGATATCAAAATGTTGATCGCAATTGTAGAATTTCAAGTCGCTGCAAAGGATCACACTGCAGCATTCTCGGTCTTGTTGGGCGAAACCCCAACTGTACGTGCCCTGCCCGGTTGCCAAAACTTCCGAGCGTTCCCTGATCCAAACAATCTCGAACAAATCTGCATATTGCACGAATGGGATAGTGAAGCGGAATTTAGCAAATATCTGAATTCTCCAGGCTTTGCCAAAGCAGACGCATTGCTCAGACCAATAATGACCAGGGCACCAACAAGTCGGCGTTTCAACGCGAAAATCATTGAAACCGCTCCCTGAACCTCTGCTAGACTGCGCGCATGACCCAACCCCAAGCTTATTGCTTTTACCAGGAATTCGCCCCGGAACCGACCAAGTTGTTTCAGGTGGACCGGCATTACCTGCTATATGCCGCCAAGGGTGCCATGCAATTGGAAGCAGGTGGTCGGCGCTGGTCCCTGCCCCCGGCGCGCGCCGCGTTGATCGAAGCCGGCAAGCCGATCCAGATAACCATGCCGCAACAAATGACCGTCTGTTCGGTTCTGTTTGACCCCAAATTCGCTCCCTTACCTGCGGCCCAACTATCGGTGTTCGAAATGACGCCACTTGCGCGTGAGCTGGTGTTGGAATGTAGACAATGGGGGCCAGACAGCGGGCCGTTGACGGATTTTGCAAGTGATCTATTCAGAACCCTCGCCAATGTCGCATGGCGTCTGGCTGAAAACCCCAGCCTTGCCGCCATGCCCAGTGCCAAAAACGAAATGTTGCAAAACGTCCTGAAGTTGACTGAGGCGCAAATTGACGCCAATCCCAGCTTTGAAAGCATTGCAGCCACTGTTGCTGTTACCCCACGTTCACTTTCACGCCGGTTCGCAGAAGAACTCGGCATGACATGGCGTCAGGCCCTGCGCCAAATGCGGATGATCCGCGCCATCGAAGCATTGGCTGCCTCGGACCAACCTATCGCCGGTATTGCAATGTCCGTGGGATATTCCAGCCTGTCGGCCTTCAACGCGGCGTTCAAGGATTTCACCGGTGAAACCCCTTCAAACTACCGCGCCAGTTTTCGCCCTTAGGGACATAAACGAAAAAAGCCGCACCAAACCGGCGCGGCTTCTCCAATAATATTCAGAACCTTAGTTCTGGGCGTAATATTCGATCACAAGATTTGGTTCCATCAGCACTGGGTAAGGCACATCGCTCAGGCCCGGTGTGCGCACAAACGTGGCTTTCAGTTTGCCATGATCAACGTCCATGTAATCMGGCACGTCGCGYTCYGGCARCTGGATTGCTTCCAGAACCAGACCCATTTGGCGGGACTTTTCGCGAACTTCGATCACGTCGCCTTCATTAACACGGTAGGACGGRATGTTGACCTTTTTGCCGTTTACAGTGACGTGGCCGTGGTTCACGAACTGACGGGCAGCGAAAACGGTTGGCACGAACTTGGCGCGGTAGACAACCGCGTCCAGGCGGCGCTCCAGCAGACCTACCAGATTTTCACCAGTATCACCGCGAACTCGCTCGGCTTCACCAAAAATGCGGCGGAACTGTTTTTCAGTAAGATCGCCGTAATAGCCCTTCAGCTTTTGCTTGGCTCGCAACTGCAGACCAAAGTCAGACAGTTTGCCTTTACGGCGCTGACCATGCTGACCGGGGCCATATTCACGACGATTAACCGGGGATTTCGGACGACCCCAGATGTTTTCACCCATCCGGCGGTCAATTTTATGTTTGGCAGACGTGCGTTTGGTCACGGCTGATCTCCTTCGTACTAAACGAGGCCCCATTGGGCCACTATGAAGGGCGTTGTCCTTAGTCTTGCGACTGACAGGCATCCCCTTGCGGGGGCCACCAACACCAATTGAGTGCACCGACCTAAGGGTCGGAACGGGCTGCTTATACAGGTGGGTGTGACCGAGTCAATGGCCCGAAAGCGCACCGTAAGACAAAATTGCAGCCTCGGACCGGGTCAGGTTGCGCCGGGCGAATTCACCGTAGCGAAATGCGTCCTCGCGGATGTCTGGAAAACGCTCCAGCATGTTTTCACGCTGCACCGGGTTCATRTTCGCGGGCTGCATCCCTGCGGGGTGAAAGCTCTCAACCTCTACGCCGTTCGCCCAGACAATCTGATGCTGGTCCAACAACAGATGGATGTAACACACGCCGCGGCAACGGTAATCCACCTGAATTGAGTGATCATTGATCAGATCACTGGCCGACACCAGAACCTCATGGGTGTTAAACAGGTCCAGAGCCACCGCGCCTTTTACCAACACCCGGTGATCCGGCGACACGATCAGATCATCATCAGGTTCCCCATCTGCCAGAACATTCGCATTCAGCCGAACCGGGCGCAGATGCGGCATCGCAATCATCCGCCCGCCGGAAACATTCCGGCTGCCGATCCAGCGCACTGGCTGCACGCCGTTATCCTTGGTGCAGATCAAATCATCCTCAGCCAGCTCTTCCACCAGCCTCGCGCCATCCGGCGTGTTGATCCGGGTACCGGGCACAAAACAAATTGTTCCGCCCAACTCATCTTCCGGCAGCGTCGTTTTGGCCCCCATTGATACCGACACCACCCATAGATCCTGCTCAGAAGGTGGTAATGCACCGATAAACAGCAACATTGGATGATGCCCGTCTTCGAGGTCAATCAATGTCGCCTGAAATTTCTCGATACCGTCGGTAACCTCAAAGCCTGAACGAAACAGCGGTTCTTCCGGCAGGTCATCCGCGCCTTGCCCAAACAACAGACCGGGATCGCCCAATATCTTTCGAACRTGCCCGGCGGCGCGGCGGCGCATATCTGCGACACCTTCCGCGCCTTCCAGAACCAAAATATCTCTTGAAACGTCAACGCGAACGGCCTCGCCGCGCCATCGCCAGGTTGATCCGACACTAATTGCACCGGGGCGCATGCCGATCAACCCATCCAGCTCTGCTTGAGACCACGCCATTACGAACGTGCCCCTGTCGTGCATTGCCATGCCTGTGAAACCTGCCACTTTTTTTATTTTTGTTAACGAATCATTAACCGTTTCGATTCGCCGGGGAAGGCGCACCCCGGCGTTTCAGGTCAAACTGTGCCCCTGAAGACTCACTATTATCTTGGCTTAGGGCCGGTTCACCCGCATTTTGAATAACCACAATCCACGCAGGTCATGCAGCCCTCGATCATTCGCATTTCGTAGCTGCCACAGGATGTGCAGGCCTTGCCTTTGGGCGCGCCAAGATTAACCACATCCRCCTTTGGGTCGGTTTTCAGCCCCATCCCTTCACCTGATATAAAGCCGATTGACACCAGATGCTGCTCAATCACCCCGCCAATCGCCGCCAGGATTGAAGGCACATATTTCCCCTCCATCCACGCACCACCGCGCGGATCGAACACCGCCTTCAGTTCTTCAACCACGAACGAAACATCACCGCCGCGCCGRAACACAGCAGAAATCATCCGGGTCAACGCCACGGTCCAGGCAAAATGCTCCATGTTCTTGGAGTTGATAAACACCTCAAACGGCCGACGATGCCCACCAATCACGATGTCATTCAGGGTGATGTAAATCGCGTGCTGGCTGTCGGGCCAGCGCAGCTTATAGGTGTTACCCTCCAGCGCCTGCGGGCGCTCAAGTGGCTCAGAAATATAAACAACATCCGCCCCGGTATCAATTTCCGGCGCCTTTTCAGMCCCCTCAGAAACACTCAAAACTGACCCGGTCACATCATTCGGCCGATAGGTTGTGCAGCCCTTACAGCCACTATCCCACGCCGCCATGTAAACATCGCGGAACGCCTCAAACGAAATTTCTTGCGGGCAATTGATTGTCTTGGATATTGAGCTATCGATCCACTTCTGCGCCGCAGCTTGCATCGCCACATGCTCCAGCGGATGCAGCGATTGCGCGTCRACAAAATGWTCGGGCAGATCRGCATCRCCAAACTTRTCSCGCCACATCTGCACCGCGTAAYCRACCACYTCTTCCTCGGAACGGCTGCCATCCTTYTGCAAAACCTTRCGGGTGTARTTATAGGCAAACACCGGCTCAATCCCTGAACTGACGTTGCCTGCATAAAGGCTGATCGTCCCGGTCGGCGCGATTGAGGTCAGTAAAGCATTGCGAATGCCATGTTTGGCAATCGCTTCACGCACATCCTTATCCATCCTTTTCATCGCACCGCTGGCCAGATACGCATCCGCGTCAAACAGCGCAAACGCWCCTTTTTCCTTCGCCAAATCCACTGACGCCAGATATGCGGCGCGCGAAATCGCGTGCAACCARCGCTCGGTYTGACGCGCCGCRCCCTTTGAGCCATAGCGCAAACCCACCATCAGCAGMGCATCYGCCAACCCGGTCACGCCCAAGCCAATACGGCGCTTGGTTTTCGCCTCGCGCTYYTGYTCSGGCAGYGGAAAGCGCGAYACATCAATCACGTTATCCATCATCCGAACSGCRACCYGCACCAGATCRYCCAAMGCSGCYTCATCCARYTCWGCRCSCTYTYCAAAMGGATCAGACACCARACGCGCCARRTTWACCGAYCCCAGCARRCASGCSCCRTARGGYGGCAAYGGYTGCTCACCACAGGGGTTGGTCGCGGCAATATCTTCGCAATAACCCAGATTATTCATCGCATTGATCCGGTCGATGAAAATCACCCCCGGCTCGGCAAAATCATAGGTTGAACTTATTATCCGGTTCCAAAGGTCCTGCGCCTGAATGGTGCGATGAACCGTTCCGYCAAACACCAAGTCCCAGCTTTTGTCGGCCTTTACCGCCGCCATGAACGCATCCGTTATCAACACTGAGACGTTGAAATTACGCAACCGCGCCGGATCGGACTTGGCGGTTACAAAATCTTCTATATCCGGGTGGTCGCARCGCATCGTCGCCATCATCGCGCCGCGYCGYGNACCCNGCCGACATGATCGTGCGACACATCGCGTCCCAGACATCCATGAACGACAASGGCCCYGAAGCATCCGCCGCCACGCCTTTTACGTCCGCGCCATTGGGCCGGATGGTTGAAAAATCATAGCCAATACCGCCGCCCTGCTGCATGGTCAGCGCGGCTTCTTTAAGCATATCGAAAATGCCGCCCATGCTGTCGGGGATCGTACCCATGACGAAGCAATTGAACAACGTAACCGAACGCGCTGTTCCGGCCCCAGCTGTGATCCGACCGGCGGGTAGGAATTTAAAATCTTCCAAAGCGTCGTAGAACCGGTTTTCCCAAACCTCCGGCTCTGCCTCATCCACCGCTAAGGCGCGCGCAATACGCCGCCAGGTRTCTTCMACRCTGYTGTCCAAAGCGCCGCCATCCGCMTTYTTRAAGCGGTACTTCATATCCCAGATACTTTCGGCAATCGGGGCGGAAAAGCGGCTCATATCAGTGTTCCCATAGGGGTTTTGGCAGGCATACAAACTTAGTTCTGCCAACCTGACCGGTCAACATATCTATTCGAACTGGAATACATGTGTTTTGATCTGTTGCTGCATTACTTGTATTCCCACCTGTTTCTGCTAGGTTATACGGGGGATTTTCACTATATCTTGGGGTTGGACGTGGATCAATACGTAAATCTGGTAAAGCTATGCGTCGGCRTCGACTCGCTCGCTGATCTGACCAGCCGTATTGATGCCCGCCAAAGCACCGAAACCCGCCACGTCACCCGGATGTGGCCAAAACGCCAGGCAGAATTGCTCAATGGTGGTTCGCTCTATTGGGTGATCAAGGGCGTGGTACTGGCGCGTCAGCGGATAATAGGGTTGGACGAAGTCATCGGTAGYGACGGAATACGGCGCTGCGGCATCCGGATGGATGCGGAATTGATACATACCCAATCCGCGCCAAAACGCCCATTTCAGGGTTGGCGGTATTTATCAGCGGCTGACGCGCCACCCGATCTGCCAAAGCTGCGGGCCGCAGAAACAGATTTGCCCAGATCACTGAACCTGGCCCTCGCTGAAATCGGCGTTTGGTAGTTTTTGCGGTTCTACAAAATAACCGCCAACCGATCCCGCAAATCATCATGCCCATCCTCAGGAAAATGATGCACCTGCCATCCACAATTCGCAGCCGCCTCAATGTTATCTTCGTAATCATCCACAAATAAAATTTCTTCCGGTTTCAAGTCTAACTCGCTCTGAATAGCCTCAAAATATGYGCCGTCCGGTTTGGCCACACCCATCCGCCCGCTTGAGAATAATTTTTCTACCCGCGCTGCAAATCCCATCTCATTTTCGATGTAGCTAGAACGTCGATGTTCGTTATTCGTGGCTATCACCTGTCGCAACCCAACCGCCTCGGCCGCTGCCATCAAATCCAGCATTTGCACACAGGGCCGGGCATCCACCTTGAACCAGAACTCCAGCAATTCTTYTGCCTCAGCATCAAAGGCGGCATGTTCCTTAAAACGTTGCAGTCTATGCAATAAATCCTCTTCACCGCGCATAATTGGCCAGAATCCATCRGCAAACATGAACGTTTCAAACGTCGCTTTATTGATCCCGAAATCAGCCAGATTATCCTGCCAGATGAAATGCCCATTCACCACATTCCGGTTCAAAACACCGTCAAAATCCCAGGCAATACAACGCACTCGTTCCAATAGACTTCCTTTCGCGCGGATACGTCGGCGACCTTAAATTCAGAGCCCAATTTTTGCAATAAACGCTTGGTAAACACYCTTTTCAGCATTGCTCATCACAGCMTGCTTTGAGCCAAACAATGTCGCATAACTCTTATGAATCAACCCGTCCGATAATATTTTCAAATGGTTCGCACGCAGAGTATCTCCACTAGAAGTAATGTCAGCTATCGCCTCGGCGGTCAGATTTTTCACCGTCCCCTCGGTCGCCCCCTGACTATCCACTAGTTGATAATCAGCCACTCCGTTATCACGTAAAAATCCCCGCGTAAGCCTATGATATTTAGTCGCAATTCTCAGGCGAAACCCATGATCTTTCCGAAATCTAGCGGCCACCGCATCCAGGTCTTCCAGCGTATCCACATCGACCCAGGCCTGCGGTACAGCCATCGTCAAATCAGCCTGCCCGAACCCTAGCCCGGCCAGGCTTTCAACCTGATTTTCCCACTGYACCAGWTTTTCCCGAACCAGATCAGAACCCGTCACCCCAAGGTGAATTCGCCCCGCTGCCAGYTCTCGCGGGATTTCACCGGCGGATAACAGYACCAGCTCAATTCCGTCCGCTCCCCTTACAGCCCCGGCATATTCCCGCTCAGATCCGGTTCGGCAAAGTTCAATCCCGCGCCCGGCAAACCACTCAAATGTCTGGTCCATTAACCGCCCCTTGGACGGCACACCCAGCTTGATGCTCATACCCCGACCTCCACCAACAATCCGGGCCGGATCACACCACCAACCGCTGGAATTGAACGCCCCTGTCCAAGCACACGCGTCAGTGCATCATAGCGCCCGCCTGTGGCAACGGGGGGAAGATCGGGGCGGTTTTCAGCATAGAAACCAAAGACAAACCCGTCATAATACTCCATCGACGTCCGCCCATAACTGGCCTCAAAATCCAGTTCAGATACATCAATTCCAAGCCCGTCAAGTGCATCCAGTCGTTTTGAAAAGGTCTGCACGCTGCGCTGCAAGGCAGGCATATCACCCATCATTTCTTGCAATTGTTCTAACGCAACAGGTGACTTGGCCTTCAAACCAAGAATTCGATCCAACAGCGTTACTTCACCTTTACTGATCGGTGGCTCAGCCGCGTCACACCGCAGTGCCTCTATCCGTTCACGAATTTCATCGAAACTGCGCAAACCAACCAACGGGGGCGCACCTTTTAGCGGATCGACATGCCCCAGCATAACGACCCGACTTGCGGGGRCGTCTGAAACCCCACCAAACCGATCCAACAATGCGCGAAACCGTTTCGGTCTCCAGATGTGACGCAGCAGCGCRTTTTTACGCCGCTCAGTGGTGCTAAGCCCTTGAACAGCAGCCATTAATATGCCGATATCACCGGTCGCGGCGTGCAGGCCCAGTGGCTCCAACACCGTTGAAAATAACGCGAAAACCTCACTGTCCGCAGCCGCAGGATCATTGCGGTCAAACAACTCATACCCGACCTGTATATATTCGCTGGCCTTGGCGGTGGTATCTTCCTGRCGGCGGAAAACTTCGCCAGCATATGTGTAGCGCGCTGGYTCCGCGCCATCCGTCATGTGCATCTGGACCACCGGGACGGTGAAATCCGGGCGCAGCATCTGTTCGCCATTCARMGGATCATGGGTCACGAACGCCCGGGCRCGGATATCTTCGCCATAAAGGTCGAGCARTATATCAGCRGGCTGTAAAATATCCGCATCYACACGCTGCGCACCGGCKGCTTCAAACAACGCCAAAAGCCGCGCGGTTTCGACCCGGATTGCAGCCTTRGTTTTCATCAGGTTTCGCGCGCCAGCATCGCACGGACCTGAGCGACTAAATCACTGCGTGGAACTTCAATCTGCGCGGGTTGAGATTTCCATTCCTCAAGCGTCGCATTCTCTGCAATCTTCGCCCCAAGGATCAGGTCTTTCAGTTGAACCACACCGCGTTCTTTTTSKKYGCSACCTTCGATCACCGCCACGGGTGAATTGCGTTTATCGGCGTATTTCAACTGGTTGCCAAAATTCTTCGGGTTGCCAAGGTAAACCTCGGCCCGGATACCGGCATTGCGCAGCTCGGCCACCATAGTCTGATAATCCGCCATCCGATCACGATCCATCACTGTCACCACGACCGGACCGGGTGCCTTCCCGGATGACTGACCTTTAGCGCGTAGTGCCGCGAGAAGACGATCAACCCCAATTGACACACCTGTCGCCGGTACCGATTGCCCGGTGAACCGCTTAACCAGATCGTCGTATCGGCCACCGCCAGCAACCGAGCCAAACTGACGCGGGCGGCCTTTTTCATCGAGGATTTCGAAGGTCAGTTCAGCTTCGTAAACCGGGCCGGTGTAATAGCCGAGTCCACGAACGATGCTGGGGTCGATGACTATACGGTCGGGACCATAGCCCTGAGCGGCCAAAAGGTGTGCGATTTCCTCAAGCTCGGCGATTCCGTCAGCGCCCTTCACGGAGCCGCCCACAGCTTTGCGCAGGTTCGCGAGGGTCACATCGGGGTCGGGGTCTTTGGAGGTCAAGAACCTAATGACCGCATCGGTTTGAGTATCGTCGAGTCCTACACCATCAATGTACGCTCCAGATGCATCCAGTCGGCCCTTACCCAACAGTTCACGAACACCGGCCTCGCCGACTTTGTCAAATTTGTCGATAGTGCGCAGTACGGCTTCACGAGTTTGCATCCGGTCATAGACAGCGCCCATTTGTGCCTTTTCATCGTCATCCTGCCAGCCAAACATGATGTCCAATACTCCGTCGAGTACTTTGCGGTTGTTGATGCGCACGATGTAGTCGCCGCGCTCAATGCCAACCGCTTCCAGCGTGTCCGCCAACATCGCGCATATCTCGGCATCCGCCGCCACACTATTCGTGCCCACAGTA
>NVTR01000055.1 GCA_002732955.1 Marinosulfonomonas sp.
TTTGAACGCGACTGGATCAGGCGCCTGTTTGTCGGCCTCGCGGTCATTGCCAATCTGTCGATCCTTGGCTTCTTCAAGTATTACGGGTTTTTCCTTGAGAGCCTGGATGAAGTTTTGACCAGCGTTGGGCTGGCGCGTGACCTTCCTTTCCTGGAAATCATCCTGCCCGTCGGTATTTCGTTCTTCACGTTTCAGGGCATCTCCTACGTGGTGGATGTTTATCGGCGTGAAATACCCGCCGCGCGATCAGCGCTTGATATTTTCGTCTACATCTCGTTTTTCCCTCAACTCGTGGCGGGACCGATAGAACGATCCCATGCCACCATTGGGTTTAACCCAGACACAGAGGTTGAGAAGTTCAAACCCCACCGCCCGGATCGCCCCTTGCATTTCTTCCAAATGGCGCCAGTCCATGAAGCAATAGATCAAGGTGCCCGCCGAAGTTATTTGTTTGGTCGCGACCAGAATGCTGGACAGGAAATCGGTGAACTCCTCTGGCGTCATCTCGCCAGATGCCTCGGCAAATTCATCGAAATGGTCAGTGACCGCGCGCACATGGCCGTTGACAGGGACATTATAGGGCGGATCCGTAAACACCATATCCGCCGTCTGGCTCCCGAACAGCATGAGCACGCTGTCAACGTCGCGGCCATTTCCGCAGTAAATCTGGTGATCCCCAAGGATCCAGACATCGCCCAGTTTCGCAACAACAGGTGCTTCAGGTTTGGGCAACTGGCCAGCCTCGTCAGCAGGGTCAGGTCCGTCCCCTGCCCCGACCGAGATCTCAAACAGGTTGTCCAGTTCGGGTGCTTCAACCCCCAGGACCGTCAGATCAGTGTTGGACTCAAGTTGATATGCCAGCTCAAGTTTCAGCGCGGGCTCATCCCAGGATCCCGTTTCCTGGATTTCGTTCAAGGCGATACACAGGCCGCGCACTTGACGTTCGTCAAGATGACTGATCCAAATGCAGGGGACTGATTTCTGGCCAAGTTCGCGGACCGCCTCGACGACCACATGACCGTCGATAATCTCATTATCCGACGTAGTCAGGATGGGAAGCACCATACAAAATTCGCCGAATGAACTTTTGGCTTTGGCGATCTGCCGCGAGGACCTCTTGCGAACCGGATGTTTCGCTTGCTTCAAACTGGATATCGGGATTTGTTCTACAATTAATTCAGACGAAATATCGTTGCCAATATTCGATTGGTTTTTTGGGCAAACTGCCCCTTTTAATTAGCCATGTCGGCTGTGGGTTCACCCGCCAAGTTGTTGGTGTTGGCGTTCGAGATAAGTTTGTTAGGCATGAGTGCCTCCTTAGTTCAAAAGTTGATTGAGCAATGGAGGTAAACATGCCAGCAAGCGCACTTCGACCACCGCGTTTCTTTGCGACGGATATGTGAGCTTCCTGCTATACATCTCGCTATGAGGATGTCCCGAGTATCGCAGATACCGAAAAACGTCAAAAAGTATTTTATCTAACCCATTGGTTGACAAACGTTTTCTAGAGTGAAAGCAGCTTCTATCTGATTGAGACCTGACTAAGCAGCCACCGCAAGCATTGTCGAACCTGAACGGTTCGGCCAGTGTTATGGGCGCGGACACGCCCCGTCTGCAACAGAGCACAAAGTCCGACGCGACGACGAGCCCTGATAATTCCCTGCTAATTGCTAAGGGAATTTCAACTTAACCCCTTGATATCACTGCGTGACAAACAGGCATACTAGGCCGTTTTGCCTGTTTTTCGCCAAATTCCCTGTAAATTTCCCTGTTCTCAGGGAAATCTCTAATCCGAGACCAGTTAGCCCAAGACTACGACCACTACCACTTTTCATCTTCTCGACATCTCCGTCAGCATCACCGCCCTGCCCTCAGATACTGAAAGCAACGCCGCCTCGGCGATCATTAGCGAGCGCAGCCCGTCCTGTCCGCTTGGCGTCGGCACTGTATTTTTTGTAACAATCGAAATAAACGCAGTGATCTCAGCAGCGTAGGCCGCGATATAGCGGGTCATGAAAAAATCAAACAGTGGCGGTTTGGTGTAGCCGTCTTTGGTGGCAACCTCGATGCTTACTTCGCGCTGGTTTTCAGCCGCCACCATTCCAAGTGAACCATGCACCTCAATCCGCTGGTCATAGCCATAGGTGGCACGGCGAGAATTTGATATTGAGCATTGCTTGCCACTCGCTGTGGTCAGGATCACATTAGCACTGTCAAAATCGCCAAGCTTACCAATTTCCGGGTCAACCAGAACCGAGGCGCTGGCAATGACGCTGTCCACTTCTTCCTCCAGCAAAAACCGGGCCATATCAAAATCATGGATCGTCATGTCTTTGAAAATGCCACCTGATACCTTGATATACTCTGCAGGTGGTGCGCCCGGATCGCGTGAAATGATATTAACCATCTCGACCTCGCCGATCCGGCCCGACTGAATGGTTTCTTTGAGTGCTATGAAATGTGGATCAAAGCGGCGGTTAAAACCGACCATCAGTTTTGCACCAGTTTCATCAACTACCTTCAGGCAGTCCCTTACCCGGTCCACCTGCAAATCAATTGGTTTCTCGCAGAATATCGCCTTTCCGGCGCGGGCAAACTTTTCAATCAGATCAGCRTGGGTGTTGGTYGGSGTGCARATCAGCACCGCGTCGATATCGTCGCTGGTGGCGATGGTATCAATGYCGCGGTATTCACCGCCATAGGTTGCAATCACGGCATTGGCGGCGTCCTCAAATACATCTGCAACGGCGACCAGTTTGGCCTGTGGGTTGGATGTTACAGCCTTGGCGTGGACCTGACCGATGCGGCCGGCCCCAAGCAGTGCGAAACGAATTGTCATGTTAGAACCTCTTTCAATCAGAGCGAGACCCGCGCGTCGCTGCGCGCGGCCTGCGCAATTGCATGTATGACTTTTTCAAACTCCAGTGCGTCCGAAAAATCTGGATAGGCTTGTTCATTGTCCCTGATCGCGCGCAGCAATGTCGCCGCTTCAATCACCTTCAGRTCATTRAACCCCAACTGATGYCCCGGYGCSGGACAGAACGCGCCGTAGTGTTCATGGGCCGGGCCGGTCAGGATGGTTTTAAACCCCTGCTGATCTGGCGCGCCGGTATTTTGGTAAAGCCGAAGTTCGTTCAGGCGTTCCTGATCAAAACAAATCATACCTTTGGTGCCGTGGGCTTCCCATGTCAGGCGGTTCTTGCGACCCCAGGCCACGCGCGATGTCGAAAGCGAACCATGCGCTCCATTGGCAAAACGCACCAAGGCGGTGGCAGTATCCTCATTTTCAACCTCACCGCGACCCGATCCGTCTGACAAAAGCCGGGTTTTGTAAACAGTTTGCATATCGGCCACCAAACTGTGAATTGGGCCAGCAATACCGTAAGCCATTGAAACCAGATGACAGCCCAGATCCCCCAGCGCACCCAATCCCGCCTCAGATATTTTTGCCCGCCAGGTCCAGGGCAGATCCGCGTCGGCCTGATAGTCTTCGTCCACCCAACCGCGAAAATGGATGATGTCACCGATTGCGCCGTCGCGGATCAGCTTTTGTGCGTGGGTGAAGGCCGGGTTTTTAATGTAGTTGTAGCCAACAATGGTTTTCACACCTGCTTTTTTGGCAGCATCTGCCATCTCGGTTGCCTGAACYAACGTCAAAGACATCGGCTTTTCACAATAMACATGTTTACCCGCCGCAATCGCAGCCAGCGCCATTTCATGGTGTAAATGGTTTGGTGTGGTGATCGACACCAGATCAACACGCGGGTCATTTACCAGTGAATTCCAGTCATCAGTCGCGCGGGCAAAGCCAAACTGGTCTGCCTTTTCAACCGCTTCACCTATCGGCGTGCTACACAGGATTTCCAGTCGCGGTGCCGGCACATCCCCAAACACAGCCTTAACCGCGCCATAAGCCAGCGCATGGGCCTTACCCATGAACCCTGCCCCGATAAGACCAATCCCCAGTTCCTGCATTTTAAACTACCGCTCCGAACAAAAATAGAATATATATTCCACGTGCTGGAATGCGGTCGATCTGCATGGCTGTCAAGTTAAAAGAGAGTATCCGAATGACCGAAAAGGGCGCCCCGGCAACGCTTGCTGAATTTCAGACCCGGCTGGTGGAAATCACTGACGGCTTGCCAAAACGACTGCGCCAATGCGCCGATTATGTAGCGCAGAACACCGACCGGATTGCAGTTTCTACTGTGGCAGATCTTTCATCGGCAGCCGGAGTACAACCCTCGGCCTTCATGCGGTTTTGTCAATTGATGGGCTTTTCCGGCTATTCACAAATGCAGCGGATATTTCGGGAAAATTATACGCAGCGCTGGCCCGATTATGCGACCCGTCTGGAAAACCTGCGCGCCAGTGGTGATGAAACGCCCTCTGCTTTGTTGGCAGAATTTGTTGATGCNGGGCSSGMMYYYWNTGGAAAAYCTKGCCAGYWSMATYGAMYCTGARACGCTSGARAAWGCSGTKSMRSMRMTSGCCSRWGCSCCRATGATMCACATCATMGGYCTWAGCCGSGCSTTYCCSGTWGCMASCTATCTGGCSTAYGCGCTKGAAAAAATGGCGGTTCCGGCAATGTTACACGGCAAGGTCGGCAATCTGGATCAACGCCACGCSATTTTACCGCGGGATGTGTTGTTTGCCATCACTTTTGCCCCCTATACGCAGGAAACACTGGACCTTGTGGCATTTGCCAGCGCACAGGGCAGTAAGGTGGTTGCAATAACCGACGCCCTGAACAGCCCGCTGCATCAACTGGGGGCCACGACATTGATGGTGTCCGAGGCCGATGTTGGTGCCTTTCGCGCCCTGTCAGCGCCGCTGTCTTTGGCGATCACCTTGGCGGTGGCGGTGGGAACACGAAGGGAAATTAGAAAATAATTATCGCACCTTTACCATATGGAATAAATATTCCATATTGACTCGGAATATTCTACCCGTCATGCGCCTGGAAAAATAATGGGGGCCAAACATGCTTGATGTCATAACCATAGGCCGCGCGTCAGTGGATCTTTACGGTGTGCAGGTTGGTGGCCGGCTGGAAGACATGGGGTCTTTCAACAAATACATCGGCGGCCCGCCAACCAACATGGCCGCAGGTACGGCGCGGCTGGGGTTGAAATCAGCCCTGATCACCCGTGTGGGCGACGAACATATGGGCCGGTTCATCCGCGAACAGTTGCAGCGCGAAGGCGTCGATGTACGCGGTGTCATTACCGACCCGGAGCGTCTGACCGCGCTAGTGTTGCTGGGCATCCGGGATCGCGAGCAATTTCCGCTGATATTCTACCGCGAAGACTGCGCCGACATGGCACTAAACGAAGATGACATAGACCCGGAACTGATTGCCGACAGYCGYTGTGTGACGGTGACMGGCACGCTTTTGGCMCAYCCRAACACCGAAGCYGCYGCSCTRAAGGCSCTGRSACTGGCCMGCGAAAATGGSGCGCRCACCGCGCTCGATATTGATTAYCGCCCKACWCTTTGGGGGCTTTCCGGRCATGATGACGGCGAAAACCGCTTTATGGCCTCTGATCGGGTGACGGAAAAATTGCTTTCAACSCTGCATCTGTTTGATCTGATCGTCGGGACCGAGGAAGAGTTCCATATCGCTGGCGGAACGACTGATACCATTGACGCCCTGCGCAATGTGCGCGCGGTYAGTGACGCGGTTTTGGTCTGCAARCGTGGYCCSATGGGGGCAAGCGCRTTTACCGGTGCGGTTCCTGATAGTCTGGAYGAYGGYCTGAGCGGCCCCGGCTTTCCGATCGAAGTKTTCAACGTGCTGGGGGCMGGTGACGGTTTCATGTYAGGGCTGTTAAAGGGCTGGCTGACAGATCAGGACTGGGAAACATCGCTGAAATACGCCAATGCCTGCGGCGCGTTCGCCGTTAGCCGCCACGGCTGCACCCCGTCATACCCAAGCTGGGATGAGCTGCAATATTTCTTTGAAACCGGCGTTCAGAACCACGCCTTGCGCAAAGACCGCGCGTTAGAACAGGTSCATTGGTCCACCAATCGCGCAGGCAACTGGCCCGATATGCGGGTGTTTGCGTTTGATCACCGGGTGCAACTGGARGAAATGGCAGATGCAGCCGGTGTTGACCACGCCCGCATTGGCCGGTTCAAACAGCTATGTCTGAGCGCCGCACTTAAGGTAGCGGACGGCCACACCGGGTATGGCATTCTGTGCGACAGCCGTTTGGGGCAAGATACGCTGTTCGACGCTGTAGGAACAGGCCTGTGGGTTGGGCGCCCGGTGGAATGGCCCGGTTCTCGCCCCTTAACGCTGGAGCCTGAAATCGGTCCCGATTTTGGCGGCTTATCGGAATGGCCGCTTGGGCAGGTTGTAAAGGTATTGTGCTTTTATCATCCAGATGATGACGCTGAAACCAAGGCAAAGCAGGAAGATACTGTTCAGCGCCTGTTTACAGCGGCGCGGCGTAACCGGCTGGAATTCCTGCTGGAAATCATTCCGTCAAAAGTAGCCGGTTGCGATGATCATACATCGGCGCGGGTGATCCAGCGGTTTTACGATATTGGTGTGTTCCCTGATTGGTGGAAGCTGGAGCCAATGAAAAGCGATGACGCATGGTCTGTAACCTGTGACACGATTACAAAAAACGACAAATGGTGTCGCGGCATTGTGGTGCTGGGGCTGGACGCGCCGCGTACGCATCTGAGCGCGAGTTTTGCGGCGGCGGCAAAACATAATCTGGTCAAAGGTTTTGCTGTCGGGCGGACAATATTTGCCGACACCGCGAAAAATTGGTTTGCGGGTGATATGGATGATGAACAGGCCATTGATGAAATGGCCCTGAAATACCGTGATCTCTGCGACATCTGGGACACGGCGCGAAGTGGAAACGCGACATGAAAACAATTCGATTAACCGCCGCACAGGCGATGGTGCGCTATTTGTCCAACCAGATGAACGAAGATGGCACGCGCTTTCTTTCCGGSTGCTGGGCGATYTTTGGYCATGGCAACGTGGCTGGTCTGGGTGAGGCTTTGCACGCAGCAGGCGATGATTTCCCCACATGGCGCGGCCACAACGAACAGGGCATGGCGCATGCGGCGATTGCCTATGCCAAGGCCAGCAATCGCAAGCGCGCGATGGCGGTGACGTCCTCSATWGGCCCCGGTGCGACCAACATGGTGACAGCCGCAGCACTGGCCCATGTGAACCGCCTGCCGGTGTTGTTTATTCCGGGCGACGTGTTTGCCAATCGCGCACCCGACCCGGTCTTGCAACAGATTGAAGACTTCAACGACGGCACGATCAGTGCCAATGATTGCTTCAAGCCGGTCAGCAAATATTTTGACCGTATCACCCGACCAGAACAGCTGCTGACCGCCCTGCCCCGTGCAATGGCCACAATGACCGATCCGCTGGACTGTGGACCGGTCACACTGGCGTTTTGTCAGGATGTGCAGGCAGAAGCGTTTGATTATCCTGAGAGTTTCTTTGMGCCAAAAACCTGGGCACAGCGCCGWCCMCGCCCTGATCTGGSCGAACTTGAAGCGGCAGTCRCGGCGATTCAACGCGCAAAAAATCCGCTGATCGTCGCGGGTGGCGGGGTTTTGTATTCCGGCGCAACCGACACGCTGCTGGCCTTCGCTGAAAAGCATSGGCYTCCGGTGGCTGAAACCCAGGCCGGAAAGTCATCGCTGCCCTGGGATCATCCACTGAACCTTGGTTCAATCGGCGTTACCGGCGGGTCGGCGGCGAATGCTGTGGCTAAAACGGCCGATCTGGTTATCGGTGTCGGCACAAGGTTTCAGGATTTCACCACCGCMAGCTGGTCGCTTTTCCAGAACCCSGAMAGGCGCATCCTGTCGCTGAATATCGCCGGATATGACAGTGGKAAACATAGTGCTCTGCCRCTGGTRGCRGACGCCAAAATYGGGCTGGAAGAACTTTCAACTGCCCTTGGGGATYACAAAGCAGCCGGACCTGACAAGGCGTTGGTTCCCGCGTGGATTGCTGCTGTTGACGCAGCAACCGCCCTGCCCGATGGCAATCAACTGCCGTCAGATGCTCAGGTTATCGGCGCAGTTCAGCGCGGTCTGGATGAAAATGCCATTATGGTCTGCGCCGCTGGTGGTTTGCCGGGGGAACTACACAAATTGTGGAAATCCGGCGCACCCAATGGCTATCATGTGGAATACGGTTATTCCTGTATGGGCTATGAAATTGCGGGGGCTGTCGGCGTCAAAATGGCCCATCCAAACCGCGAAGTCGTGGTGATGATCGGCGACGGTTCATATATGATGATGAACTCGGAACTGGCAACGTCSGTSATGCTGGGYCACAARATTATTCTGGTKATYCTSGAYAATCGCGGCTTTGCCTGCATCAACCGMCTKCARRTCAGYACCGGGGCGGAAAGCTTTAACAACYTGCTGGATACYGCSCGCCATGYRGTGCCGTCYAACATAGATTTCGCGGCKCACGCCGGGGCTATGGGGGCAATCTCGGAAAAGGTTGGTTCGGTGGCTGAGTTGGAAGAAGCAATGAAACGCGCGCGCGCGGCGGACCGATCCTATGCCATTGTTATCGACACSGATCCGATGCCAACCACCCAGGCCGGTGGTGCMTGGTGGGATGTGGCAGTGCCAGAGGTTTCCACCCGTGACAGCGTAAACACAGCCCATGAGAATTATCAAAATCAACTGAAAAACCAGCGTCCCGCTGACTGATACGGAACAAAGAACATGATCCTATACGGCACAAAYCCGATTGCRTGGTCMAACGATGATGAYCAGAGCCTTGGCGCTGATATATCGCTGAAACAATGCCTGACAGAGGCTGGCAAAATCGGCTTTGACGGYATYGAAAAGGGCCACAAAATGCCAACCGATCCGAGCGCGCTTCGGGCGGTGCTGCAGCCGCACGGGCTACAGTTCATTTCCGGTTGGCACTCGCTTAACCTGCTGACCCGGTCGGTTGAGGATGAGARAAMGGCGATCCAGCCGCATCTTGATCTGYTGAAGGCWATGGRYTGTAAGGTTTGTATCGTCTGCGAAACMTCCAATGCRATCCACGGGCGCGATGATCTGGCGCTAAGTGACAGCCCGGTTCTGCCTGACRATCAGTGGGCCAGYTTTGGCGCTGATGTTGAAGCGATAGCGCAATTTTGCGCCGATCAGGGGCTGACTTTGGTGTACCATCACCACATGGGCACAATCGTTGAAAATWCAGCCGAGATTGACGCGTTCATGGCCGCGGCCGGCCCTGTGACCAAGCTGTTGCTCGATACCGGTCACGCATGGTTTGCCGGGGTTGATCCTGAAGCAATGGCGACAAAATACATGGCCCGGGTCGGGCATCTGCATGCGAAAAACGTGCGCCCTGAGATAAAACAACAGGTGCAAGCACAGGGGCTGTCATTTCTCGAAGGCGTACGGCGCGGCGTGTTTACCGTACCGGGCGATCCAGAGGGCGGCGTCGAATTTGAGCCGGTGCTGCAAGTTGCCGCCGAACATGGCTATAGCGGCTGGCTGGTGATTGAAGCAGAACAGGACCCGGATGTGCGCAACCCGTTGAAATATCAGACAATGGGGCTGAAGGCGCTAAAAGTAATGGCGCGCACGGCAGGATTGGATAAGGGGTAGAAAATGGCTGATCTGTTAAGAAAACCAAACGGAACAACTGGTAAAGTCCACGACATTACGCCCGAAAGYGCGGGATGGGGYTATGTCGGTTTCGGTCTTTATCACCTTGAACCCGGCGACACCGTGAATGAGGCCACCGGCGACACCGAGGTCATTCTGGTCTTGGTTGAGGGCAAGGCCGAAATCAGCGGTGCGGGCAAAGATTTTGGTGAATTAGGCGAGCGGATGAGCGTGTTTGAACGCACCCCGCCGCATTGTGTCYWMWWTCCCNAAYGGCMMRRACTGGTCGGCMACSGCCACCACRRAMYKKAYCCTYGCSRTYTGCACSGCMCCSGGMAAAGGCGARCATGACGCSCARATCATCGGSCCKGCRGGCATTGATCTGGARGAACGCGGCAAGGGKGCCAACACCCGYTATATCMACAAYATCGGYATGGAAAACCGCGATGTYGCCGACAGCCTGCTGGTGACMGARGTGTTCACSCCSWMCGGCMACTGGTCATCCTAYCCGCCRCACCGCCAYGACGAAGATAAYTTCCCCGAWATGACYTATCTKGARGAAACMTATTACCACCGGCTGAACCCGGCGCAGGGMTATGGMTTGCAGCGGGTGTTCACWGAAGATGGCGARCTGGATGAAACCATGGCSGTATCRGACGGCGACGTGGTTCTGGTGCCAAAGGGTCACCACCCTTGCGGTGTGCCCTACGGGTATGAAATGTATTACCTGAACGTGATGGCCGGGCCGTTGCGCAAATGGCGGTTTCAAAATCACCCGGATCACGACTGGATTTTCCAGCGCGACAAATAGGCCCGCAAGGTAAGTYGAAAACTTTTTGATTTCAGCCACTTGAAAGTAAACCTGCAGCGGCTAGGGTAAAACTGAACACATTGTCAGGTTTTCCAGATGCCCCTTCGGTCAACAGATATTCAAGGCCAGAAGGCTGTTGTGATCGGGGCTGGGATTATTGGCCTGACATCAGCACTGCGACTGGTGCAGGCTGGCTTTTCGGTYACWATTATCGAGCAGGAAAACGCGCCGTGCTATGTCACCAGCAAAGCCAACGCGGGTCAGTTGCTTTATGATCGCATCGGGGCCATGGGGTCGCCCGGATTTCTGCGGGGATTGCCAAAAACCCTGACAGACCGGGATCAGGGGGTGCAGATATCCGGGTTGGCCCATCCGGCAAAATGGCCTTGGGCAGGGCGATTTCTAGGCGAATGTACCACCGCCGCCTGGCGGCGAAATACAGCTGCAATGCTGGAAATCGCCCGGCGTTCCCGCACGGCTATGGACGGGGTTCGCAGGCAATATCAACTGGATTTCAACTGGCGGAAACCGGGCAAACTGGTGGYTTATCAATCTGGGGCCGCATTGGTCGCCGCGAACACGGTTGCTGAGTTTCAGGCGCAGTTTGGTGGCCGGCATCAATTCCTGAATGCGGCGGAATGTGTCGCACGGGAACCGGCGCTAAGGGGCGCAAAACGCGCGTTTGCCGGCGGGGTATATTTACCGGACGCCGAAGTCGGGGATTGCCGGAAATTTGGGGYCGSKCTGGCATCWATATTGGTCAATAAWTATGGCGTGGAAATCAACTACGGTGTTGTAGCGCAGGGMTTTGAACRAAACGGGGCCGCTATCAGCGCGCTCAGAACCCGACAGGGGCAGGTATCGGGTGATATCTTTATTGTGGCCACCGGCGGGGCTGTTGGCAAATTATTGCGTGGCAAGTTTTCGGGCAAAAAGCCGGTCCTGGGTATCAAAGGGGTCAGCCTGACCTTCCCGGCGGGTACAGATGCACCCGATCTCAGCGTTACCGACGCGGGCGGAAAATTCGTGATCATGCGGCTGGGCGATCAGGTGCGTATTGCCGGATATGCAATGTTTTCGGATGATCTGACCGTCCCCCCAGAGAAAATACAGCGCTTAACCGAAAAGGCGCGCGCCTTAATGCCGGGGGCTGCACAGTTTGATGAGACGCCGGATATTTGGGTTGGGGCCAGGCCGACAACCCCAGATGATCTGCCTATGATTGGTCAGGCCGGGGCGGCGAACCTGTTTGTGAATGCCGGGCATGGCTCWTTGGGRTGGACGYTGGCATTGGGGTCGGCGGAGATTTTGGTAGAGAAAATACTAGCAGATCAGCGTTGAACTATAGCCACGCAGGCGCAGATGAACGCARCGGGCCWGCCGGATAGGCCCAGCTTGGTGTCAGCCCATCAGTTTTCAACGGGAACCTGATGCGCTTTGCTGGCCCCCAACCGGTTTGTTCAATATCGGTGGTGAGGTCGTTCTGATCCTGCGGGTGCAGCCCCACGTGCAAATTTTCCCGTGTGGAGCGGCTTAACAGTTGCGCCGTTCGGGCCAGCGACAAACGCGCYGACAACACCCGCCCGCTGGCTGAGCGTTCACCAAGCGCATGGATTACCGCTGCGGCCAGAAAATACCCGGTAGCGTGGTCCAGCGCCTGAACCGGCAAGGGTGTGGGTTCGTCAGCGCCTGACATTCTCATCCCATAATCGGCAATGCCACTGCTCATTTGCATCAGGCTGTCAAAGCCACGCCGCCGGGACCACGGACCAGACCAGCCGTAAGCGTTCAATGCTACATCAATCAGGTTTGGGTTAATCTGTTGCAGGGTGGTGGTGTCATAGCCAAGATTGTCCAGTGCATCGGTGCGATAGCCATGCAGAAATACATCTGCCTCGCGTAGCAGCGCCTCAAAYACTATGCGATCCGCCTGGTTTTTCAGATCCAGCGCAGCGCAGCGTTTGCCAAGGGTGACTTCGGGGATCACGCCCGGTTCATCCCAATCCAACGGGTCGATCCGCAAGACATCCGCCCCGTAAGCGGCCAGAAAACGGCTGGCAACCGGGCCCGCCAGAACGCGGGTCAGATCCAGAACCTTTATACCTACCAATGGTTTATCGTCCGGGAATGGGTGATATATGGGCTCAATTGATCTGTGTTGGTCCCAGATTATCAGTGGTTCTTTGGCAACRGCCATGCCCTGCGGATGCTGTGCCCAGCCCGCCAGATCACGCATAACAGCGGCACACCCACCTGCCGCGACGATCGCACTTTCCAGATCATTACCTGTCCAACTTGCAACGACGGGTTCCAACGCAGCGCGGGAATCATAGTCGCCAAGCACCGACAGCGCCGCGGCCCGGTGATGCGGCGCGTTGGTGTGCAGACGTATCCATCCATCTTTGACCGGATAATCCCCGGCGATTGCATCCCATACAGGCGGCAGCTGCCAGCCAGTTGGGCGCAATGTCGTGTCAAACCAGAATGAGGCGAGACGTTTATCGAGGGTAACTTCCCCGGGCTGGCCACCGGACAGGCGCGATAGCAGMAGACCAGCGCAACCGATGCTGGCCGCAGCCAGATCGGAAACCTCAAACCACGATGGCAAATCACCGYTWTNCAGTANTGTTCAGGTTTGCAGGCGCTTCCCTGCGATCAYCAKYTTGCAGACTGTTCCAGATTTCCCGAACGAATATATTTGCCATTTGAATTAGCTTTTCTTGCTAAGTCGTGGYGCCAGCAACCATGGCCCAACTTTAAAGGTAAACAAAGCAAACGCAGCGATCCAGATCAGGCCCGCGAAGGTGATCAACCAATTCGCACCCGGCAAAACAGCSCCGCCTGCACGTACCAGTGCCGCCAGAGCGATCAATACGAATATCGCTACCATCCAGCGATCAGCCGCCAGTTCCCGACCCGTATGGCCCAATATTGCGCGCAGACTTACAACAAGSGTCATGCCACCAATCACACCGACACCCAGCAGGTGAAAAGCGGCCGTTCTCAGGGCAAAATCTTCAAACGCTATCGCTGCCCCGAGGGTGATGAAACCAAGGGGGACAAACGTGTAAAATACATGAAGTACGATCAATAATGGGTTGGTTACAGYACGTAATCCCGCCCATCGGGACAGACGAATAAGGTGCAAGACACCGACCACCACCAGTACCGCGCCCAATATGGCTGAACCGTCAAGAAACACCCACCAGAGCATCCCGATGCCGGACACAACCAAAACACCCGCGTCAAAGCGGTTAAAGGTTACCGGCATCTTTCCRGGTTCCTGACGCGCCAGCCAGTTGCGGGTRAAACTGGGAATTATTCGMCCCCCAATCAACATGATCAGGAACARCACMSCGGCAAAGCCCAGCCGGAYCGCGCCYTCACCCCCGCCGCCACTGATTACGCTGATATGGAACCAGATATTTGCACCTGACATAACCAGTATTGGCATCAAAACTTTCACGTTACGCCAGTTCTTTGAAACRATAATTTCACGCGCAATTACYGCCCCGAAATAGGGCAARAAAGCAGCATCAATCATCGCCAGACCTGCGGGTGMCAAGCCCAGCGGTAACAGCATAGCCACCCGCCCCGCCAACCAAATCAGTGCCAACACAAACAACGGCCAGCCATTCACCGGAAACCGTCCGGTCCAGTTGGGWATCGCTGTCAGCAAAAATCCTGCGATCAAGGCTGAGCTATACCCAAACAGCATCTCGTGCATATGCCATTCCAGCGCWGWCAGGCTGGTTGGTTCAATCCCGGAGCCTTCCAATAGCAACAACCAGTTTACCATCGCCAGCAGTGCAAAAAGTGGGCCGAACAGGAAAAACGGGCGAAACCCATAACTAAGCAGGGTAACTCCCTGCCAGTTTCGCTCTCGCTTTGAGCCGTGTGATTTTTTGATATTTTTTGCCATGTCAGCGAGGGCTCCAGGGTATGTCAGGGTGGCTTCAAATGTGATGTTATTGGGCCGGTATCGTCAGTCGAATGACGTTTACAGCGATATAGGGAATTCCGCCACGGTTCAGAATGATTGGTTCTAATGTTTCGGCGGATTTGTCAAATGTATATGCCAAATTTTGCAATTTCACCAATGCCTTATCTGCCTTAGTTAATATTCCTGGGTCCAGAAACAACGCCGTACCGGTTGTTCGTTCGCCACTCATATAAGCGAAGTGATGTTTGTTTTCGCCCAGAACCCGGATTGGCCAATCCCCATCTAGTGCTGTCGACATTGCGCCCGCTTCGATCCACCCGCGCGTCGCGATCATTGCAACATCATCCAGATCACCTCGCACTTCAAGTTTCCCAAGTAAGTCTTTGTAGTTGAAAGATTCTATCGTTCTGTCCCAGTTCGGCGGCGTGTCATGGGTAAAACGTGTCAAAATACCGGTATTCAAGTGTAGCATTGCAATCAACAATAGCGCCAGAACCGAAGCTCCAAAACCAGACAGCCACATTCCGGCGCGACGTTGACCACCTGCACCCGCCTCAGCCAGCCACATCCCCGCCAGTGGCAACGCAAACAACCACCCCGGCATGGTCCAGTGGGGGAAACTGCTCTCGCTCATCAGGTAGATAATATTGAACCCTACAATCGGCCCCAGTGCGATCAATGCGACCAACAATCTCTCTGGCCGGTTTTTGTTAAATCCGCGTTTAATTCCTACAAATGCTAAAAATATTACCGGYGGCAGCAGATACAGCGCTTGCCCCAACMCCATWACGGCAAAGTTTCCGATGTTCAGACCGTCCCCTGTKCGCCCGCTATGAAAAACAAACGATGCCCARTCGTTTTCTGCGTTCCACAGCAATACCGGCACYAACCCGATCAAMCCGATAACAGAGGCAACATAAAGCCCCGGCGACAGGAACCAGCGCCTGCCAACCGGTGATACCGCGACAAATACCAAGGCTGAAATCGGGATCAGCCCCGCCTGATATTTCGACGCCAGTGCAATCCCCAGCCCAAGCCCGGCCCATACCCAGTGGCCAAGTGGTGCATTGCCCTGGGCTTTGGTTATCCGAACCAGCCAAAGCACGGCGATGGCGCTGCCCATTTCCAAAGGTCCGTCAGGCAAAACGAACACACCCGCCAGCGCAAATGCCGGGGCAATTGCGTAAAGCACAGCCGCCCACAGCCCTGCCCGACTACCCCCTAACTCACGGCCAATGCTGTAGATCAGAAATGTCGTGATTGTCCCGAATAGCAGCGTCGGGGCGCGGTAAATCAGCGGATGTTCAACGCCGGTTATTTCTGCCGCGACAACCGGCGCCCAGAAACCAAGCGGRGGGTGGTCAAAAAATGCCCAKGAAAATTCGCGCGCTGCGGCTATCGCATATACCTCATCAACACCAAGTGGCGTGAAGGTGGCAAAGACCGTCCTGAAAAACAGTGAGAGCCAGATGACTTTCCAAAACAGCGCKCGATCTTGCCGGTGATCCAATTGCACGAAAANCCTGCCCTACCGGCCTAAAAWGCGCGAAATGTCAGGGTGGTAAGSGAGCGTTCAATCCCYTCGATATCCAGYAGATTATTRTTGATAAACATACCGATATCCTCATCTTTCGGAATATAGAGCTTGAGCAACAGATCRAAATCGCCACTGGTTGAATACAGCTCGGAATGGAATTCTCGCAGCATGATCGCGTCTGCGACTTTATATGTCGTGCCGGGGCGACATCTGATCTGGACAAATACGCATTCAGACATGGTTGCTCTCCGCTGGATTGATTTCTTTGTCCCTACATCGCACAAAGTCACGCCCGGCAACAATATCAATTYGCGCCCCTGCCTCGCCTTGGCAATGCCACTCCCAACATCCTATAAGACAGCTAAATTCAGACGGAGCGACTGATGAGAACCGCCAAGATAACCCGAAAAACTGCTGAAACGGCTATTACGGTTGAAATAAACCTTGATGGCACCGGCGCTTATGACAACCAGACCGGGGTTGGGTTCTTCGATCATATGCTGGATCAGCTKGCGCGYCATTCGCTKATWKMYATGRARRTSCGCGCMAARGGTGATYTGCAYATMGACGACCACCACACCGTCGAAGACGTCGGTATTGCGCTGGGTCAGGCAATGGTTGCGGCCCTGGGCGACAAAAAGGGTATCCGGCGTTACGGCGAATGCCRCCTRCCRATGGACGAAGCCCAGGTTGCCTGCGCGCTTGATCTGTCCGCACGCCCCTATCTGGTTTGGAACATTGATATGCCGACGGCCAGGATCGGTACGTTTGACACCGAACTTGTGCGTGAGTTTTTTCAGGCGCTGGCCAGCAATGGCGGCATTACTCTGCATCTCGACCAGATCCACGGTTTCAACAGCCACCACATTGCYGAAGCCGCGTTCAAGGCCGTTGCGCGCGCTTTGCGGGTGGCGGTGGAAACCGACCCACGCAAAGCAGACGCSATTCCCTCAACTAAAGGCGCGCTCTAGTGCTGACGGCTTTGGTCGATTACGAATCTGGTAATCTGCACTCAGCYGAAAAGGCRTTTCAGCGGATGGTGGCCGAAACCGACGCCGGCACAGTCTTGGTCACCTCGGACCCCGACATCGTCGCCAGYGCTGAYCGWATTGTCCTGCCCGGTGACGGCGCATTCCCGGCTTGTAAGAATGAACTGGCAGAACATTCCGGGTTGTTCGAAGCAATCGAAGAAGCAGTCCGCCAAAAGGGTCGCCCGTTTCTGGGCATTTGTGTCGGTATGCAGATGATGGCAAGCGTGAGCCGGGAATATCAGGATACCGACGGGTTTGACTGGATCGGTGGCGAAGTCATCAAAATCTCTCCGACCGATAAATCGCTGAAAGTACCCCACATGGGCTGGAACGATCTGGTCATTGACCAGCCACACCCGGTTCTGGACGGTATTGAAACCGGTGATCACACTTATTTTGTGCATTCCTACCACTTTGTGGTGAATGACCTGACCCAAAGGTTGGCCCACTGCGATTACGGCGGWGACATCACCGCCATYGTCGGGCGCGACAACATGATCGGCACCCAGTTTCACCCGGAAAAAAGCCAGAGCGCTGGGCTCCGGCTGATTTCGAATTTCCTKAACTGGTCGCCGTAAAATCCTTCCAAAGGATTTTYSCAAGAGTTTTCAAAAACTCTTGGCGGCTAGTTTACCCGTGTCCAAGTGCCTCCATCGCGGCAAATTCCAAGCACACAACCCTTCACCGCGATGGTGTCGCCGCTTAGGGTCATTTTGGAATTATAGGTCTTGTCACGGTCGGGCGACCAGATTTTGCCGCGTGCATATTTTCCGTTGCCCCGGGACTGCATGTCCCAGATGATCCGTTTKCCAACGTTTTCCGAGGCCWTCGCATTGCCGGAACTGTCAAACGACCTGATCAAAGTACCGCAAAACGCATTGCCGCAGGGCACCACCTCGATATGACCGTAATTGCCGTTATCATCTGCCGYGGTCTGCCAGATGCCTTCGACCGCATCCTGCGCCATTGCAGCGCCCGCAATTCCCAGCGCCAGCGCGGTTGTCAGTGCTAATTTTTTCATTCTTGCTCTCCCTGATATATGCAGCCCTTATGCGCCTTACGGGTATTTGCAGGCAAGAGTGACGTTGCATCACCGCTGGTCTTTGCAATTTCCCGCGCAGTCTGCCAAAGACCCGGTGAGTGTCCTGAAAGGCTTGAAACCATGATCCTGTACCCTGCGATAGACCTGAAAGACGGCGCTTGCGTTCGGCTATACAAGGGCGAAATGGATCAGGCCACGGTGTTCAATGATAATCCGGCGGCGCAGGCSCGCGCGTTTCAGGATGCRGGCTGCGAATGGCTGCATCTGGTGGATTTGAACGGAGCCTTTGCCGGTGAACCAGTGAACGCAGCAGCGGTTGRARMAATTCTGGCTGAAACCACCGTTCCSGCACAGTTGGGCGGTGGTATCCGTGACATGGCGACGATTGAAAGCTGGCTGTCCAAAGGGCTGGCGCGRGTGATCCTTGGCACTGTCGCCGTVGAAAACCCVGATCTGGTGCGCGAAGCCGCCCGCVSYTWYSMSGGMCAKGTSGCYGTYGGGCTGGAYGCGCGARAYGGCATGGTCGCCACCCGCGGCTGGGCTGARGAAACCRACATAAACGTCACYGAYCTGGCGCGCTCGTTTGAAGACGCAGGCGTCGCGGCAATCATCTACACYGACATCAACCGCGACGGTGCCATGCAAGGGCCGAACGTGRCAGCTACGGCWGCRCTYGCCAATGCRGTGTCGATCCCGGTTATTGCAAGCGGAGGCGTTTCRTCAWTSGACGATYTGGTRGCRTTRAAAAACTGCGGGGCGGATCTGGATGGTGTCATATCGGGGCGCGCGCTGTATGATGGTGCGATTGATCTGGGCGACGCGCTGGCGACTATGCAGGAATAAAATGAAGCGCTTTAGCTACATAATCCTTTGGATCGTGGTCGTTGTCTGCTCTTTGCCTGTACTTGGCGTTATATGGTCGTCGTGGTTTGCCGATAAACATGGCTGCACTCTGAATGAGGCCAATTAYAATCCCTGCATCGTCAATGGCACCGACTGGGGCCACACATTGGGGGCGGCGTTCATCAGCGGCTGGCTTGCCCTGATCACTATACCTGTCGGACTGGTCGCGCTGTTTGTGATATTGGCGATGGCCATTACCACAGCAATCCGAAAACGCCGTGCCGGAAAGCTSYGAATTGCYAGAAACTGGCATAAGCCGAATTGATCCTGTAACACTCGCGCCTTAACCGGAGCCGTCATGCTRAAAACCCGCATCATCCCCTGTCTCGACGTSGCCRATGGSCGCGTYGTCAARGGCGTSAACTTTGTCGATCTGATCGACGCCGGYGACCCGGTKGAAAGYGCGCGCGCTTACGATGCCGCCGGCGCGGATGAACTGTGTTTCCTCGACATCATGGCCACTGAAGAAAACCGCGATACCATGTTTGATCTGGTTACCCGCACGGCGGAACACTGCTTCATGCCCCTGACAATCGGTGGCGGTGTACGTACGCCAGATGATGTTCGCGCCCTGCTGCTGGCAGGCGCAGACAAGGTCAGCTTCAATTCTGCCGCGGTCGCCAACCCGGATGTGGTTGCACAGGCCGCCAACCGGTTTGGCAGCCAGTGCATCGTGGTCGCCATTGACGCCAAAACCGTTAGCCCCGGTAAATGGGAAATATTC
Source organism: Marinosulfonomonas sp. (assembly GCA_002732955.1). Lineage (GTDB taxonomy): Bacteria > Pseudomonadota > Alphaproteobacteria > Rhodobacterales > Rhodobacteraceae > NVTR01. The sequence goes on from NVTR01000055.1 coordinate 19,622, forward strand.
ACCCATGGCGGGCGGCGTGAAACCGGTATTGATGCGGTTGAATTTGCGCGTACCGTTGTGGCCAAAGGGGCTGGTGAAATCCTGCTGACCAGCATGGACCGCGACGGTACCCGTGCGGGGTTCAACATCCCSCTGACCCGCGCCATATCAGACGCCGTMAGCGTCCCGGTCATCGCCTCGGGGGGCGTCGGCACCCTGGATCATCTGGTTGAGGGGGTTACCAAAGGCGGTGCTTCCGCCGTACTGGCCGCTTCAATCTTTCACTTTGGCGACTTTACAATCCGCGAGGCCAAACAACACATGGCCGCCGCCGGAATACCAATGAGGCTTACATGAACACTCTGGAAAAACTCGCCGCCACCATTGAAGAT
>NVTR01000056.1 GCA_002732955.1 Marinosulfonomonas sp.
GGTGAGATTGTTGCGATTGCCGACGGGGTAGAAGAATGGGCCGTTGGCGACAAAATCTGCGCGCTGACCAATGGCGGCGGTTACGCTGAATACGTTGCGGTCGATGCAAGCCACTGCCTGCCGATCCCGAAAGGTGTTTCAATCACCGATGCCGCGGGCCTGTGTGAAACGTACTTTACGGTATGGAGCAATCTTTTCTTTGAGCAAAAGATCACCCCCGGACAGCTGCTTTTGGTTCATGGCGGCGCCGGTGGTATCGGGTCAACCGCAGTGCAGCTTGGCAGCCAGCTTGGTTTTAAAGTTTACTCAACCTGCGAAAACGACGGCGACTGTAAGTATGTCCGTTCACTTGGCGCAAAACGCGCAATCAACTTCCATGAAGAAGATTTTGTAAACATCGTCCGCGAAGCCGGTGGTGCCAATCTGATCCTCGACATCATTGGTGGCGACTATGTCGCGCGCAATATCAAGGCTGCGAGCCCCGATGCCCGGATTGTACAACTGGCCTTTAACGCTGGCTCGAAGGTGGAAATCAACTTGATGCCAATCATGCTCAAGCGGTTGATCTATACGGGGTCGACGCTGCGCACGCGTCCGGATGATTTCAAAACTGCGGTGGCTGCTGACCTGAAGGCCAGGATATGGCCGCTTTTTACCCAAGGGAAACTGGCTGCACAGACGCACCGGGTCTTTTCATTTGAAGAAGCGGCAGAGGCGCATCAAATGATGGAAAGCGCAGCACATCGTGGGAAGATTTTATTATCCCCGACAGTGTGAGATTTTAATCCAGAACAAAACGCGCTGCACATTGGCGCTATTTTGAAGGTCAGGCATCACCCCAAACGCCGACGGTGAATTTCTTCTCTTGCTCAATATTGGGTTTAGTATTCTTTTGCTGATCGTTTTCGCCGGAATTTGTCAAACTATCGGCCCCTGCGCCATCGCATGTGATCTCAAGCCCGTTTTTCCTGAGAAACCCATCTGCTTCCATGGTGCATTCCCCGTCATGTATATGTGCACGTAACTTTAGTGATGAGGGATCGAAAAAACTAACATTGGGGATTTTTTCTATGAAAGTCGCAAGCAAATCACCTTCTTCGCCGAGAGCCTCAAGATAAACATCCTCTGGCCGCGTCGCATCAACGTTAACCCKCCGKYARGRGRTSRRWSRKYGTATGCATTCCATATCAAGTATGTTGATCTCGCCATTCCAGCCGAACGCAACGGTTTTGGGTCGCTCACCATAAGGAACACTATTGTCCAGAAACTCAAAATGAACCTTGTGGCTCTTTTTGTTTACCCAATTCAGAAATAGCCTCGGCATTCCGGTGTAAGCTTCGATATTGTGGTACAAAAGATCGTCGACTGCTTTGTAACGACCGGTTTTTTTACCTCTGATCCAAGCGCGTTCTACCGTCTCGGTTGGCGGTGTTATCATAAAGAACATAAAAACTGTGTGGCCAAATCGGCTAAGCAATCGCCCGTCGCCCTGATCATGACCGGAGGAGTCAAAGCTATCGAACCTGAACCTGTCTATCAGGAGGTGCGGCAGTTCCCGACGTGCAGCCTTATCCGCCATGTACCCGTCGAGTTTCTTATCAATGATCTCCAGTTCCTGACCCGTCAACATCGCTGCATATTTATAGTGTTCGCCCAGGCTGTCGTAGTCGAGCATGAATTTTCGCCAATAGTCCGGGCTGACAAGTGCAAAATCCTCCCATTGAACGCCCAGCCTTGTCGCAAGCTCGCGCTGCAATGGTCGAATTGTACTTTTCCCAGAAGCCGATGCGCCCTTCACATTCATCACAAAGGGTTCCGCCTGAAATGGCAGTAGTCTGTACCCTTCATCTTTGGCTGCTGCGCGGATGATGGGATCGATCAGTTCACCGATCCTGCGGCTTCCATATGTGTTGCAAACAAGAATTGATGCCAGTCGACTGACAAGGTCTTTTTCAGCCATCAGATAGCCACGCTGACCAATAATTCCACCTACTATTGTGAGCAGAGCCTTCAGGCATGCCTTGTCCAGCGCGGTGTTGGTTCCGACAATCTCATCCTGCCATTCTGAAAGCGCGAGCAGTTCGGGTAACTCCTCCTCTACCTGAATGTCATTCTTTTTGCCGAACAGGCGATCTTTGAACGAGGGCTTCTTGTCTGATGGGGGCAAAATGTTCCGGCTATAAATACCGGTTTCAAGGCGAGCGTTAAGACTATCCCTGATTGTTAAACAGATTCTGGAATACTCTCGTTCCAGTTCCGGCATTTGCGGGCGCACATGATTGGCCAGAATACGTTCGGCCATACCGCGCAGATTGAGCCCCAACTCTTCATAATTCGGGCCATCCGGCACATATAGGTCCGCTGTTACACGGATCAGCACTTCGTGCATCACCAACCGACCAAGTTTGAAAGCCACCATGTCCTGCGGTTTGCGGCCGCAGAAATTGGCCGCTTCTTTCGCTTCCTGATAGTTGGTGTCAGAATTATCACTGTTGTAAAGTGTCACCTGCTGCAAGAGGTCCGCAGGAATTTCGGAACTCAGGCCAGGATTCCATGCGTCAAAATGTGATTTGGATTCAGTCATCAAATTCCAGTCCTCGCAAAAAGATAGAAATGGTCTAACCGTTACTTCGGCGGATGACCGGCCGAAGTATATCACATATTTTCCGAAGTTACGGTGAACCTATGCCCCGATCCCCCGCCGTCGTCGGGCATAATTACGCAACACTTTGAACAAAGGCAACAGGATCAAGATGACCGCGATGACCGTGATGGGACCGGCAATTGGCCGGTTCAGGAATATCATGGGGTCCCCGCGCGACAGTAACAGCGATTGTCGCAACGTTGGTTCGGCAATTGGTCCCAACACGATTGCCAACACAGCCGGCGCCAATGGGTAATCAAATTTGCGCAAAAAGAACGCCCCCAGACCAAAGCCCAGCATCAGCCACATGTCGTGCATGGAACGTGTCGCGGCGTAGCCACCGACGATCGACAGAACGAAGATCAGCGGCGCAAGAATGGTAAACGGCATCCGCAGCATCCAGATGAACAGCGGAATGAACGCCAGATTGATGGCCAGCGCAAAGAAGTTCGAGACATAGAACGAGCCAATCAGCCCCCAGACGAATTCAGATTGATCGATGAACAGGCGCGGCCCCGGGGTCAGCCCCCAGATCACCATACCGCCCAACAAAATCGCCGTRGTGGGTGAACCCGGRATRCCCAGTGTCAGCATCGGYAACATGGCCCCGGTCGAGGCAGAGTTGTTRGCYGCCTCAGGTGCAGCAACGCCGCCCGGATGCCCTTTGCCAAACTCTTCGGGATTGCGGGCCACCATCTTGGCGACGCCGTAGGACATCAGCGATCCGGGGGTTGCCCCYGCGGCCGGCAAAATRCCCACGAAGAARCCAAGGAAAGACCCGATGGCGGTGCCCTTCCAACCACGTCGCATGCCTTCYTTGGTATCGTCGATGATACCCTTAACCGACATCTTTGCGTCACTGGATGTGACCACCCCGCGTGTCGTGTCCAGCGTCCATAACATCTCACCGATGCCATAAACACCGATCGCCAACACCAGAAAGTTGATACCGCGCATGAARCCGTTGATGTCAAAGAATACCAGACGTGGCGCGCCCGAAATCAGGTCGAAGCCGACGGCAGCAAATACCAGGCCGATACAAATCGAGAATATGGTTTTCGGGATATCGTCGCCGCCAAGACCCACAAAAGTGGCAAATGCCAGAAGCATCAGCGCGAAGATTTCCGGCGGGCCAAAGCTGAGGGCAACCGATGCCAGTATCGGCGCGAACAGGGTGAACAAAATATTGGCCACCGATCCACCGATGAACGAGGCCACCGCGGCGGTGACCAACGCCAGTCTGGCGCGCCCCTTCAGGGCCAGCGGTCGCCCGTCAAACGTCGTGGCCACGGCCGTTGAAGCGCCCGGGATRCCCAGCGTTATCGAACTGATGGCACCRCCRTACATGGCCCCGTAATAGATCGCGGCCAGAAAGATGATCGCGGATCCCGGTGGCACCAAAAAGGTGATCGGCAGCAAGATGGCCACACCGTTTACCGAGCCCAGCCCGGGCATCGCCCCGATAAACAGGCCCAGCGTCACGCCAATGAGGATCAACAACAAGTTCAGMGGCTGCAGTGAYACCAACATTCCATCGCCAAGAAGTCCGAGAATTTCCATTGAATTACCCTGTAGTTTGCTATCAGCCCGATCTTGGTGACCTGGTCAGTAGATGATTTCGTACATGATGTTGTAGAATGGCTCTGTGAAATCCATGCCCTTGGGCATGGTGATCCGCATGAGCCCCTCAAAGAAGAAGAAGAACGCGATCGGCAGGGCAATCGCCAGAAGCAAGCTCAGCCACCAGGAATGTCGGCCAAGAAACCGCACATAATATAGCAGGAACACCGCCATCGCGCCGTACATCGAGATCACGTCGATCAATGCAATGAACATGAAGATGCCACCGCCGACCTGGAGCAGCATTTTCCAGCCATAGCTGTCCAGTACCGGCTCTGTGGATCGTGATGGGGGTGAGGTGCGTTTGTACCAGTTAAAGGCAATGAACCCCGTGCAGACCAGCATGATCGCCGACAGCCAAAAGGGCCAGGCGCCTCCGCCCGGCCCCTGTCCTTTGATATATCCGATCTCCAGATCAGCGCTTTCCACCATCAAGTAGATGGAGAAGAGGGCCAGAACGCCCGCTGTTATAATTTCTCCCAGCCGCATTCCGGCCCCCTTTATCCGCTTTTCAGTTGATCGTAGACAGCAGGCTTATTCGCCCATTGCCGCAAACAGGTCCTTGTGGTTTTGAACCTGGGTAGCCCAGTAGTCACGCTGCTCATCAGCATTCAACCACAACGGGGACAGGCTTTCAGATGTCATGTAATCCTGCCACTCCTGCGTGTCGTAGATGGTATTGAACAGCTCTTGATAATAGGCGGCYGCGTGRTCCGACATGCCCGGTGCGCCAACGACGGCCCGCTGGTTGTAGTAGCTAAAGTCGTTGCCCAGCTCTTTGACCGTYSGCACGTCCGGAAAGGCCGCCAGACGTTCGTCCGAAAAGGCAATCAGCGGTACGACATCGCCGGACTGGTAGAAGCCCTTGGCTTCAGCCGGGTTGTTGACCGAAGCCATGATCTGCTGACCCGCGAGATCCTTGGCTACAGCGCCACCACCGTCGTAGGGGATGTAGTTGATCTTGATGTCATAGACACCTTCCATCCAGGCGATGACCGTGCTGTCTTCCTGACCCTTGCCGGTGCCGCCCATGACATAATCGCCATCGGCTTCTTTCACCACGTCCAGCCACTGCTCAAACGAGGTGATGCCGCTGTCCTTGTGAACCCACAGAACGAACGGATCGACGCCCATCATCGCAACCGGCGTGAAGGTCTGGATATCGATACCCAGGCCAGGTTGGCGCAAAGGGGTGGCAAAGAAAGAGTTCAGCGTGACCAGCAGCGTGTGGTCGGGATCGCTGGCGTTTTTGAGYGCGATCAGTGCTTCAGCGCCGGAACCGCCGCCCTTGTTGTTGGGAACCAAAGGACGGTTCATCAGGTCCTTTTTCTCAGCAACAGACTGGATAAAACGAGCGATCTGGTCCGCACCACCACCGGCACCCGCCATGATGACAAAGTCAACAGGTTTGGTGGGTTTGAAATCGGACGCGACAACCGCTGTGGGTAGCGACGTCAGAGCGAACGTGGCGGCACCCGCCATCGCAATTAGTGAACGTTTCGTTATGGACATTTTTAATCCTCCCTGGGATCTGGTTTGAGTTTCGCGCTTCCCGTCTGACGCGGGATTTTCATAGCGTATTATTGCTCGAATATCTGATTGGCTGGTTTCCTTTCCCTGTTTGATTTCGTCAGATTTCTTGTTTCAAATTTCAATGGCTGAACAGGATTGGCAGCGTGGAGCTATCCACACAAACCTGCGTATTTCCGCCAAACATCGTTTCGCGCTCGTGGCTGTCACCGTAGGCACCCATCACGATCATGTCCGCCCCGATCTCGGCACTGATGTCCAAAATCGCGCGCGCAACTTTCTTTTTGGCGTCGAWTTTTTTCACGTCCGATTTGACGCCGTGCAGCGCGAGGTACTCGACGACATCATCTATCGTCGTTCCGCGTCCTGCGTCAGAACCGTTCGTTAAAACGCAGACAGTCTTTGCGCTTCGGATCACATCCATGCTTTGCGCGACCGCCCGCGCCGCCTCGGCGCTGCCATTCCAGGCAACGGCGACATTCTCGCCAAGTTTCGTAATCGGTGCGTCGCGCTTGGGACACATCAGAACCGGACGACCGGAATGGAACAACGCGGCTTTCAGTGTGTTCGTTCCCAGATTGCGATCAAGGTCCGGTTGCGCCACCGCRATCATATCCGCWAGGCGCCCGTGGCGTTTGATGATGTCGACCTGCCGGCCSGGCTCTTCGACAAACGACACGGTYGCAGWATCRRCCGTCGGRSKWTCKGAGAAYTCAAGTTTCAGTYGTTTGGCCAGYGTGYTKAGCTSATCGCGCAACGCCTGTTCTTCAATATCCGCMACCTGACCGGTTTGCTTTTCAATCTGGCGACGAAGAAAATCCGGGATCGGTACGCCGTAAGGCATCATATCCTGAGGGCGCGGGCGACAATGCGTTACCAGAATATGCGCCTTGTAGCGATGCGCCAGCGCGGCGGCATGGGCGAGCACGTTGTCACCCTTGCCATCACCGCGGACCGGAACGAGGATCTTGCGGATCATTTCATCGGCTCCTTAGAACAACCCATCGATTTGGCCTTCATCATTGATGTGAATGGACTCGGCCGCTGGCGTGCGGGGTAGCCCGGGCATGGTCATGATCTCACCGCAGATCGCGACGATGAAACCAGCACCGGCGGATAGACGCACTTCGCGCACCGGAACGCTGAACCCGGTGGGTGCACCTCGTTGGCTGGGATCGGTGGAAAAGCTATATTGGGTTTTGGCCATACACACCGGCAGATTGCCGTAACCCTGCTCCTCCCACTGGCTGAGCTGGTCACGGATTTTCTTGTCGGCGATTACTTCGTCAGCCCGGTAGATGCGTTTGGCAATGGTTTCAATTTTTTCCATCAGCGGCATGTCATCCGGATAGATCGGTGCGAAATTCGCCATGTCAGCGTCGGCGATTTCAGCCACCCGTGTGGCCAGAGCCTCGGCACCTTTGGCRCCGAATTCCCAATGCTGCGACAGGATCGCCTCGGAACCCTGTGCGGTGACGTAATCTTTGACAGCCTGAATTTCAGCATCAGTGTCGGTGACGAAATGGTTGATCGCCACCACCACCGGCACGCCAAAACTTTTCAGGTTTTCAATGTGGCGGCCCAGATTGGCGCAGCCATCGTTGACGGCTTTTACATTCTCCGGTGCCAGATCAGCCCGGGCGACCCCACCGTTCATCTTCATGGCGCGCACAGTGGCTACCAAAACCACAACTGACGGTGCAATTCCTGCTTTGCGGCATTTGATATTCATGAATTTTTCAGCGCCAAGGTCGGCACCAAATCCCGCCTCGGTCACCACGTAGTCTGCCAATTTCAGCGCCGTGGTCGTCGCAACCACAGAGTTGCAGCCATGCGCAATGTTGGCAAATGGCCCACCGTGCACAAAGGCTGGATTGTTTTCCAATGTCTGTACCAGGTTCGGCTGCATCGCCTGTTGCAACAACACGGTCATTGCGCCGTCGGCTTTGATATCCCGGCAATATACCGGTGTACGATCGCGGCGATAGGCGACAATGATGTCTCCCAGACGCTTGCTCAGATCATCGAGATCATTGGCCAGACAGAGGATCGCCATGACTTCCGAAGCTACGGTAATGTCAAAGCCACCCTGGCGTGGAAAGCCGTTGGCCACCCCCCCCAGCGAGGTCACGATATCACGCAGGGCGCGGTCGTTCATGTCCAGGACGCGGCGCCAAACTACACGGCGCTGGTCAATTTCCAGTGCGTTGCCCCAATAGATATGGTTGTCGATCATCGCGCTTAGAAGATTATGCGCCGAGGTGATGGCGTGGAAATCTCCGGTGAAATGCAGGTTCATATCTTCCATCGGAATGACCTGCGCATAACCGCCACCAGCGGCCCCGCCTTTCATGCCGAAACAGGGRCCRAGYGASGCTTCSCGGATGCARATCATCGCCTTTTTGCCGATCCGGTTTAGCCCGTCACCCAGACCTACAGTGGTGGTGGTTTTACCYTCGCCTGCTGGCGTTGGGTTGATCGCAGTCACCAGTATAAGTTTACCGTTTTCTCTGTCTTTCTGGGCGCTGATAAAATCGGCCGATACTTTGGCCTTGTCGTGCCCGTAGGGCACCAGATCAGAGTCTGCGATGCCAATTTTACTGGCAACTTGTTGAATCGGCTGCTTTTTTGCTTCGCGCGCGATTTGGATGTCTGTTTTGTATTCCAAGTTCAATTATCCTCCGAGGCTGTCGCCAGCCGTCAATCCAGTTTCTGTCGCCCAGTCAAATGAAGGCTGTTTTGCTGCGCCTGCAGGACGTACTCGTTTGATGGTAATGCGGCCACCGACACACTGAACGGTAACGCCCTGTTCCGATACCTCGCGGACACGGCTGGAAATGCCGTCRCCGGGCGTTCGGACGCAGTCATAAATACTAATTTCAACACCGTTCAATGTGGTCCAGGCGCCGGGRGCCGGGTTGGCCCCGCGGATCATGTTGTAGACCTGCGCCACCGGCTTATTCCAATCGATTGCGACATGTTTTTTCAAGCAGCGCCGCTCGTACGTCGCTTCAGCCTCGTCTGGAACGATGTGGGGTGGATTTCCGGCCCGAAACAGGTCACAGACTTGCAAAACTGAATCCACGGCGACGGGGTATATTTTCTTGAAGTAGAGATCGATCACCGTATCGTCCGGCCCGATCTCGCATTCCCATTGCAAAAGGCTATCGCCTTCATCCAACCCGTCCGACGGGTAAAACCAGCTAAAGCCCGATTTTGTGGACCCCATGATTATCGGCCAATTGACGGCACTTGGCCCTCGATGCAGCGGCAACAGTGACGGATGAAAACAAATCGACCCGTGCTTTGGTGTGTCACGCGCGGCCTCAGGGACAAAGACATTTACAAAGGCCATGACCATCAAATCAGCATCAAAGGAGGCCAATTTGTCCAAGGCTTCCTGATCGTTGAAATTCGCAGGCTGGTGGACCGGCAGGCCCTTTTCAAGCGCAAATTCCTTGATCGGATCAACTGGTTTGCCATCGCGGTCCGGTTCACAATAAACGGCGACAACCTGATCGGTGCCAGTGTCCAGCAATTTTGCCAGCACGTCCTTACCAAACGCCTGCTGTCCCATGACGATCAGTCGCATCAGCTCACCTCACCCACTGCGCCAGAGGCGATGACGCGCTCCAGATCCGCGCCGGAAAAACCCAGAACATCGGTCAAAATTTCGGACGTGTGTTCACCCAGAAGCGGTGAGCGCGTAACGGTAACATCGCTGTCGGACATTTTGATCGGGCAGCCGACCGACAGGTATTCGCCACGCTCAGGATGATCGACACGCACCATCGTACCGGTGGCGAACAAACCTTCGTCTTCRGCAATTTCCTTCATCGACAGGATTGGACCGACTGGGATATTTTGCGGATTGCAGATGTCCATGACCTCGAATTTGTCCTTGGTCATGGTCCATTCTTCGATGCGAGAAAATATTTCGTTCAGCTTGTCCAGCCGTTCGGGTGGCTTGGCATAACCAGCCTTGGTCTTCCAGTCAGGCTCGTCGATCACATCGCAGACTTTTTCCCACACCGCCGCCTGAATGATGAAATAGGTGTAGGCGTTCGGGTCTTGCTCCCATCCTTTGCATTTCAGGATGCGGCCGGGCTGGCCGCCACCGGAATCGTTACCGGCACGGGGGGTGGCATCGCCAAACGGGATGCCCTCACCATGTTGCGAATACTCGGGCAAGGGCCCGGAACTGAGCCTTTGCTGATCGCGCAGTTTGACCCGGGTCAAGTTCAGCACCGCGTCCTGCATTGCCACGGTAACTTTTTGTCCGCGACCGGATTTTTCGCGCTGGAACAATGCCGACACAATGCCAAGGCACAAATGAACGCCGGTGCCGCTGTCGCCGATCTGCGCGCCGGTCACCAAGGGAGGCCCATCGCGAAATCCGGTGGTCGAAGCCGAACCGCCAGCGCATTGGGCGACGTTCTCATATACTTTGCAATCCTGATATTTGCCCGGCCCAAATCCTTTAATCGAGGCCATGATGATCTTTGGGTTGATTTCTTGAATCCGTTCCCAGGAAAATCCCATGCGATCCAGAGCGCCGGGTGCGAAATTTTCCACCAGTACGTCGCATTCTTCTATCAGGCGGGTCAGAACTTCTTTGCCGACCTCATTCTTGGAATTCAGCTCTATCGAGCGCTTGTTGTGATTGAGCATCGTAAAATAAAGGCTGTCTGCACCCGGTACATCAACCAGTTGTTTGCGGGTTGCGTCCCCAACTCCGGGCCGTTCCACCTTGAGCACATCAGCCCCGAACCATGCCAGCAACTGTGTACATGTCGGCCCCGACTGAACATGAGTGAAATCTAGAATCTTGATACCTTCAAGGGCTTTCATTGCGTGCTCTTTCGTTGGTCTGGTGTGTCATTTTGCGATGCTATTTCTTGGAAACAACGCTTTGAGGGTTGAGGTTGCCGATGCGCCCGCTCTCGGTGCCTGCTTTCTCGTCGATTACAGCGTTGATAAGGGTTGGCTTACCGGAATCCATTGCTTCGTTAACAGCWYGSGATAGCCCGTCGGGCGTTGTCACATAGACACCCGTGCCGCCAAACGCCTCCATCATCATGTCGTAACGGCTGTCTTTGACGAAAACGGTCGTGGCCACGTCAGCGCCCCCCGATGGGTTGACGTCGGTGCCGCGATATATWCCGTTATTGTTGAAAACAACGATACAGACCGGCAGATTGTAGCGACAGATGGTTTCTACTTCCATGCCGGAGAAGCCAAAGGCACTGTCGCCCTCAATCGCCAGCACAGGTTTACCAGTTTCTACCGCCGCCGCAATTGCGGTACCCATACCAACGCCCATGACACCCCAAGTACCTACGTCCAGACGCTTTCGGGGTTGATACATGTCGATGATGCTGCGCGTGAAGTCCAGTGTATTGGCGCCTTCGTTGACGAGGATGGCATCGGGCCGGTCTTTTATGATCGTACGCAACGCACCCAGCGCGCCGTGGTAATCCATCGGAATGTTGTTATTCTGCAGCCTGGGCGCCATCCGGGCGACATTGGTTTCGACTTTGGCCCTGATCGCATCGGTCCATTCTGCAGCGGGTGCTTTCCAGTTGTCGCCCATGCCTTCCAGCAACGCGGCAACACAGGAACCGATATCGCCAACAAGAGGTGCTGCGATCTCGACGTTGCTGTCCATCTCTCTGGGTTCAATGTCGATCTGGACGAACCGCTTCGATCCCGGCGGCCCCCACTGTTTGCCCTTGCCGTGCGACAAAAGCCAGTTCAGCCGGGCCCCGAGCATTACCACAACGTCGGCTTCTTTCAACGCAAGCGAACGCGCCGCGCCCGCCGATTGCGGATGGTTGTCCGGCAACAGCCCCTTAGCCATACTCATAGGCAAGTAAGGAACGCCACTTTTCTCGACAAACGCGCGGATATCTTCATCTGCCTGTGCGTAGGCGGCACCTTTTCCAAGGATAATAAGCGGGCGGCGGGCGCTTTTCATCACGTCAAGCGCACGCGCGATCGCATCAGGAGCAGGAATTTGACGCGGGGCCGGGTCGATAACTTTGATCAGCGAATTTGCACCTGCCTCTGCATCCATAACCTGCCCGAACAATTTGGCTGGCAGGTCAAGATAAACGCCGCCAGGGCGACCCGATACCGCCGCGCGAATRGCGCGGGCTATTCCGACGCCAATATCCTCGACGTGCAGCACCCTGAAAGCGGCTTTGCAGAGCGGCTTTGCGATGGCTAGTTGATCCATCTCCTCATAATCGCCCTGCTGAAGATCGACGATCTCGCGTTCGGACGATCCGCTGATCAGGATCATCGGCCAGCAGTTGGTGGTCGCGTGTGCCAGTGCCGTTAAACCATTTAGAAAGCCTGGTGCAGAAACCGTAAGACAAATGCCGGGCTTTTTYGTCAGATAACCGGCGATCGCCGCTGCGTTGCCAGCGTTCTGTTCATGCCGAAATGAGATGACACGCATTCCTTCGGCCTGGGCCATACGGCCAAAATCGGTAATCGGGATGCCAGGTACACCATAGATCGTATTCAGACCGTTCAACTTAAGCCCGTCTATAATCAGGTGAAAGCCATCCGTCAGTTCACGCGTCTCGGATTCGGCTTGTGCATCTATGCTCTGTTCAGTGTCGGTTACGGTCATTTCCGCCCTCGTGATATTCGTGGAAAATCAGCCAACGGCAATTTTCAATGATCCAATTGTTTCCAGCCTGACCCAGGTCTTGCTGATGTGAACGTGCAGTCGCATTGTGTGCTCCCGCACACGGTCCGCGGCCAGATCGGCGTCGCGCGCCAGTAGCGCTTCAATAATTTCCATGTGATCCACGACCGATTTGAGCGCACGATCGCCCTCACCCATTGCTCGGCGCCGGATGGCCTGCATGTGGATGAACAACCCCTCTGCGGTAGATCCCAAAAGCGAACAACCAGACAATTCGAGAATTTTCTGGTGAAACTTGATGTTTGCGTCGGAATATTCTTCGATGTCCGCCCGCACAGCATCGCTGCTGTGTTGCATTGCAAACTTGCGCAAAGCCAACAGATCAGAGTCAGAAGCATAAACCGTTGCCAATCGCGCCGCCATACTTTCAAGGGCAGCCCAAGTCACAACCATCTCTAGGATTTCTTCGCGGGTTTTGCGGCAGACAAAAACACCTTTGCGCGGCACTATATGAACCAATTCCTCCTGCGCCAGACGCGCCAACGCTTCGCGGATCGGAGTTCGTGAAATACCTAAGCTCTCTGCCAGCTTTCGCTCATCCAGACGCAAGTCAGTATCCGGGCTGTAAATATCCATCTCAAGGATGGCAGCGCGCAACAACTTAAAGGTGTGATCCTTCAGTGTGAAGCTCTCAGATATCGGCCTAAGCTTGGCGCCAATCGCCATTCAATTATTCCCCTGATGTACCGCTTTCAATCCAACCATATTGGCTGGTATGTGGTATACCTTACACCTAATACCCAACCAGTCAATTGTTTAATTTTGCGGCTTTCCTCATAAATTCATTGATTTATTTTCTGTGGTATACCACATACCTAGATGATTCTTACGTGGGAAGCTTCAGACTTGTTAATCAGGGCGCTCGACTCAGCACTTGTTGTTATCGACATGCAGGAACGACTTGTTCCCGCCATGATCGCCCCTGCCCGCACCATACGAAACACCCGCCTCCTATTGCTGGCAGCGAGCAAAACTAACGTCCCGGCTCTCCTGACTGAACAATACCCAAAAGGGCTGGGAAACACGGTTTCTGAGATCAAAAAGGCTGCGGGTGATGCCGAAATATTTCCAAAAATACACTTCTCTTGCATGGAGGATTCGGGCTTTGCCAGATCGTTCAAAGCACTCGGTCGTCGGCAGGCGATTCTGACGGGGATGGAAGCGCACATATGCGTGGTACAGACCGCCGCGAGTCTTGTTGAAGARGGCTACGAAGTATTTGTGGTTTCAGATGCTACAGCGTCGCGGACGCTGGAAAGCGAGGCTGCTTGTGTGGCTCGCCTGAGCGCCGCCGGGGTCAGTATTGTCACCACCGAAATGGTGATTTTCGAATGGCTGGGACGGGCTGGCACTGATGGGTTCAAAGAAATGTTGCCACTGATCAAGTGACACCCGCTACAAGGAGAGATTGATGAATATCCATGAACACCAAGCCAAAGAGGTTCTTAAAACCTTTGGCGCGCCGGTTGCAAAAGGCGTCGCCATCACGAACCTCGGTGAGGCAGAAACCGCAGTCGGCGCATTGCCGGGACCGGTGTGGGTTGTAAAGAGTCAGATTCACGCTGGCGGACGCGGCAAGGGTAAATTCAAAGAACTAGGTGCTGACGCCAAGGGTGGCGTCCGGGTTTCGTTCTCAAAAGATGAAGCACTGGCCAATGCACAGGAAATGCTGGGTAAGATCCTCGTGACCAAGCAGACCGGCCCTGCGGGAAAACAGGTTAACCGGCTTTATATTGAGGATGGTGCAGACATTGACCGCGAGCTTTACCTCTCAATCCTCATCGATCGCGAGACCGGAAAGGTATCCTTCGTTGCTTCAACAGAGGGTGGCATGGACATCGAAGCGGTAGCCGAAGAGACACCAGAAAAAATCCACACGATTGGAATTTCTGCGTCCGCCGGTGTAACAGATTCAGACGCCGAAAAACTTGCGGATGTTTATGAACTCACCGGCGGTGCGCGCGAACAGGCTAAACATTTATTCTCTTCTCTCTACGAAGCGTTCACCAGCAAGGACATGAGCCTGTTGGAAATTAACCCATTGATTGTCACCAAATCGAACGACATTCAGGTGCTCGACGCCAAAGTATCCTTTGATGACAATGCCCTTTTTCGGCATCCGGATATGATGGTCTTCCGCGATGAAACCGAAGAAGATGCAAAGGAACTGGAAGCTTCCAAATATGACCTCGCCTACATCGCGCTCGACGGCGAAATCGGCTGCATGGTTAATGGTGCAGGTCTGGCAATGGCCACCATGGACATCATCAAACTTTATGGYGCCGAACCCGCAAATTTCCTAGATGTCGGTGGTGGCGCCACTACTGAAAAAGTGACYGCCGCCTTTAAAATAATCACCTCTGATCCAAACGTCAAAGGCATCCTTGTTAACATATTCGGCGGCATCATGCGCTGCGACGTGATTGCCGAAGGTGTGGTACAGGCCGTCAAAGATGTCGGACTGGAGGTTCCTTTAGTTGTTCGCCTGGAAGGCACGAAGGTCAATGAGGGCAAAACTATCATTAACCAAAGTGGTCTGAACGTTATTGCCGCAGATGATCTGGACGATGCTGCCCAGAAAATCGTCAAAGCGGTCAAAGGGTAAACGCATGTCAATTCTCATCAACAAAGACACCAAAATCATCGTGCAGGGCCTGACCGGCAAAACCGGCACTTTTCATACTGAACAGGCACTGGCCTATCACGGCACCTTGATGGTCGCAGGCACCCACCCGAAAAAGGGTGGTACAGAATGGACCGCCACCAGCGGGGAAACGCTCCCGATCTTTGCAGGCGTGGCCGAAGCAAAAGCGGCTACAGGTGCGACAGCCAGCGTTATTTACGTTCCCCCCGCAGGTGCTGCAGCAGCGATCGAAGAAGCGATTGACGCTGGCATTGAACTGATCACCTGCATCACCGAAGGCGTGCCTGTTCAGGATATGGTGCGCGTAAAGGAAAAACTCGACGCTTCTCCCTGCCGATTAATCGGCCCCAACTGCCCCGGCTTGATGACGCCTGACGAATGTAAGATCGGCATCATGCCGGGGGCCATTTTTAAAAAGGGATCGGTTGGCGTATTATCGCGCTCTGGTACGTTAACTTACGAGGCGGTATTCCAAACCACTGTGGCCGGGCTTGGCCAGACCACCGCCGTGGGCATTGGTGGAGACCCAGTAAAGGGAACTGAATTTATTGACGTGCTGGAACTTTTCCTTGCCGACCCGGAAACCCAGTCGATCATTATGATCGGAGAGATCGGGGGCTCAGCAGAAGAAGACGCAGCCCAGTTCCTGAAAGACGAAGCAAAAAAAGGCCGYTCAAAACCAACGGTTGGCTTTATCGCAGGTCGCACGGCCCCACCCGGACGGACAATGGGCCATGCAGGTGCAGTGATTTCTGGTGGAAAGGGCGGCGCTGACGACAAGATTGAAGCCTTGCAGTCTGCCGGTGTTCACGTCTCACCATCGCCTGCCAAGCTCGGCGAGACGCTGGTCGATTTGCTTGGTTGATGTTCATAAATTCTAAGCCCGGCGGGTGTGACTCTTGGTCTCAAAACTGACGCAAGGCACCTATACGTATTGCAATATTTGCATTGAATGACCCAAACTACGCATTAAAATGCCAATCTTGGCAGCTTGGAATTCGGCAGCCGCTGGGATGGTGTCGACAATGAGGAATAATTCAATGCCTTACAAAATCCTGATACTTGGTGCTTCTTATGGTTCGTTACTGGGGACCAAATTTGCTGCGGCCGGACATGACGTTACATTGGTCTGTCGTGAAGAAACGGCGGCTCTTATCAATTCCAAGGGAACAGAAGTGCGCATCAAATTGCGTGATGAAGACACCCACCGTAGTTTTTTCTCTCAGTCATTGGCTGGTCGAACCAACGCCCTGACGCCCGAGGACGCACATCCGAAGGATTATGATCTGGTT
Organism: Marinosulfonomonas sp.; assembly: GCA_002732955.1. Taxonomy (GTDB): domain Bacteria; phylum Pseudomonadota; class Alphaproteobacteria; order Rhodobacterales; family Rhodobacteraceae; genus NVTR01. Next base: position 16,449 of record NVTR01000056.1, read on the forward strand.
TGCCTCGCCATGCAGGAGCCTCAGTATTCGCATCCTTCGCTTACAGATTTGCTTTCCCGAATCGCAACGGCAAAAGCCCCCTGTATGTCGATCATGAATATGCCGCCATTACCTTACCTAAAGCGCATCTCCTCACTTGACGGCTCAAAGCTGCGAGACGCGTTCCTGAACCCGGAAGTTTGGGATCAGTTTGATCCAAACCTGGTGACACTGTGCTCACCTGATCCGCAGGCTTTTCGTCCACCRGAAGAAGAACCAAATATACTACATGTTGGTTTGCCAACTAACTTCAAAGTCTCGAAGTTTCATGAGCCAAAATTGGATGCAATGCTTGAAGAACTGGCCGCCGGTGTTGACGCCTATCGGGTCGACGGCAAAGATGTACCCGTCAAGCTCCGCGTGTTTGACTCGCTCTTCGTACCCTTCGCAAAATGGGCGATGCTTGCCACAGGAAACTACCGTTGCATAACGCCAGACGGACCGCAGTCGATCCGGGAMTCCGTTCATGGTGACATTGGCAAATCGCAAGAAATATATGATTTTGTGAACCAGTTGGTTGTGGGCCTTGGCGCGGACGAGGCCGATATGGTCCCATTCTCAAAATACGCCGCAGCAGCCGAAAACCTGTCAAAGCCCTCATCGGCAGCGCGCGCCGTGTTTTCCGGTGCGACCAACATTGAGCGYGTCGACAAGCTTATTAARTTGACCGCAGAATCTTTGGGTATGCACAATCCAGAGATCCTGGAAATTGTTCGGATTGTTGATACTAAACTTGCTGCGAATAAACAAAGCAGCAGATGAAGGCAATCCCGGGTTCTGTCAGACGAATGCGAATTAGTCTYAGTTTTCAGCGATTGCCGCGAATATATTCGGAACAAAGTTGACACCACTCGGTGAAATCAGCGGTACTGTTCGGTTTGGAATTATCACGTGAGCAGAGGTGACTCTCCCGGTTGAAATGTTGTGGATCRAGGCATAGACAGAGGTAAAATTCTGCAAACTTCGCATCTATCAGAAGCGATTCATAGTTCGCTCCCGCCTTTCTGATCYACCGCCGCCAAGCGGATGATCTCGGGACTGGTTTTGAAATGGCGAGAAGGTTATAATCGCTCATACGCTATRTAACCGCCCAGGCCTTCACAACCGAATTTCCCCTTACAACATYGGCGGGTGTGATGTTGTTCAGAAATTCTACATTAACACCTCCATTTTGGCGCTTATCAGGCTCGACTGATTGCTGAATATCAATTTCCAGCGGAAAGTTCAGATTGAGCAGTTTGACAAGRTGCGKMASYSKMAMKCNMVSMMMBKYYNMWYNCKGAYCTYWMSCKCASMSWKSRAWRMWKRWMTGWWWTCMSWSAKNSGNNNYWKSNNGRWRSRDHRHMAMHAAWGGTTTCGCTGGACCGGGATCTTCTGGAAATCATTTCTATGTCACTGCGAGTTACTCTGTCGGCAGTGACAATTGCGTCAATTTTCGGCCTGCCTCTGGGCGCTTGGATCGCGGTCAACCGCTTCAGAAATCGGCGCACACGATAGCAGTATTGAATGCGCTAATGGGCCTTCCGCCTGTTGTCGTTGGCTAGATCGTCTATGTTCTTTTGTCTCGTTCAGGTCCTTTTGGGGTGATCGGACTGCTTTTCACACCTACGGCTATGATTATCGCTCAGGTAATAATTATTACCCCGCTGATCGTGTCGATTTCGCACCAGACAATTCGGGAGCTATGGGCAGACTACCATGATTTATTGATTTGACTGAATGCAACGCGATCTCAAAGAATTGCGGCTTTGCTTTGGGACGGCCGTCGTGCACTTCTGACAGCGATGTTATGTGGTTGGCCGATCCGTTTCGTGGCTCACATCGATACTGGTCCTGTCCCGCTTTAGTGCGGCCCCGGYGCTCGTTTAAGCCAMCTTTCGTTCGAAGGCGACAGGGCTTTTCCAACCTAACTCGACGCGGTCTTCGAATGGGCCGCGCCCGAACATCAATTTGAAGAACGGTTAGGGTTTGTCAAAAAAATGGAAAAGTGGATATTCAAGCTATTGCGAAAYTGCATCCAGACCCCGGTAGAGATCCGCGATTATCTGAAAGATCGCTGCAAAGGCTCAGATCGATGGCGCAACCCGGCGCTGACTCTTTTGCTCATAGGCATAGGCGATATTCAACAATCCGGCATCCTTCCAGCGGGTGGAAAAAAACGACAGGCCCACGGGCAACCCCTGCACGTACCCGGCTGGAATTGTGATGCTTGGATACCCGGCAACTGCCGCAGGACATGCGCTTCCACCATTACGGTTGTCACCGTTTATCCAGTCGATCAGCCAGGGCGTACAGGTGGTTGGCGCGATGATCGCATCCAACTGGTTGGTATTTATCAACCTGTCGATACCCTCATCGCGGCTAAGGGTTTTGCAGGTGGTCAGCGCCTGAAGATAGGCGTCGCTTTTGATGCCGTCAGTCAGTTGCGACTTTTCCAGAATTTCCTGCCGGAACCACGGCATGACATCCGTCGCGTTGTTGGTATTAAAGGCAATAACATCCTCAAGCGAACCGACATCGAGCGACTTTTTGCGGGTCTCAAGATAGCGGTTCAGGCCCAGGATGGCCGCGCGCCCCAGCAGCACCGTCACCACGCAGGACCTCACCAAGGTACGTGTGTGTGTGTGTGTGTGTGTGTCGTT
>NVTR01000057.1 GCA_002732955.1 Marinosulfonomonas sp.
CGCCCCAGGAAAACACTTGGCTTTAAAACTCCAGCCTATAGATTAGCCGAGATGTTGCGATGATCGATTGAATGCACCATCGCTTTCTGAAAACAGGTGTTTGGTCTTCAACTCTGAAATCCAGCTTCGAACGATCCGCTCAACATCTTCGCCAATTGGAAAAAATGCAGTCATGTAACTTTTACCGAATTTGGTGTTCACTGACTTGGCGTCAAAATGAACGCAGGCGTTTGCAAGGTCCACATGCCCGATCCGCAGCGTAATCGCTGCTCCTTCGCGAGAGCTTGTGAGGAACAGAAATGCAATGAGGGCGCGGTCGCGTCGCTGCAGCGTAGTCTCTGTTGGCATTGACTGCAGCAGATGGCGAACCTGGTCGGGTGACGGATGGGGCTTCCAGCACGAACTGCGCCGCGCTTTGTCGGATTTGCGATCGGGTGAAAGATAGTCCGCATCGGAATGGGTGACTTTTGATTTGTAGCCGCTCTGATCTGCAAGCCAGAGGAAAAATGCCTTAACTTCTCGCAGCACGCCGTTGGCTGATGCTGCTGTAAGTTTGGCACCAGTGCGCTCATTCAACTTGTTGGAAAGGTGTCGCTTGAAACTGCGGGCACGCTCAGAGTGAAATACACGAAAATCCTTGCCTTTGTGATACCGCTCATAGGTTGAGATTGCAGCTGCGGCTTTGTCGATCGAGGCTTCTGACAACCCCTTGGCATCCTTAAGCCAGACCAGGTATTTGCGCTTGATGCGCAGGTTATCTGATGTGCGCTTTGACATGGGTCTGTTCCTCATTGCTGAAGGTTACATTTAAGGGGGCGTGTTCACGGGACACTATTCTTGGGTCCGCCTGCTGAACTGTGACCTCTATATTGGCCCGGATCGCCTCCAGATCAGCACGCCGTATCACCTTGTTTATGATGCAGCCGCAGACCGGGAGTTATGACTGAATCTGGTGTTTGAGGATTTGAAGGTTGGCGGCGTATCTGGTTGATTTGTGTTGCAACACAGCAAACCAACGACAGGAGATACACCACCATGGATACGAGTAACATTGTTGACTTTACCAGTCGAGATGCGCCGTCAGACGCGCTGACGGATTTGCTGAGAACAGGAGCGCAACAATTGATAGCCTCTGCGGTTGAAGCTGAGCTTGAAGGCTTTCTCGCGCAATTTGCGACGTTGCGCACGACAGCGGGTCATGCCGCAGTTGTCCGTAATGGCCATCATCCGGCCCGTCCTGTTCAAACGGGCATTGGCCCGGTGAGTGTACGTATTCCCAAGGTTCGATCGAAAAACGGCACACCGGTGACGTTCCGCTCCGCCCTGGTACCGCCTTACGTGCGCAAAACCAGGGCGCTGGAATCCGCCTTGCCATGGCTATACCTCAAAGGCGTTTCCAGCGGCGAGATGGGAGCTGCTCTGAAAGTTCTTCTCGGGCCGAACGCCAAAGGATTATCTGCAAACACAGTATCCCGCTTGAAACGGGGCTGGGCCAAAGAATATGACGGCTGGCGAGACGAGCGGCTGGACAAAGAGCCTTGGGTTTATATCTGGGCTGACGGCGTCTACAGCGGCCTGCGGGGTGAGCAGGACAAGCTGTGCGCCCTTGTTATCATTGGCGTAAATGCCCATGGCGAAAAGCATTTTCTGGCGATTGAAGGTGGGGTGCGCGAGTCCAAGCAAAGCTGGAAGGAAGTGCTGCTTAACTTGAAAAGCCGAGGTATGAACGCACCAAAACTAGCTATCGGAGACGGTGCTATGGGGTTCTGGGCCGCGCTGGAGGAGGTGTTTCCCCGGACCCGACAGCAAAGATGCTGGCAGCACAAAACCATGAATGTATTGAACTGCCTGCCAAAATTATCCCAGCCAAAAGCCAAGAAAGCTCTGCACGACATTTGGCAGGCCGAGACCCGAATGGATGCAGGCAAGGCGTTTGATTTGTTTATCGAAACCTACGAGGCCAAATATCCCAAGGCAACATTGTGCCTGCAAAAAGACCGCGAGGAGTTGATGGCATTCTTTGATTTCCCCGCGCAGCATTGGCAGAGCATCCGCACCAGCAACCCCATCGAGTCAGCCTTCGCCACGATCCGTCACCGCACTAAACGCTCAAAAGGCTGCCTGTCGCGCGATGGCATGCTGCACATGATGTTCAAGCTGGGACAATGCGCCGAAGAAAACTGGCGCAAGCTACGCGGCTTCAATTATCTCGCCAAAGTCATCACAGGTGTCAAGTTCACCGACGGAATAGAAACCAACACAAACAATCAGGTCGCGGCATGACCAGAAAATCTCAAACACCAGATTTGACAATAGCTCGCAGACCGGGCAGAGCGCTGTCAACATGCCAGTGCAGGACGTTAACTGCGTATAGTCCGCGAATTTACCGGCCGGTTCCTGTGGGGCCTTGCAGCCCAGGCAATAGAGGTGATGCAGGGCAAGTTTGCATTTAACCTTTTGGCGGCGGTGACCCAGAAAACTCTTCAGGTCGCTGCCTTTGATCAGCCAGGGCCTTTGACTGGTGTCAGCGATCAGACCTTTTTCCTTGATCCAGCGGATTATCGTCTGGCGGTGTTTGCCGAGCGCCTCAGCCGCCTCCCAGACCGTGTAGATGCGGTGCGTCTTGATCCGGTTTGGTGCGGGTGTTCGGGCCATCAGACCGGCTCCGGCGGCAGCGGGCCAGAGGTGTTCTGGCACAGTTGCGCGGCCTCGTATGCGTCAACGTCTTCTTCCCGGTAAAGAACCCGCGCACCAATCTTGAGGAATATTGGCCCCTTACCCAGCCAACGCCATTGCTCCAGCGTGCGCGGTGACATGTGCCAGCGATCCGCCAATTGCTCTTGTGTCATCTTGCTCATCAGATGCCTCTTTGCTTCTCACCAAGCCGAGTGAGTACGGCCCGTTGCTGGTTGCAAAGGTGGCGTTCGACGAGCGCAAAGTATGTGGACAAGGCGAATAAAGGCGTGACCAACGCACGGCGTAAGTCATTGATAAGTATAGGGTAGGATGGGAAAGGTGTGGTCACGCTATAGAAATGTGGTCCGGAGTATGCCAAATATCCTTCAACAGCGTTGAATTACCAGATTCTGGAATAATATTTTGACAAAGGTAACTCTGAGAGCATTTAGACTGGTGCTGCCAAAAGCTTTACGCTCTTGTAGCGGATCTAGAGCGTTTCAAAAAGTCAGATACAAAATCCAATTCTTAGGTGTAAGGTAGACGTGTCATAGTGTTTTCCTGACTTATTTCTTGCGTGGCAAGGTGCCTTCAGTTCTAGAATTTATTCAATAATCGGTGAATAGGATGTCTGAAAAAAATTGCACTTTACACTTATGCAACATCTTTAAGCGGATTCCCACGCTCTTCGGCTTCGATGATAACGTGATACAATGTTCTAATTATCTTTTCGCCAGACCGAGCGCTGAGCCTTCGCGGCATTCCCGCGTATGGAACCACATTCATTGGAGCCCCACTAATCGCGGGAATTTTTGTAAACCTCAATGACTCTTGAATGCTTAGTTCGATTGTTTCCCACCCAATTACATCGGCTTCAGTCGCCTGAATGACGCCGGCAAAGGTACCTCCTCCAGTGTAAGAAAGAAAAAATCCGGGTGCGTTCAGTTGTTTTGAGATTGATTTACCAGTCGCTTGTAGAATACCCGTAAATTCGTCCCGCGAGCTAATGAAATGCAACTTTGCCGCATCCTGAACCGCAAATGCGAACGCATAAATATTGTGTGGGCCAGTTTGGGAAATCTGGTTTAAATAGTTTTCCAGTGACTGAATGCTTATCTCACCGGGTATTGCGCCTACTTGCATTGGTGAGTTGAAATCGACCCGATCAATGCCGTCTCGATTTTCGCCAAGAAGGGATATGCTTTTTGGTGGCTGGAAACCACGTTCGGCACGCTTTTTCTTTATATTTCTGAGGCGCGAGTCCAGATCGGCAAGATCGATCGGTTTGGTAATATAGTCAGACGCACCCGCAGCGAAAGCACGATCAACGTCGGCTTTGCTGGCAAGTGCAGTCACCATGACGATCGGCGTCGAGGCATGGCTGGGAAGGTGACGCACCCAATAACAAAGATCATCGCCCTCAATTTCAGGCATTCTCATATCAAAAAGAAAACACTCAAAAGGAGGATCGGCCCGTGCAATAAGCTGAGCCGCTTCCACAGCACTTTCCGCCAACGCCACGTCGCCGAAGCCGGACAGACCAAGCATTTTCCTTAGCAATTGCAATATAAGGGGGTCATCATCTACAGCAAGTATCTTCACAGCTCTACTCTCATTTTTTTGGTGAACTAAATACAGTATGCCACAACGTTTGGACATCCAGAAAGCAAAAAGAATCGTGTGAATATTGTTGGCCAGAGTCTTGGTGGCTATTTTGTACGGCTTCAGATTTCCAAATGGTGTTTTTGCCGGGGCGAAGAATATTTTTGATCGGCGTTTCCGCATCTTCCAAAATTCATCGATCCGGTTCAAAGCGCGTCTCGCGCCGGTTTTGGAACTGCTAAAGAAAATGCTTGCTCTGTCGCGAATGCTACCACCGCACAGTTTTGCCAGCCCAAAGTGAATGCGGTGGCGAATAATGATTTTGTGGGTATATCACTCAGTTTGACGCCCGTAACTTATTGTTTCCAAAATTGGCCTAATAGATGTCACAATTGCATATTATTTACAATGCAAGCCTAGTAGTCAAAGTTTTGGAATTGCTGGCGAAAACGGGATGCAGACCATGAAATTGAACCCAAGAGATAACGTAGCCGATTTCATCCAAGGCAAGGACGCAGCAACGAGCAGTCAGATTATTCTAATAATGTTACTGATTGTAGTTCCATCGATCGGAGTAAGTTTGATGTCCCTGATTATATCGAGTTAGCGATGCCGTAAAAGGGGGTCGTCCGGAATACACGTCGACAAATACTGTTTCATCGAGAAACTGAGGAAAAAAGCAATGGAAAGTAACAAGCCAAATACAAATATCTTTCGACGATTTTTCAGCCGTCTATATTCGCACATGTGCCCAGAATCTGCCGGGCTGTTCCAAGAGAGCGGGGTGATTATACCACTAAAAGTACATAAAAATGAGGCCGCGCGAACATTTATTGGCAACGAATCCGCTGCGGTAACGGTCGATGTTGTTGTTCTGACTGCAGGTTTAATGGGTCTGGCAATATCGGTGCTTATTACTACAGGAGACAGCATCGTGGCACAGTCAGACAAAGTCGCATTGTGTATGAAGAAAAACAGAGTCCTTCTCAACGCGAATGTTGACTATGACAAAAGGTTGAAGCGTGCTGCAAGGAAATGTAGCAAACTCTGACGACGGATACTATTCGCTTAGGCTGTTGACGATGGTTTCTTCAATCTCGTCAAGCAATTCGTTTACTGATGTAGATATGCCGAGATCTCGCTGTATTAAATTAATTGGACTAGTAGGGTTGTTCGATAATTTCTCAGTATCGGCGGCAAGTTTCCCGAGTTTTCCAAACCCTAAAGTTGGTGCGACACCGGAAATTTTGTGAGCGATGCCCATAATCTCTTTGATTTCTTCAATACTGCTTTTTTCTCCAACTAGGCTTTCACTAAGAGCTTCTAGTCGTGCCAAATACCTATTTAGAACCGCCAAATACTGCGGAACCATTCGCTTCATTCGCAATTCAAGTTCCATTTGGGGTGTAATTTGTGGGTCGCTTTTCGCTAGATTAATTTTAGTTGTAAGCATTGCTGGTTGGCTGTCCACGTTCCCAATAATCGAATGAAGAATCTCAACGGGGCGTTCTGCCGATATTTGGTTAAAATTGATGGTRTTTCCAAAARTCAGTGTCACAAATARTTTTGGTCTGTCCAATGCATCCATTGTCATTCGATTAAGTTTTTCTTGAATTAACTTTTCGYCCTCAGATGTTAATTTATTYYCAAGGWGCCTATCAGTAAGCAGACACACATATTGTCCATGCCCAAAATAGCTATAAACTCTACGGTCATGAGACTGAAATTCGGAAACAATATTAGCAACATCCGAAATCAGCTGGAAAAGGTGTATATCATTCAGATCTGAAGATATTTCGTCGAAGTTTTCTATTCTAAAACTCTCTAAAGCAGAATGCATTAAAACAGCATGCCGAGTTTGTTGAAGATTTGTTTCAAATATCGAGGGTTCTACAAATCCGATTGTGTCGATGACGACTGGAATTTCGTTGGAAGGAGAATTGAAAGCTTTTATTAAATTCGTCAGTTCCGAAATAGATTCATTTTTCTCCGCGACAATTTTATATTGTTCTGAAAGTTTTTGGGCAGACCCGACGCGGGCCACCAAGTCCAGCACTTCGAATGGTTTCGTAATGTAATCAGTTGCACCTACCAACAGTGCGGCTTCAACATATGACTTTTCATGAAGAGCCGTTACCATAATAATCGGAGTTTCTTTATAGATCGGAATATCTCGAATTTTGCTACAAAGTTCGATACCATCAATCCCTGGCATTTGAATATCAAGCATTAGGCAATCAAACGGAACATCATCTTCATCAAGAATTGTTAGCGCTTCCATACCAGAATCCGCCAAAATTACATCCGAATATCCAGAGAGTTCCAACCCATCTTTTATTATGGACCGAGAAACAAAATCATCGTCAACAACCAAAATCTTCATACCTGTAAAACTCCAGATTCAGCGTTGGTGAAATCCAAATTTATTAATACGACGCGTAGCGCTGAAAAGAGAATACACACACAACCAATATAGAAACAATCTGCTTAACGTTCGATTTGTGCAACTAATTAAACATTGATTTTTGCGCAACGCTGTAAAACTTCGTCTGTTTTGATTGATGCCACCCCATTTAAAAGTGCCTCGACTAGGCTACGGGATCTTGGTGCTCTGTTTGTTTTAAGATACTCAATTTTGATGCTCCAATTTTGGTTTAGATTAGCTGGTAGAACAAGTGGCTAAGTGGAGAAGATTTCCGATTCTTGGAGATCAAAGAAGAATGTTGTTCCAACGCCTACTTTACTTTCAAAGTGAATTGAACCGCCGTGACTTTCGATTATTGATTTACAGATACTTAAGCCAAGTCCTGCACCGCCTCTTCGACGATTGTCAGATGAGTCAACTTGGCCAAATTCTTCAAATATTCTGTCCTTTTTTGCATCTGGTATACCTACTCCAAAATCTCTGACAGTTACGAGCAACCTATCGGGGGTTCGAGAAATGTCGATCTCGACGATTGCACCAATTTTGGAAAATTTCGCAGCGTTCGACATCAGGTTTGTCATAACTTGCAGCAGACGCTTTTTGTCACCTTCTATCATCGCAACTGAGTCAGTAATTGGACCGCGGAAAGTCACTTCATATTCTTTGCCAATTCCCTTGTTTATGTCGATAGCTTCATTGACTAGCGCCAATAGGTCCATTGGTTCCATCTGCAGATCTAAATTCCCAGCCTTAGCCAATTCGACGTCTAGCATATCGTTGATAATTCTCTCCAGCCGGTCACTGTTTTTGTTTGCTAACTTTAACATCTCGACTGCTTTTTTCGGAATCTCTCCCGTTATTCCTGCGGCGACCAAACCCACTGCTCCTTTGATCGAAGTCAGTGGCGTTCTCAACTCATGGCTGACTGTTGATAGAAACTCCGACTTAGCTCTTTCAACTTCCCTGCGCTCACTGATATTTCGAGTAATTGCTACAAATCGCGGCTTATCGCCTTCGGGTTCGATAATTTGAAGTAGAACTTCAAACGGAACAAGTTCACCTTTGCTATTAAGGTGTTCTGTCTCGTAGGTAATGGAGTTTACTGTACCAAAAACAAGAGGTTTGCATCGCGCTCTGAATATTTYTAAATTGAAGGTTGGGTCCATATCTTTTAGAGACATTTGCAAATATTGTTTTAGGCTATGTCCGGACAGGTTTTTAGCGGCCTGATTTACATAGAAAAACTTTAACGAGTCCGGCCAAAACATATATACCGGGTCTACAATCTTATCGAGGGTTGCTTTGAACTGACTAATTTGCAGTTTGCTTGCTCTTTTTTCACCAATATCTCTTGCCACAGCGAGAAAATGTGGGCTTTCACCAGGTTGCTCAATCAGTTGTAAGCTAATTTCAACGGGAACAATTGACCCGTCTTTGTGTCGGTGATCAGTTTGAAACTCAACCAGTTTTTCGGTGTGGTCCAGAAGAGGTGCTATTAATTCGCGAAATTGATCTTCGTCAATATTTGGCATTATATCTAACGGACCAATCTTGAGAAGCTCGCTTTCTGAGTAACCGAGCTTCCTGCTGACAGCTTTGTTGACAAAAAAGAACTTTAGCGTCTCGGGCCAAAACATGTAAACTTCGTCCTGTGTCAGGTCGAGGGTTGTTTTGAAGAGGCGTATCTGGGCTTCTTTTGTTTTCGCTTCAGTAATGTCGGTTCTTATCGATATGTATTGCGCCGGATTCCCGCGGTCGTTCAGAATCGGAATAATTGTAGCTCTCACCCAATAGTGGTCTTTGGATTTTTTTAAGTTTTTAATCTCTCCCGTCCAAACTTTTCCGCTAGAAATAGTGCTCCACAAATTATCGAAAAATTCTGGGGAATGTTCGTCAGATTTCAGCAACCGATGATTATTACCCAACAACTCTTCTTCAGGATAACCACTGATTTCTACAAAATTATTGTTCACATAGGTTATATTTCCAGCCACATTGGCAACGCTTACAATTGTATAATCGTCTAATGCGAGAAATTGAAATTCAAATTCGCGGCGCTTTTTTTCAGTTGCAGAGACAGGAGAATAATTTGTTGTTAGCCGAGACGCGAGTTCGCCACTGGCATTTCTTGCAGTGCGGGTCAATGAATTGCCCCTCTCAATTTCGTCAGTTTACTGTCGAAGCGGTTGCAGACTACTTGGCGAGAAAATCGTTCGGTCATGTTTTGCACTGATCGAACTGTATATATTTGCTGTGGCTTAATAAGAAATTTAAGCATAGCTGCTCCAAAAGCTGTTAAAAGACTGGAAAAAYTAATTAAAACTACGGTCTTCTCTACTTTGTATTTTCYATTCCAGGTTTCCCCAAACGGGTATGAAAAATACCATTGCAACTTATAGGTAGGATGCCTTGGGGCGTTTGCACATGAYTTATGTCAACTCAGGGGTGTGCCCCAAACAAGTGTACTATTTACACAACATAATTGATCGGATCGGCCCAATATCCAATTTTTCTAAGTCTTTACTATTTTAAGACAGCAGTGAACAAAGCTTTTGGATTCAGAAATTAGGTTTTCAATTTTGCGAGCGTCTGGATTTCCATTCAAAAATAAATGAATACGAGAATCCAGTCGTGCAGCCCGTTCTCCTAAATCTGGATAGCCAACGGGTTTAGCAAGCCCTGATATTTGGTGTGTTATCTCTCCTATTTTTTTCAATGCGACATTTGAATTTTGTAAGTCCGAGATGTTCTTCGTATGAGCTTCTATTTCTAATACTTGCCCTTCTAATCGCTGCAAAAAACGAATGCCGATGGTCGCCAACGTCGACGACAACTTGCTCGTTTCGGGCTCATTCGCCAATTTAATCCCGCAGTCCAATATTGTATTTAGCCGCTTTTGGCTGAAGCTGCTTTATTGCCATCGGAAATTTGTCTTCATGCATAGATTTTTGTGCGACGGAGCTGATCGCATCCAAAACCAGAGAATGAACGTCATCAGATTGCGTAATAGGGCTATCAATTGGATCCCCAACAACTACCGTTGGGCGCAATTTCTTGTATGATTTTTTCATTACATGTTTGGAAACCTCTAACGACCGAATACTTCCGTAATTTGACTTGTCGGTCACACAAACAAAAAATCCGCTTCCAAAATAGGAAATTAAAAATTTTGTTTCGCCCAGACTAGACGCTAATACCTTTGCGACATCCAGGAGCAATCCATAATATTCTTCTTCATCGAGTAACTCGAAGGCGTCCTTGGCCTCTTTAATACTGAATGCAATAGCAACTGTTCGATGAACACTTTTCTTTGAAAGTTGCAGTAGGTAATTTTCCAACACCAAATAGTCAACGACTTTTGGAACACCTTCAATAGATAGGGGGGACTCGAAAATAGCTTGTTTTTTATCAGAAAGCCCAGTGTACATTGCTGAAGCAACGAAAAAAGATTGAAATGCTTTTCGCTGTTCTGTTACCAAAGTTTTCGCCATACGGATACGAGCCGCAAGTTCAAACTGGTCAAATGGTTTGGTGACATAGTCAGTTGCGCCGGCTTCAAATGCGCGATCAATAAAACTGCGATCTGTCATCGAAGTTATCATTAGAATAGGAGTGTTCCTATACGCAGATTTTGAGCGAATCCTGCGGCAAAGTTCAATGCCATCCATTTCCGGCATCTGTATATCCAGCAAAATGCAGTCAAAGCTCGCCCTATCCAAGTCATCATTTTCGTCACTTAGCGCATCTATTAAGTCCAGTGCGCTAATCGGAGAGTTCACAGGCATTACGTTGTGATGCCCGGTTTCTGCGAGGGCCGCGACCAATAATTCAAGCATCAGATCATCATCGTCAACCGCCAGAATATTCATAGTAATCTCCTATCTCGCCTCACTTCCTGTGAGGTGAAAATAGACCCTTTCCAGTTTAAACCACAGTCACCAATGCAACTGACAGTTTAGTCAAAATCTAAACCACGATACCAGTGACAATATACATCGTTATTGTTCACTATACAGAAAATCGAAACAATGTGTGACAAATATGCGGTATTATACTTGGTCCCCTTAGCTTAGGCGTTGATTTCATAGAACTTAATGTTTTTTATTGGAAAGTAATATTCTTGTGGTTTTTGCGTCAAGCTCTCATTCGCCGAACTGGAAATCCGCAAATTTCCCCTACTACAAGCACGCCCAGATAAAGAATTTTGGATTATTTTCCACAAGAACAAAGGGTTCATTATTCGTCGCTCCATCTGTCGAATTTGGAATATGTTCATAGAAAAACCTGCCTAAAATATTTCACTATCGTGCCAGACAATAACCACCTTGCAACGCCAAACATTCCCCTAACGCATACAATGTTAAGTTTTGTTKAGTACCAGTTGCCGCTTCGTCACTTCATTTTTGGGGAACTCGGATGAAATATATAGTTGAAACTCATCGAATAGCTACGGTCTCACTTTTGTTGATTGGTCTGACTCTGATACTAACGGTATCGCCTGYATTTAGACCTGCAATTACCGCTTTTCTTGATGGTGCTGCGTACAATCTGATAAGCGAAAAGATGTATAACGCTACAATTGCGTCTCTGATTATGTTGATGGCCGCACTTTCCCTTGCGCTTCATCGTCGCGACCAAATTATTATATTGCAGGAAAAACTGCTGCGCGAGCAAATGAAAGACATCGAAGTCAATTCTCGGGCAATACACGACCATACAGTTGCGTGCGAAACCAACCCGGACGGAAAAATCCTGGACATTAGTAAAAGTTTCGAGCAACTTTTTGAATACGACCGTGAAGAAATTCTGGGGAAAAAAATAGACATCCTCTACGAAGATGATCGTCATGACAAAAACTATTTGAAAGTTTTGGATRTTTTGTCCGGCGGGCAGACCTATTCGGGTGAACAAAGATTGCGCACGAAGTCGGGGAAAGTTGTAACAACGCTGAGCACTATAGTGCCGTATTTCGACGAAGATGGAAATCACATTAAAAATGTCTCCATGCGGACCGATGTCACCGAATTACGAAGGTCAGATGCCGAAAAATACCTGACGGCTCTTTTGAAAAAGTTTCAAGATGCGGTTTATATTTACACTGTGGACACTCAGAAAATCCTGTTCATGAACGATATCGCGTTAGAAAAATCTGGCTGGTCCGATGGGGAAGCAACCAGCAAGTACGTACATGAAACTGACAGTAAATTTGATAAGGCGCTGTTTGCTGCGCACATTCAACCGATACTTGATGGCGAAAAACAAACTGCCACAGCGCAAGTTTGGCAGGGTTCGGAATTCGTTGAGATTGTCACACGACTGCACACTCTTCCGGATGAAACACCAGTGTTCGTTTCGGTTAGCAGAGACATTTCTGAGCGGAAGRAAATTGAATCTGAAAAACTTAAGAGCGTTTCTTACGTTAGTCATGAACTTCGCACTCCTTTAACTTCAATTATTGGATCTCTGAAGTTGTTGAAGTCGGGTGCCGTTGGTGATCTCGAGAATAAAATTGGCTCGGTGGTCGATATTGCCGAGCGAAATTCTGAGAGAATGCTCGAAGTTCTCAATAGCATTTTGGATCTCGAAAAATTTGAAGCCGGAAAGATGAATTTCACACTCAAACCTACCAGCCTGGTAAGTCTTGTTAACAGCGCCGTTGAAATGAATAAGGGTTACGGAGACGAACATGGCGTTAGTTTTTCAGTTAAGAATGTGCCGCCTATTGCTGTTGTTTTGGGTAGTTCGAGCCATTTGATGCAGGTAATGTCGAATCTAATGTCCAATGCCGCAAAGTTTTCGCCAAGGGGAGGGGATATTTGCGTCGAGTTAGTCGAAAAGACAAGTTTCTGGAGAATTTCCGTGACCGACAAGGGTCCAGGCATCCCGCTTGAAAGCCAGGACAAAGTTTTCAACAGTTTTGCTCAGTTAAAACCAGCCGACGGGAAGTATCGGGCGGGAACTGGGTTGGGTCTTACAATTTCAAAGAAAATTGTAGAGCGGCATTCAGGTCGAATTGGTCTGGTAAGCGTAGTTGGTGAAGGAACAACCTTTTATTTTGACATACCAAAACCAGAGCTTGGATCGAGTGATGAAATGCTCACCAGTTCCAAAATTGCGGCCTAATAGTAGGATAAAGTTTTGGATTGGTAACTGCTCAAAATAGAAATATGTCGCAGATACGAACAGTTTTAGCAAACTTAGTGAGGCAAAAATGGACGACAAAATAAGAATACTACATGTCGACGATGATGACGATATTCGCCTCATTGCAAGTCTGGCATTGTCATTAAACCCGGATTTTGTAGTTGAACAATGTAGTTCCGGCGAAGAAGCACTGGAAAAAGTTAAGAGTTTCAAACCCGATCTCTTTCTGCTCGACATGATGATGCCAGGAATGACAGGTGAAGAAACTTGGATGAAATTGAAGGAAAACTCTACTCTGAAAGATATACCTGCAATATTTATGTCTGCAAAGGCGGAACAAAATTTTGCCGAGGGTTTGATCAAAAAGGGCGCGGTTGCAGTAATTACCAAGCCGTTCGACCCCATGAATCTATGTCAAATATTGATCGAACATCTCCAAGAAAACTCACAGGTTTGACAGTTCACAATAAATCCAACCCACCACAAGCTGGGACTAAACACCTAATGATCACTTCATCAATTTCGCCATGATTTCAGCCGCTTCCCTCAAAGGATCGTCGGCCAGGTGAGCATAGCGTTGTGTTGTGAGCGGATTGGTATGTCCAAGCAAACGACCAACGATAGCGAGGCTCTGCACGCTGCCCGGCAGGGTATTGTGAAGCAATGCCCGAGAGGGGGGTTTTGCCGATTGCACCGGCAACATATTATTCGCGAGCAGCGATATTGCGCGATCCTGAATTGGCATCTGAGCGAGCCAAACGTGATGTAACTGATCGCGAGGAAATCAAACGCGTTTATAAGGCAAGCGGCAAGCGCTACGGTGCCCGCAAAATCTGGCATGCTTTGCGACGCGAGGGAAAAGATATAGCTCGCTGCACTGTAGAACGCCTGATGAAAGCCTTGGAAATACAGAGCGTTGTACGGGGTGGAAAGGTTATCACGACCAATCCTGACGCAGCACAGCCATGCCCGGATGATAAGGTTAATCGGGAGTTCTTTGCGCCAATGCCAAACCGACTCTGGGTGTCTGACTTCACTTACGTCTCAAGCTGGCAGGGCATGGTTTATGTGGCTTTCGTGATCGATGTCTTCGCCCGCAAGATCGTCGGCTGGCGGGTATCAACCTCGATGACAACCAGCTTTGTGCTGCCCTCTCGGCAGATTGCTGCGCAATCGCCTGCCGGGTAATAGATGCTTTAAACCAAGCCATATGCCAACGCTGCCCTTCCGAAGCTGATAATTTGATCCATCATTCGGATCGCGGTTCGCAATATCTAGCCATAAAATACACGGAACGATTGGCTGAATCCGGGATCGACCCTTCCGTTGGCAGCGTCGGCGATTCATACGATAATGCGTTGGCCGAAAGCACGATTGGCCCCCCTCTCGGGCATGCCTGCATGCCCTGCCGGTCAACGGTATCAAAACCGAAGTTATCAACTTCCTCGGCCCATGGAAAACCGTGGGTCAGGTCGAATGGGAAACCCTGAAATGGGTCAACTGGTACAACACCGAACGCCTGCACAGCGCCATCGGTTATGTCACGCCACAAGAAGCGGAGGAGGCATTCTATGAAAACCTGAACAACCTTGATAAAGTAGCCTAAGATTTGAACGAAACACTCTCCGGTAAACCCGGGGCGGTTCAATGACAAAAACGGTTATATCCTTGTCTAGCATGTGTGAGAGGATCAGCGAACATTGTATCCGTCGACCGCGCGGCCGTCGCTACCAGCTTTTGCAAGTCTTCCCAGCCTAAATTGTCGGAGATTGCAGGTTCCAGCTCAGCTTTGTCCCCTTGGGCTTCCAGTAAGGCACTACCCAGTTCTGCGAAAGATTTCAGGGTTTGGCCAACGGCCTGTGGGTGAAGAATTCCGCGCCTTGTCGCAGAACTGGCGCGCCGCAGTGCAGGGCGGTGACCTGCACCCAATCACCCGCGCCGCATTTGCCTATCACCTGTGGCGCAGTCTTGGCCTGTCGGGTTTTGAAGGGGTGATAGAACCGAGCGTGATTGCCGCCAAAATCGGTGCGGCAGATCAAACCAACCTGCCGTTCCTGCCACTGGCGCTGGCCGGGGTGCAGGGGTTGATGACCGGGGGGCGGCTGAGCGCAAACTGGATCTTTGGTATAAAGGTGTGACAAATTCCGCCCGCGCGGCGCAGCTGGAACTGGACCGGCTGGCGGATTGGCGGCAACAGGCAATTGCGGACACGGCGGATCTGTCGGGCAAGACCTCCGCTGCACTGATCAGCGCCCCGATTAAAACCCCGGCCCTGTCGGCGCAGACTGCCGAGACCCTCACCGGGGCCAGTCGGGCAGCGGTGCAACGCAACCTGAGCCTGTTGACCAACTGCGGGCCGGTGCGCGAAATCACCGGCCAGGAAAGGTACAGGTTCTGGAGAGTCGCGTGAGGGGGGAAGGGGTGGCTCCTTAGATTATTGATGCCCATCTAAGAAATTCCAACGATGCGCCAGGCACGCTCYGAACCTCGTTCATTAATGCAGAGGATAGAGGTGGTCCTACATTTTCGAYCAGTTTGCAGCCAGTTTAAGATGGATCATGGTTTCATTCAGGCTGCCAGTCTCATTGGTTCTGTTTTTCTGTCATAGGCTTCATTTGGCGTCAATATTCCGAGGGTGGAATGCGGGCGTTCAGCGTTGTAATACGCCAGCCACTTCCGGATCCCGGAGCGCGCCAGCGACCCAGTTTCAAATGCATTGAGGTATATGCATTCATATTTCAGGGACCGCCAAAGTCGTTCGATCATCCGGTTATCAACCCAGCGACCTTTGCCGTCTATTACCGGCAGGTGATTTGTAAAATCGCCGAGAGGCATGGATATCTTGATGTCGGCATCTTTCAGCGCCTGTATCCATTCAAAGCCGGTGAACTGGCTGCCTTGATCGCTGTTCATGATCTCGGGCTTGCCGTATTTGGCCACGGCATCTTTCAGGGCTTCGACACAAAAGTCAGCCTCCATGCTGTTTGACAAGCGCCAGCTCAAAACCTTGCGGCTGTACCAGTCCATGATTGCCACCAAATACAAGAACCCGCGCCGCATCGGAATGTAAGTGATATACACGCACCAGACCTGATTTGGCCGATCAATCGTCAGCCCCCGCAACAGGTAAGGGTAAATCTTGTGCTGGGGGTGCTTCTTGCTGGTATTTGGCGTCTGGTAGATTGGAACCAAACGCATCAGACGCATCAATCGACGGACCCTATGGCGGCCGCATTTGTGGCTCTGCCGCTGCATGTAACGCGCCATCTGTCGCGAGCCGTACCACGGCGTCTCCAGGAATTGCTTGTCGATGATCTGCATGAACCGCAGGTTCTCTGCACTTTCGCCCTTCGGCTGATAATAAAAATTCGATCGCGCCAGAGACAGCAGACTACATTGCCGTCGAACGCTCAGATCATGATTGCGGCTCACCATTTTTTGCCTCGCGTCCCGAGCWACTGAACCGAGGCGTTGGCCAAAAAATCACGTTCCACCACCAGTTGACCAATCTTGGAATGCAGTTTGTCGATTCGAGCTTCATCTGCGAGTCCCAWATCGCTGCCTCGTTTGGAAAATGTTGAGGCCATGTTTTCAATCTCCGCACGCTTCCAGGTGCCGATCTGAGTCCGATGCACACCATACTTCTTCGACAACTCCGCCATCGTCATTTCCTCRCGGATCGCTTYRMRCGCAAMCKWSKSYYKGRMAWYGGGTNGARTGGTTCTTTCGTTTCGTCATTTTKAATCGTCTYTCTCAYAAGTCGATCCATCTTAACTACTGGTCCGAAATTCCGCGACCACCTCTGATGACCACGTATCACAACTTGATACGTGCATCATCATATGATACATATTTCACATGATCCAAAGCACCAAGGGCAAGTACGCACCAATGCGCTTAAAGGTAAGTATGGCAAAGGCTTTCCCGGTGACTTGGTAAAGCGCACAAAGGCTATGCTCACTGCGCTTGATGCAGCAGTTGTCGTGGAGGACTTACGCTTTCCTCCCGGCAACCATTTGGAAGAACTAAAAGGTGATCGGGCAGGGTAACACTCTTTGCGGATAGGCTGGCAATGGCGCATTTGTTTTGTCTGGTCTTCCAACGGCCCTGCTGATGTTGAGATTGTTGATTAC
Organism: Marinosulfonomonas sp.; assembly: GCA_002732955.1. Lineage (GTDB taxonomy): Bacteria > Pseudomonadota > Alphaproteobacteria > Rhodobacterales > Rhodobacteraceae > NVTR01. Next base: position 16,981 of record NVTR01000057.1, read on the forward strand.
CACTGAGAGGAAACGCTATGAGCTTGCTTGAATATCCCGTACACCCCGGCGAAGTCCTGAAAGAGCTTTACCTCGACCCTCTGGGTATCGGAGCGATTGCGTTCGCGCGCCGCCTTGATGTTCCCCGTACCCGTATCGAACGGCTTTTGAAAGGTGTTACAGGTATGACGCCCGACACGGCTCTACGCTTGGCCCGTGCTTTCAATACAACCCCGGCTTACTGGATGAACATGCAGACCAGTTTTGAAATGGCTATTGCTTCCAAAGAGGTTGATGTATCGGGCATCGAACCCCTTGTTGCTGACTAGGGCAGTATTCACCAAGGGGAATACTGTTTCTGCGCGAAACGTCGACCAACTGCCCGCGCAAACTGCCCTGACTCGAGACCGTTCAAAACTCTGGGGTTTAACGGAATTAGATTTACGTCAATGATTGCTCCAATGGGCGTTGTTGCAGGGATCAGAGTTTAGCCGCAGGTCACCCTTTCCCATGATATCGGTCATGCGATTTGTTCGAACACGGGCCGCCCGAGTTCGCTCATTTTGTTGAGAATAGCGACGTCGATTTTTGCCCCCGTTTGCTGGGTTTCGAAAAGCCTGGCTTTCAGTTTTGGCCCGATAGCTGCTTTCCAACGGCCCATTTGAGTTTCAATTCTGCTGCGCTGATTATAACCGCTGCTGGCTTGCCAAGCCATGCGACCACGGGTTTGCATGGTATTGTCACATTAACTACCGATTTACCTGTTCCTCGAAAAACAGGAAATCATTTGACCTGAACAGGGAAACGACAGGGTTAAATACGGACGCGCCCGTACTATTTCCAGACATCACGCCGGTAAGGGATCGGGGCAATAGCGCCAAAACCGCTAACGGTGCCTGCGGCCACTTTTGCCGCCAACCGACCGGACAATTCGACATCCTGGGTTTCGAGGAAATACGCCAGAAATGCCCCGGCAAAACTGTCACCGGCGCCGGTGGAATCCACCGGGGATGAGGGCGCTGCTCCAATGGTATATCGGGCCTTGGGTGTGCCGATCAGCACACCCAAGGCGCCTTGTTTCAAGACAACGATTTGCGCGCCATAGGACAGATAGTGATCAACCATGGCACTTGGATCGGACAAGCCGGTCAGTTTTTCGGCCTCGTCATCGCTGGGAAATATGACGTCGGTCAGCGGCAAGATCGCCTCGGMCSMCYKTTTYGYCYRRWMYWMMGRMYWCMGRWYCMKKYKCWGAKYCRTWTCSYRKKRWWMYMWRGTMMSSRCCYS
>NVTR01000058.1 GCA_002732955.1 Marinosulfonomonas sp.
CCCAGGCGGAACAGAGTTGCGAAGAGCAGTAGCGTCGGGAATGTCGACAGCTCCAGCCCGGAACGAATGTTCATCGTCACCAGGAGCAGACCCGCACCGATGAACTGCCTGCCGGGCAGCCAGAGCAGGATTGCGGCACCAATTTCAATGCTGCCCGTCACATAACGGAACCACTGACCCTACCCGATGGCATCAAAGGTGGCGACCATCATGTCGACGCCAGCCAGTTTGGCGAGGCCAGCGGCGATGAATGCGAAGGTGATAAGCGCTTTCGCGGCGAGAACAGTGTATTTTGTTACCTTGGATTGCATGGTTGAATTTCCTGCGGGTGTGCTGATGCTCATGCTCATGCTGCCAGTTCCAGGTTGTCGACGGCTTCATGGGCGGCGTTCAGGGTTGCGACCGCGTCAATTGCCAGTTGATCGGCAGAGATGAAAGTGACGTCGCTGATGCCGATGAACCCGAGCAGGTGGCGCAGGTAACCAGAGGCGAAATCCATGTCTGAGCCAACCGGGGTGCCACCTGAAGCCACAGCGATGATCGCGCGTTTGCCTTCCAGCAGACCGACGGGGCCGGTTTCGGTGTATTGGAATGTCTCGCCGACACGGGAAATCAGGTCAATCCAGGCTTTCAGCGCGGCAGGGACGCCGAAGTTGTAGATCGGCACTCCGATCACAATGGTGTCGGCGGCGCGCAGTTCATCGATCAGTTGGTCGGACAGTTCCAGCTTTTCATTTTGTTCCGGGCTACGGTCATCGGCGGGTGTGAAGTTGGCCCCGACCCAGTCCTGATCCAGCAGGGGCAGGGGGTTGGCCAGGTCACGGGAAATGACTTTTGCGTCGTTGAACCGGGCGATGATACGATCGCTCAGGTCGCGGGACACGGAATCTGTCTTGCGGGCGGAGGCGTCAATGCGCAGGATTGTATGGGTCATGGGGTTTCCTTTGTTTCGTGTTCCCGTCTAATTTGAGCATTGCAAAAAATAACACAATATAGAATATAGAACAGGTAATGTGCATATACGCACATACTGTGGGGGTTGGGTTTGGCGACTGAAAACTGGGATGAATTTCGCACGGCGCTGGAAGTTGCGCGGATTGGAACGGTGAGTGGGGCTGCGGATGTGCTGGGGGTTCACCATGCAACGGTGATCCGGCATGTGGACGCGCTGGAGGATCGGCTGGGAGTCAAGCTGTTTCAGCGCCATGCCCGTGGCTATAAACCTACCGAGGCCGGGGAAGATCTGTTGCAGGTGGCCAGCGTGACCGAGGAACAGCTGGGCCAGTTGGTCGGGAGGATCAAGGGGCGCAGCAGTGCCGTGACCGGCGAGCTGATATTAACCACACTTAGTGGGTTTTCCGGAATTCTGACACCGGTGCTGGCGAGGTTTCAGGCGCAAAACCCGGAAGTGAAAATAAAGTATTTGACGGCTGCGCGGCTGTTTCGACTGGAATATGGTGAGGCGCATATTGCGATCAGGGCCGGGCCCAAGCCGCAGGAGCCGGACAATGTAGTGCAACATCTGGCGACGATTTCGCCGCGCCTGTGTGTGGCGCAAAGTTATGTTGAACGGTATGGGGTTCCAAAAAATCCTGGTGAGTTTTTGGCGCACCGGTTTGTTGGAGCCGGGTCGGACAGTGGGCGGGCGCCGCATGAAGTGTGGTCCCGTGAACACATCCCTCAGGAAAACATTGTTTTTCGCGCGACCGAGCGTTTGGCGCAGGAAGCGGCGGTAAGGCAAGGTGCAGGCATTGGATTTGTGACCAACATGGTTTCAGATGCTCAGCTTGATTTGCAAGTTGTGATGGATCGGTGTGAAGCATGGAATTCGGATCTGTGGCTGGTGACCCATATCGACCTGCATCGCACCGCCAAGGTACAGGCGGTGCTAAAAGCCCTGAAGGATGAGGCCAGGTTATGGCAGAACATCTAGGCACGCGTTCCGGCCTGTCACAAATGACGCGCGGCCATCTGGCGATGCTGGCATTCTCGGCGCTGGTAGCAGGTTCTTTCAGTCTGGGTTCGCTGGTCGCCAATGATATTGCCCCGGCGGCGCTGAACGGGGTGCGGTTTTTCATTGCGATGGTGGTGACGGGGACCATTGCGGCATTTACCGGTGTGTTGAACCGGGCAATGTTGCGCGCACCCTGGCGGTATTTGCTGCTGGGCGGGCTGTTTGCCACCTATTTTGTGCTGATGTTTGAAGGGTTGAAAACCGCGCCTGCGGTATCGAGTGCTGCCGTTTTTACGCTGGTGCCGGTAATTTCGGCCGGGTTCGGCTGGGTATTGATGCGTCAGATCATGACAGCGCGGATGGCTTTGGCGCTGGTTATTGGTCTGGTGGGCGCGGTTTGGGTGATCTTTCGGGCTGATCTGGGTGAGGTACTGGCGTTTCGCATTGGGCGCGGTGAGGCGATATTTTTCTGGGGGGTGGTGGCGCACGGGATTTATACGCCGCTGGCGCGGTTTTTGAACCGGGGCGAGAACCCGCTGGCGTTTACTTTTGGTATGGTTGTAGCCGGGTTTCTGGTGCTGGTGGTTTATGGCTGGTCGGATATCCGGGCGACGGACTGGGCCGGYTTGGCGCCGCTGGTYTGGGTGACSATATTRTAYACWTCRATCATTGCCGGWTCGACGACGTTYTTTCTGGTGCAATAYGCRACSCTRCGCCTGCCTGCRGCCAAGGTGATGGCCTATACCTATCTGACRCCAAGCTGGGTRATYCTGTGGGARATCGCACTGGGGCATGGYRCGCCGCGYGGKTTGATACTGGGCGGGGTGGTTTTGACAGTGGTGGCGTTGCTGGTGTTGCTGCGTGACGAGACCTGAAGGCGACGCCTGACGGCGTCATTATTATGAGCCCGTTCCGGGCGATTTTGCGCTCCGCGCGGGGAGTATTTTTGAACAGAAGAAGGGTGAGGCACTGAGGGTTTGTTGTGTGTGGGATCTATTATTCTGTTCGCTCACGGTGGCAAACTGCCTCAATATTGTAGCCATCGGGGTCCAGGATGAAGGCGGCGTAATAGTGTGGATGGTAGTCGGGGCGCAGACCTGGCGTGCCGTTTGAGGTGCCACCAGCAGCGAGGGCTGCGCGGAAGAATGCGTCAAYATCTGCCTGTGCGGCGGCGTTGAAGGCAAAATGGGGTCTTGGCACCATCGGGGTGCCTTCGGACAGCCAGAAATCTCCGGCCGGGTCGGTTGATTTGCCATGCCCATTGAGGACGCCAAAGCTGACCGATCCGGGGTTGTTTTTGCGCAGGACATAACCAAGGGGTGATAATGCTTGGGTGTAGAACCCACGGCTGGTTTTGAGGTCACTGACAGTAATTCCCATGTGGTCAATCACTGCAGTTACGCCCAAGTTCCTTTTCCAGAAACCTTTCCAGCCCATCCATATCCACCGGCTCAAACTGTCCGAACCCCTGCATCCAGACGGATGTTTCTTTCATTGCGCCGGGTTCCAGTTTGCACCAATTCACCCGGCCGCGTTTTTCTTGCGAAATCAGCCCGGCGCGGGTCAGGATACTGAGGTGTTTGGAAATCGCCGCCAGTGACATTTTAAACGGCTCGGCCACGTCGGTTACCGCCATGTCGYCTTCCAGCAGCATTGCCAGAATGGTGCGCCGGGTCGGGTCCGACAGCGCGGCGAATGTTTTGTCCAGCGGGTTGCTCATGTTTGGGGGTAAAGCAATTGGCAGAACAATCGTCAACCAGATGGTTAAATAACGCCCCGGCCGGTTATAACGCTGCTGCGGCATTCTGCTTTGGTCTTYATGCTTCTTCTGYTATTAAATACTCAATTAAAACAAACAGATACCGGGGTAATTTTATCCAATTAGAATGCTTGACTCTGTACTATCTCGTTCCTAGTGTCCGCCCGACTATCTGAGAGGCCGTGTTATGGTTGATGAAGCCGACAAAGACGGGCTTGAAAAGCTGGATAAACGGATCAGAGAGCTGAAAGGCGCTGATAAGCCGGTCTCGAAGATGGAAGATGCCCATTCTCAGGCACATCTTGCCTGGCGGATGGTGATCGAGCTGGTGGCGGGGATTGTCATTGGTTTTGGCATTGGATACGGGCTGGATACGGTGTTTGACACCATGCCCATTTTTCTGGTGCTGTTTGTATTGCTGGGCTTTGCGGCCGGGGTGCGGGTTATGATGCGCTCGGTCAAAGAGATGCAGGATGAGGCTTTGGCGGACGCCGGGCAGAACGAGGGGAAGTAGACGTGGCGGAAAATGTGACAGAGGGGCCAAGTGGCCTGCAGATCCACCCGATGGATCAGTTTGTTGTAAAGCCATTGTTTGGTGGTGAGCATATCAATTTCTACACCCCGACCAACGTGACATTATGGATGGCTTTGGCGGTTCTTTGCGTCATTGCCTTGTTGGTGCTGGGCACCCGAGGRCGSGCGATTGTTCCCAACCGGGTGCAGTCGGTCGCCGAAATGATGTACGGTTTTGTTTACAGAATGGTTGAGGACGTGGCCGGTAAAGACGGGCTGAAATACTTCCCATATATCATGACGCTTTTCGTCTTTATCCTGTTTGCGAACTTCCTTGGCCTTATTCCAATGAGCTTTGCCACAACCAGCCATGTCGCCGTTACCGGCGTGATGGCGATTGCGGTGTTTATCACTGTGACGATCATCGGTATCGTCAAAAACGGTTTCGGATTTCTTGGACTGTTCTGGATCAAAGCAGCCCCACTGGTGCTGCGGCCCATGCTGGCGCTGATCGAGGTCATTTCATATTTCGTGCGCCCTGTCAGCCACTCTATCCGTCTTGCGGGTAATATGATGGCGGGTCACGCAGTTATCAAAGTATTCGCCGGCTTTGCGGGCGTTCTTGGGGTGGGTGCCGTTATGCCGATCCTGGCAATCACGGCGGTCTATGCGTTGGAAGTGCTTGTTTCCTTCATTCAGGCCTATGTGTTTGCAATTCTAACCTGTGTCTACCTGAAGGATGCGCTGCATCCGTCACACTAAAGCCGGTCACGGGAAACTTAAGACAGATTTATCAGCCAATTCCAACCTTGAAGGAGATCACGATATGGAAGGCGAACTTATTCTACTGGGCAAATACATCGGTGCGGGCGTTGCTTGTACGGGTATGGGTGGTGCAGCTATCGGTGTGGGCCACGTTGTTGGTAACTACATTTCCGGCGCTCTGCGTAACCCTTCTGCCGCTGCTGGCCAGATGGCAACCATGTTCATCGGTATTGCATTTGCAGAAGCACTGGGGATCTTTTCGTTCCTCGTCGCGCTATTGTTGATGTTTGCGGTTTAATCTTTGAGCCGAATTTTCGACCGGGCAGGGTAGCAGGTTCTATCCGCCCGGTGTGAACCCGGATCAGAGAGGAGGCCACCAAGATGGCAAAAGATACAGTAGTTGCGGAAACACAAGTTGCTGAAGTCGCTGAAAAAGCTGTAGGCATGCCGCAGATCGACTTTACCAGTTTCCCGAACCAGATTTTCTGGCTCGTGATTACGCTGGTGGTGATCTACTTTGTGCTGTCGCGCGTTGCATTGCCACGCATTGAATCGGTTCTGGCCGAGCGTCAGGGTGTGATCACCAACGATATTGCCGCTGCTGAAGAACTGAAGCTGAAAGCGATTGAAGCGGAAGAGATTTACAACAAGGCGCTGGCCGATGCCCGCGCCGAGGCAGGTCGTATCGTCGCCGAGGCGAAATCTGAAATTCAGGCGGATCTGGATGTGGCGATTGCCAAGGCAGACGCTGAGATTGCGGCCAAAGCSGCAGAATCGGAAGCCGCGATTGCTGACATACGCGCAAGCGCATTGGACAGCGTTAAGGTCGTTGCCAAGGATACCGCGAAGGAAATCATCGCGGCCTTGGGTGGTAAGTCTGACGCTAAGTCGATTACCGCTGCTGTGACAGCGCGGATGAAGGGGTAAGGATATGAAAAAGTTAGCCGTATTTTTGTCCCTGATNNCGNKSWCSCMWKCKCTSSMKKMWKTMSKTMTNYCRWWKTTCTCTATGTACAACACCAACTTTGTGGTGTGGCTGGCCTTTCTGCTGTTTGTCGGGGTTCTGATCTATCTGAAGGTCCCCGGTATGCTGATGGGGGCGCTGGACAAGCGGGCGGATGGTATCCGGGACGAACTGAACGAAGCCAAGGCGCTGCGTGAAGATGCGCAGACCATTCTTGCGTCCTATGAGCGAAAGCAAAAGGAAGTGCAGGAACAGGCGGATCGGATCATCGAACATGCCAAACTGGAAGCCGGTGAAGCGGCGGAACTGGCGAAGAGCGATATTARGGATTCGATCAAACGCCGTCTGGCGGCGGCGCAGGATCAGATTGCATCTGCTCAGGCCTCAGCCGTGAAAGAAGTACGCGACACAGCCATTCAGGTGGCAGTTAGCGCGGCGCAGGACGTGATTGCAGCGAACATGACCGCGAACGACGGTAGCGCGCTGATTGATGACGCTATCGAGGTCGTTGGTAACAAACTGCACTGACGCCGCTTTGTGTTAAAGTCAAAAAGCCCCGGTTMATTTCCGGGGCTTTTTTTGGGTCAGGTATCGACAACTGCCCTGCAAGAATGCAATTTTGTATCAGTATGAAGCAGGTCTATTCCAAGACGCTACCCAAGTTTGGATCGAAGCCCCGGAGCGAAGTAGATGACTGCAGTTACGATGTTGCACGAACAAAAACTTGTTTATGTTCAAACACCAAAGGTGGCTTCGACCAGTCTTATTGCCGCTACCTACCGTATTGCGGGGGTTGGCTATGAAGGCAACAAACCCCGTAAAATTGCACAAAAGCGAAGTTTTCAGGAGAAGCTGAATAAAATCGGGTATGTGACGGAACAGTTTCCGCCGGGAAACCTGGAAGAATTGCGCCGAAAATATGATGACTATTTTTGGTTTTGCGTGAAACGAGAGCCCGTCAAGCGGTTGGTTTCAAGCTATCACAACAAGATACACCGGTACGCTCAACTTGCTGACCGAAAGGCCTATTTCAAGGGAACCCTCGGCAAGTTTAGTGAAGGTCTGAAGGGAATAGACAATTCCAGATATCTGGCGATGCATGTGGCCAAGTTCATAAGCTTTGAGAAAATGGTTGATGGGCTAATGAATACCGGTCTGGATTTCGACAACCATTTCAAGCTGCAGCACAAAATACTGAACACGGATAATGTTCACTACGATATGCAACTAAGACAGGAAAGACTGGCCGAAGATTTTACGAAGATGTGCAATCAGGCAGGGTTGGGGTCAGAAAACTATTTGGGGTCGCAGAGACTGAATGAATCGAAGTTACCCGCTTTGCAAAAAGTTGAACTGTCCGACGATATTAAACGGAAAATTGTGCATCTGTATTCTTCGGATTTTGCGAAGTTGGGCTACCCGAAACCCTTATAGCAGGTGCCGATAATTCCATACAGTGCTTGACTTGGTCCAAAAACAAGGGCAATAGCCGCGCAACTGATGGGCTCTGCCGCGTGAGCAGCTGTCATGATCCGCCAAGGGCGCGATCCACAGAAAGCCCGCCAGAACCAATTGGTTCCCATTTCACGCGAGGGGTCCGGCGCAAGATGCGGCTTGTCGGCAATTCGGCCAGCGGTCAGCAACAGGCGCAACCCTTATGCTTAACCGCCCGGCGCAWAYGYGCCCGGGTGGCAGTTTATTTTGCGGGCCATATGGTCCGTTTTGAAAGGATAATCCAGTTATGGATTTTGATATGTTGGGGCTTCATCCCCGCCTTGTGGCGAAACTCGCCGAGCAGGGCATAACTGAACCCACACCGATTCAGACGCAGGCAATTCCGCAYGCGATGAACGGGCGTGATGTAATGGGGCTGGCACAGACCGGCACCGGAAAAACGGCCGCTTTTGGTTTGCCGATGATCAACGCATTGTTGAAAATGGGGACCAAACCAGCGGCGCGTACCGTGCGCGGGCTGATACTGGCACCAACGCGCGAGCTGGCAAAACAGATTGCAGACAACCTGCGCGCCTATACCGAAGGCACCCATCTAAAGGTCAATCTGGTGGTTGGTGGCGCGGGGATCAATCCGCAGATCAGCCGGCTGGAACGCGGTACAGACCTGCTGGTGGCGACGCCGGGGCGATTGATTGATTTGCTGGATCGACGTGCGGTTACTTTGGGTGAGACCCAGTATCTGGTGCTGGATGAGGCTGACCAGATGCTGGACATGGGGTTTATCCATGCGCTGCGGAAAATAGCGCCGCTTTTGGCCGATGAACGCCAGACYATGCTGTTTTCGGCGACAATGCCGAAACTGATGGCGGAACTGTCCAACGCCTATCTGAARGACCCRGTGCGGGTRGAGGTTTCGCCCCCCGGYAARGTYGCCGACAAGATCAACCAGTCACTGCATTTTGTTGCGCAGACTGAAAAGAGCCGTCTTTTGGTGGAATTGCTTGGCCAACAAACCGGTGGGCAGGCGCTGGTGTTTTCGCGTACCAAGCATGGTGCTGAGCGGYTRAARAARCAACTGGCGGCGGCAGGCATTGAGGCCGGRTCRATYCATGGCAACAAAAGTCAGGGCCAGCGTGAACGTGCGATCAAAGCGTTTCGTGAAGGKGCTATCGGGGTGATGGTGGCGACAGATGTGGCGGCGCGGGGTATTGATATTCCGGGTATCACCTATGTTTACAATTACGACATGCCCAATGTGCCGGAAAACTATGTTCACCGGATYGGYCGYACWGCGCGCGCCGGYAAGGCCGGGACWGCRATTGCRTTTTGTGCGCCAGCCGAGATGTCAGAACTTCGCGCAGTTCAAAAGATATTGAAACACGATATWCCGGTTGTCAGTGGCTCGCCCTGGGAAGGTGAAGGCACSGGYAAAAAACCTGGACGTGGGCAAGGACCGCGTGGGCGGGGCCGACCACAAGGTAAACCTGGCGGAAATCCAAAGGGCAAGCGCCCGAACAGCCATCGCAGRCGGCGTAAGGCGGCCTGATCAGKTCGGGCGTGATTTTTCGCGCCCGAATTTCTGTCTTGCTATGGTTTCATTTTTTTCAAGCTTCCGCTCATCGACCAGTGCCTGTTTGACGAAATCCAGATGGAGTTCGACCGATTTRCGGGCTGCTTTTGGGTCGCGCGCCTGAATGGCATCGTTGATGGCGCGGTGCTGGTCGAGCAGGGCGGAGCGGTTGTTCTTCTGACGGAAAACAGCCTGTCGGTTATAAAATACGCCCTTATGCAGCARCTCAAACATYGAGCGCATCATGTGCAGCATGACGACGTTATGGCTGGCCTCAATGATGGCCATGTGGAATTCTGCGTCGAAGCGGGTTTCCTTGTTTGGGTTTTTTTTGCTATGGGCGGTTTCCATCTTTTCAAATACCGCATTGATCACCAGCAGGTCGGTGTCCGAAGCCAGCCTGGCGGCCTGCTCAGCCGCCAACCCTTCCAGATCGCGGCGAAAATCGATGTAGTCAAACAGGGCYTCATCATGGCGGGAAAACAGGGTGATCAGGGCCTCGGAAAATGCTGAACCCAGTACATCGGCGACATAGATGCCAGAACCAGCACGGCTGCTGAGCAGGCCGCGTTTTGACAGATCGGCAATAGCATCGCGCAGGCTGGGCCGTGAGACACCCAATTTGTCCGCCAGTTCCCGTTCTGCGGGCAGGCGTTCACCGGGGCGTAAGATGCCGCGCAGGATCAGCAGCTCGATCTGGCGGGTCACTGCATGGGACAGTTTTTCGGAACGGATTTTCTGAAACGGCATGTTGGGCTTTCATTTGGCTGGTGTCAGAATAGAAAACCCGGCCCGTAGTCACAACAAAAAAGGCCGGGCRAGATACCCGGCCTTTTTTATAGACGTTAGTCGTCCCGGTTAGTTTGGACGAATTATGATTTCTACCCGGCGGTTTTGCGCCCGACCAGCGGATGTCAGGTTGGAAGCAATCGGACTGTCTTCACCCCTACCGATGGTGCGGATGCGCCCGCCCGAGACACCRTTGGCGATAAGCACCGCCGCGACCGCACTGGCGCGACGCGAGGAAAGATCGCGATTATATGCGGCGGTTCCGGTGCTGTCAGTGTGGCCCATCACGTCGATGGTCGAACCGGGATAACGCTGAATATTGTTGGCAAGCGCCACCAGATCCCGACGCAGGGTATTTTGCAGAATGGAGCTGTCGACGGCGAACAGAATATCCTGCGGCATCCGTACAATCAGATGATCGCCATTGTTGATGATCTGAACCCGGTCGTTGCCAATGGCCGCCTGTAGCTCGGCCGCCTGTTTATCCAGTTGACTACCGGCAATGCCGCCCAACGCGCCACCAACGATAGCGCCAGCGATAGCAGCATTACGCCGTTCCTTGGCATTGTCTCCGGTAAGAATGCCAAACAGCGCGCCGCTAGCCGCACCGATCCCAATACCTTCATTTGTACGGGTTCTTGGATCACCGGTATTTGTGTTTATGTCAGTACAGGCTGTTACAGCCAGTAGCGCYGCCGCAGCGGCGAGCRAAGAAGTTTTCAAAATTTTCATATCGTGCCTCAGTTAGTTAGCCCAGCTTGAACTATGCTTTACGCGTGGATTGCTTCCACTTCAAAAGCTAATTGGCATCTATAGGCGGATTTCCGCAAGCGCAATCACGTGGATATGTTTTATTTCGCCTCAACGCGGGCACTTTCCCAGGCCAGCATGGCGCGTTTCACCGGCAGTCCCCAGTGATAGCCCCCCAGGCCGCCGGATTTGCGGATCGCCCGGTGGCAGGGAATAAGCCAGCTGACCGGGTTTTTGCCAACGGCNGTGCCAACAGCGCGCACMGCGCGGGGGTTGCCGATGGCGTCGGCGATTTCAGAATAGGTGGTGACATGGCCCGAAGGGATGCGCAGCAGGGCTTCCCACACCTTAACCTGAAAGGGTGCGCCGATCAGGTGCAGATTGGTGTTGCCGGATTGCTGAAAAGCGGCCCCGACCCAGGGGTCGATTATTTCGGGGCTTTCCGAATATTTGGCATTGGGCCAGCGTGACGTCAGGTCTGCATAGGCGTGATCATCGCCTTCCTCATCAACAAACGCCATGCCGCACAGGCCTTTCCCGGTCCCCATCGCCAAGACCCGGCCAAACGGGCTGTCAAACCAGCCGAAGTTGATGCGCAGGCCCGCACCTTTGCGTGCGTACTCACCGGGGCTCATGGCTTCCCACTTGATAAACARATCATGCAGWCGGCCGGTGCCGGACAGGCCCAGTTCATGGGCGGTTTGCAAGGTGGTRAARCGGCTGGACAATAGYGAACGCGCATGTCCGACAGACARGTATTGCTGATAGCGTTTTGGCGACACCCCGACCCAGCGCGAAAACACCCGCTGAAAATGTGCCGGGCTCATGGAAAGCTGAACCGCCAGCTCCTCCAGTGACAACGGTATTTCAGCGCTATCTATCGCCTCTATTGCGCGACGCATAACGCCGTAGTGGTATCCTGTCTCAGTGTTCATCAATAGCTCCTGTCYGGGYTTACCGTAGMGAATTCCCCCCTTCGGTCGATCCGATTCTTGCGCCTAAGTGCAGGGCAGGGCATAGAACGCCCATGGCTAAACAAATGGACTATCACACCATATCAGAAGTTTTTTCCCGGTTTCAGGCAAGTGAGCCAGAACCAAAGGGWGAGYTGCACCAYACCAAYGTCTATACGCTGGTGGTGGCGGTGGCGCTGTCGGCGCAGGCGACGGATGTCGGRGTGAATAAGGCAACTGATGCGCTGTTCAAGATCGCTGATACGCCCGAAAAGATGCTGGCACTGGGTGAGGCGGGTTTGATTGAGCATATCAAGACCATYGGYCTGTACCGGCAAAAGGCCARGAAYGTGATCAAGCTGTCARCGATATTGGYRGAMGAATACGACGGWCAGGTWCCGTCATCGCGMGCCGCACTGGTGTCTTTGCCGGGGGTTGGGCGCAAGACYGCGAACGTGGTTYTRAACATGTGGTTCAAGCARCCCGCGCARGCSGTGGACACCCATATTTTTCGCGTCGGCAACCGYACCGGTYTGGCRCCGGGYAAGGAYGTAAACGCGGTTGAGCGRGCRATCGAAGACAACATTCCGGCCSAATTYCAGCAACACGCGCATCACTGGCTGATCCTGCATGGTCGCTATATCTGTGTCGCGCGCAAACCYAAATGCGGGGCCTGTATCATCAATGATCTTTGCCCCTTCGAGGAGAAAACAGTTGAGTAAGAAGTATCAGGTTGTCGGTATTGGCAACGCTATTGTTGATGTGTTGTCGCAGTGCAAMGAAGATTTYCTGRCCGAAAACGGCRTYGAAAARGGYATYATGCARYTGATYGATATGGAGCGCGCRGTTGAKCTTTATTCCCGCGTTGGTCCGGCCAAGGAAATCAGYGGYGGYTCGGCGGCAAATACCATTGCCGGGGCGGCGCARCTKGGGGGYCGGGTGGCKTATGTTGGTAAGGTCAAGGATGACCAATTGGGTGCGATCTTTGCCCATGATTTGCGCGCACAGGGGGCGGTCTATGATACGGTGCTGGCACCGCGCGACAGTGCGGAAGAAACCGGGCGTTGCATTGTGCTGGTGACACCGGATGGGGAACGATCATTGAACACCTATCTCGGCAGTTCTGAGTTTCTGGGCCCCGATGATATTGACGTTGAAATGATGGCAGATGCCGAGTGGATATTTCTGGAGGGTTACCGTTTTGACGGACCCGACAGCCATGCAGCTTTTGCCAAAGCGATTGCGGCGAGCAAAGGGGCCGGGGGGCAGGTGTCGGTCACGCTTTCAGACCCGTTTTGCATTGATCGTCACCGCGGGGCGTTTGCTAAAATGCTGCGCGAAGATATTGATCTGCTGTTCGCCAACCGGGTGGAAATCATGTCGATGTATGAAACCGATGACTTTGAAACAGCCCTTTCTAGGGCAGCGGCGCAAATCAAAATTGTGGCCTGCACCGATAGTGCAAATGGCGCCTTTATTCTGACGGGCGGTGAGCGGTGGCATGTGCCTGCAGTTGCTACACATGTTGTGGATGCGACCGGGGCGGGTGATCTGTTCGCSAGYGGWTTTCTTTGGGGTATGACAAACGGYTATRATCTGGAAACCAGCGGTAAGATGGCCTGCGTCGCGGCGGCAGAAGTGATCAGCCATATTGGTGCACGGCCTGAGGCAGAGTTGAAATCTCTCTTCAACGATCATGGTCTGCTATAAGAAAAATGCCTTCGGCGAGGATATTTAGGCTGAAAAGAAGCCAAAATTATCAATAAATTAACAGTAAAGCCGTCTGTTATTGTTTGCGGTACAGGCTGGGAAGCCGATGGCCGCCTGAGAAGAAGGCACCCTGTTTCACGTTCGCGTCAGGCAGGGTGCTTACTTATTGCTTCTTTTCAGGGCAAATATCCGGCCTTATGTATCAAACGCACCAATAATATAGATGATTTATCTGGCGATGTGAATCACAATGACCCCATGCAGGACAGAACCATAAACAACGCTTTGCTGGCGCTGCGAAAGCAGATGATCCGGGGCAATCTGGAAGGCCAGGAACACGTAGAAGCGCTATTGCGGATACGGGGCTTGCCCTTGCCTCGCGTGTTGCCTGCCAAGCAAAAGAACGTAGCAAGGCGCATGGAAATGCACAGGATCATTACAGAGGTGCTTGCAGGTGGTCGTATGACACGCGTGGAACTGGTAGCCCATGTGGCAGAGAAGCGCCCTCAGGTGCCACCAGATCGGGTTTACTGGCGAACAGATGCGGCGTTGTCAAAGCTGCGAGCAAAGGGGCTGGTACAGCGTGAGGGTAGGTTGTGGGGGCTGGCCCAATGAAGGGCCAGCTATTCAATTAGGCCGCTGARCGMGGAAGCRATTTTGGCAGGTGAGGCAACGCCGCAGGGTCACGGGTGTTAAAGTAACGCTCTGAATGCTCTGGAATCCATACGTTGTCTACAAACTCAATAAACAAAGGCAATAACGCCACTGGATACTGTCTTGCGTCACCCTCCCATTCGTCAGTTTTGTGAGAATAGAATTTGTAGTCAGAGCACTTGTCTGGATGATTGGCATCCAACCACTTTGCAAAAAGCCCACCTACGCTGGTATCTGGACGCAATTGAGTCCCATTTGGGGCTTTATCCGCCATCGTGTGTCCAACCATCTCTAAGCGACCCCATAACCGAGTTGCCAGTTCCGAAATAACAGAGAAATGCCCGCTATCAATGCGGTCCCAATTTTCATTGAACCGCTTTATGAAAGAAGGCGTCTTACCTGCATAGGAACCCGTCTTGCGAATAGAAGGAAGGACTTCCGCAGTAATCCATTTCTTGAAACGTTTTGCTTCTGGTTTGTCTGAACGCAAGATGGCGCTGTAGAGACCGGACTCATTGATTATCGTGACTTTTTGTTTGCCACCAAGGGTGTCAATCTGAATGACTGAACCGCCCCCAGTTTGCCGGAGGCTCCAAAGTAAGTATGGATGGAGCCTATGGAAAAAAGTAACAGAGCAAACAGGTATTCGACCGAAGTGCGCGCCCGCGCAGTTCGGATGGTTTTTGAACATGAGCACGAATATGCCAATCAATCAGCGGCGGTTATGGCCATTGCGCTAAAGATTGGGTGTGGCAGGGACACGCTGCGGCGTTGGGTGAAGCAATCTGATATCGATAGCGGCCGCAAAGACGGTCAGACTTCAGATGATCGAGCCAAGATCAAGGCGATGGAACGCGAGATCCGAGAGCTACGCCAAGCCAATGAGATCCTCAGAAAAGCATCGGCATATTTTGCGCAGGCGGAGCTCGCCCGCCCATTCAAACGATGATTTCATTCATAGAAGAGCACCGAGAAGATTTGGGAGTCGAGCCGGTTTGTAAGGTTTTGCCAATCGCCCAATCTACATTTTACGCGCATGCAGCCATCGCCAAGAACCCAGAGCTGGCCTCAGGCCGCGCCAAACGGGATGCGGTTCTTTGCCCTGAAATCAAACGTGTGTGGGAGGCGAACAATGAAGTCTACGGCATCCGGAAAGTCTGGCATCAATTACAGCGCGAGGGGTTCAGTATCGCACGTTGCACCGTGGCCAGGTTGATGAAACGCCTTGATATACATGGTGTTATTCGCGGAAAGGCACAGAAAACAACCGTGCAAGACAAAAGTCTTCCATGCCCAAAAGACAAGGTGAACCGGAAGTTTCGAGCCCCTGCGCCAAACATGCTTTGGGTCAGCGACTTCACCTATGTCTCGACGTGGCAGGGCTTCGTTTACGTGGCTTTTATCATCGATACCTTCGCCGATAAGATCGTGGGCTGGCGTGTTTCCAGCTCACCAAAGACAGATTTCGTCCTGGATGCGCTGGAGCAGGCGCTGCATGAGCGAAAGCCGGTCCACAAAGGCGGCCTTATTCATCATTCCGACCGTGGCGGGCAATATCTGTCCATTCGCTATACCGAGAGATTGGCCCTAGCGGGGATTGAACCGTCGGTTGGCAGCGTCGGTGACTCCTATGATAATGCCTTGGCTGAAACTATAAACGGCCTCTACAAAGCCGAGGTCATCCACCGGCTTGGCCCATGGAAAACCATGGCCGCAGTCGAATGGGAAACGCTCAAGTGGGTCGATTGGTTCAATAACCGTTGCCTGCTTGAGCCCATCGGATACATCCCACCAGCAGAAGCAGAAGAGAGGTACTATGCACAGTTAAACACACTCGATATGGTCGCATGACATGAAGTAATCAGCCTCCGGCAAACAAGGGGCGGTTCAGACACCCTT
The DNA here is from genome assembly GCA_002732955.1 of Marinosulfonomonas sp. Taxonomy (GTDB): domain Bacteria; phylum Pseudomonadota; class Alphaproteobacteria; order Rhodobacterales; family Rhodobacteraceae; genus NVTR01. The sequence continues at coordinate 15,736 of NVTR01000058.1, forward strand.
CTCATCATCATCGAGACGAGAAGAAATGCTTCTAGCGTTATTGATACCAAGTCGGTTAGCTACGTCTGAAAGGAAAAACCAAGGCTCGCCATTTCTGTCCATAACCCGAAATTCGTCTTTATCTTCGTACTCAAAAACTTGCATTGTAAACTGCATTGCAACGCTCTTAGCTGCCTGCCTATTCTTTGGGGAAATTGGTCCAATATTGCTCATTAAAAGTCCTTTCGGGACTATGTGCGCTGCAATACGGCCTTGACGCCCCAATATTTAGAGGGGTATCAGAGGTTACTGGGAGTCCCGCGTACAGCGCGGTTTCTAATTCGCTGGGGGCGTTTGTGGTGAATTGCCCCCAGCACCAGTWCYRCCKMRWTMMSMWWSMRYYMMYSKWKYGKSGWSWCWWTWYYWRSCASRWTWKWRMCACWATTCGTTCACGCAACGTTCTGCAGGACAATTTCACGCTGCCCGCTGCCAATAACCCTTCCAGTCCCGGCTTACTGGCGATCCCATTGCGTTTGAGACCATGATATTCGCCAACGTCCCGTTATCGGTGCGGCGGTTGTCTTCCAGCCATGCAGCGTGGTTTGCGTACTGGTGCAGGTATTGCGGGCTAACATGGTGATGCTGGCCGCTTACCATGTTGCGAAGGCGGGAAAAGAAACTTTCAACCATGTTGGTGTGCTTGCCGTGGTCGCTGTAAATCTCGGAATGGTTCACGCGATCCACATGCCAACCGCTATGCAACAAGTCCCAATGGCTGGCTTCATCGGCTGACATAGTAGCCATGCGGCTTACGTTATCATTCGCCAGTACAACGCCCTCTGCTTCGCTCATTGCCACAAATGGCAGGGTGCGGCCTGTACGCTCACGCAGGGCCACCACAACGCGGCGCTTGCCGGTCTGGTGACGTTTCATGCGGCGATCAATACGSTTGGCCTTTTCGTTGGCTGGCCGAATGTGACCACCAAARTAAGCACYRTCAATTTCAACRTRGCCTTCCAGAACTTCGCCGGTYTGCACTTCCAGCGCCATTGCTTCRCGCARTTTGTGRGCCAGAACGAAAGCSGTTTTGTACTGACACCCCAGATCACGGGAAAGCTGGATCATTGAAATGCCCTTGGACGCATTTACCAAAAGGCAAATCGCGGCCAACAGGTCTACAAAGTCCATTTTGCGGCTGGCGAATATTGTGCCGGACGTTACCGAAAACTGGTGGTAGCAAGCCTTACACTTGAATTTGCGACGGGTGGTGATGCTGTAAACCTCGCAGCACCCACAGCGCGGGCATATGGCCTCACCATCGGTTTCAGGCCAGCGCATCTGGCAGAATGTTTCATAAGCCTTGGCCTCGCCACCTTTGTAAATGGTGCGAAGGTTAAGTGACCGTGAAGCCGCTGAGAGTAAGTAGTGCTGTGCCATTGTCATTATATCCATTATCTATGTAACGAATATAGTACGTAGACGTATCGAATACAATACCTTATATAACGTTTACGATACCTTTAACATTACAGGTGATACATGCCCAACCAAACAGAGTGGGAAACCAAGGCCGCGAACATCTTGAAAGCCGAGTTAAAGCGTCACGGCGTGACGTACACTCAACTGGCCGAATTGATTGGAGAAAAAGAAGTGAATATTCGCAATAAACTTTCTCGTGGAAAGTTCAGTGCGGCGTTTCTTTTTCAGGCGTTTTCTGCTATTGGAGTTGAACGTATTGAGGTCTCGTAGATGTCCCAAAAAGTCCCACAGAATAATTCGCCAAGGTGGCTGCCTTGGGTCGGCCCCTGCTTAGTATCTTCGCTTGTGTTTGCGCTCCTCACCGTCGCTCAATTGTTCAGCGTGGCGCTTTCCATATGGCTTGCAATTGCGATTGCAATTGGTGGCATGGCTTTCCTAAGGTTCAGGTAGAGCTATACCTTTTTGTAAGTCGGGTGGCAGAATTTGGTTCACTTTAAGAATTGAATACTCTTTCACATGCCAAACTTCGTCGGTGCGCTCTTCCGTGATTTCAAGTTGCACGTTAAAAATGATGCCTTGGGAAAGAGGGATATTTAGCTGCCCGGTTGTGACCTTTCAAGCTCAATCTTTGGGGCGTTTAAGGGGTCAAAATGAAAACTAACCTCTTCGACCAGATCAGCCCAAGCTATGGATGCATTGGCGGCAACTCTAAGGTCAATTCTTGTTCCGGGCTCAAGATCAATGAACAAAACAAGTGAAGTTTCTGACATAAAAATTCCTCGAATAAATGA
>NVTR01000059.1 GCA_002732955.1 Marinosulfonomonas sp.
CTTTACCGCCAGCAACAATCGCACCTGCATGGCCCATGCGACGGCCCGGTGGGGCGGTGCGTCCGGCGATGAAACCGGCGGTGGGTTTGGAGCGGCCTTTTTTCGCCTCATCAATCAGGAACTGCGCGGCCTCTTCTTCGGCCGATCCGCCGATTTCGCCGATCATGATGATCGAATGGGTTTCATCGTCGGCCAGAAACATTTCCAGTATGTCAATGTGTTCGGTACCCTTGATCGGGTCGCCGCCGATGCCAACAGCCGTTGACTGGCCAAGGCCGTTATCGGTGGTTTGTTTCACCGCCTCATAGGTCAACGTGCCGGATCGTGACAGCACCCCACAGGACCCGCGTTTGTGGATGTGGCCGGGCATGATGCCGATYTTGCACTYGCCGGGGGTGATGATGCCGGGGCAGTTGGGGCCGATCAGGGTGGAWTTCGATCCATCMARSGCSCGTTTSACCCGCATCATGTCSAGCACSGGRATGCCYTCGGTGATGCAGCAGATYAGYGGRATTTCRGCGTCGAGTGCTTCCAGGATTGAGTCTGCCGCAAAGGGCGGTGGCACATAGATTACCGATGCGGTTGCACCAGTTTTAGCAACCGCTTCGTGGCAGGAATTGAACACCGGCAGATCAAGGTGCTGTTGTCCGCCCTTGCCSGGKGTCACSCCGCCAACCATTTTGGTRCCGTATTCAATGGCCTGTTCSGAATGGAACGTACCCTGMGAGCCGGTGAAGCCCTGACAGATTACCTTAGTGTGTTCGTCGATGAGTATGGCCATCTTRAAACATGATCCTTYTWTATGTGCCCCGWAAGGGCGGGTTATTCAGCAGGGCAATTGTGTGCCCGGTGTAAGCGGAGACATGAGCGCGATTAATTGCGTGTTCATGTCAGTATGATTGACGATTATCTGCGCCTCGCCACCGGGTAGGGCAGTGTTCCAGCTTTGGGCTGATCCGGCTGCGAGACTTTGCAATTGGGTTGGCGCAGGCAGGGACAGGGATGTGCGCAGTGCAGTTGTTATGCCGTCGGCGTAGGCTTGGTTAGTTTCAGAAATGTCCAAAGTGACCGAAAACTGCGCGCCAATTGGGGTGTCCTCAACTGCGAGGGTCAGCAGGGAATGGCTTGCCAATTCGGAATACTCAATTTCGGCATAATCGGTGTCGATTTGGGTTTGAGCAGTCTCCTGGTAGCCGAGGTCTTGGGCGGCCGCGGAAATGTTTTGCTGGCACGGGAGGAGGCTGGCAGCGGTGATAAAAACGTCGACCGATTGTTGGGTAGGGGKCACCGCATGCGCTGCCATTGCCTTTAACGGCAGCAGGCAAAGAAATATGATGATCAGTCTGGATGACATCCGGATCAGCCCTTAGCYAATGTTGTTGAAGCCTGCGSTTGGCTTGGTTGCTTTTGTTGTGAACCTTCAAATTTGTACCCGAGGGCTGCAATTTCGTTTTGATACCAGYTCSCTACCAGTTCSWTTGTTTTGTCATCGTAGTAGGTTGAATAATGGGCTCTTTCGCCGCCCAGCCCGGGGTTGAAATGTTCTAGTTTGGTGCCCTGAGCAATCCCCAAAGTCCTAAACAATGCAGGGATTTCCAGTGCAAGATTTTCGTAGCGAAGAACCTGGTCGGCCACGATTTCCCCGTCAATACTGTAGACTTCCCAGTTGTGTAATCTGGTGTAGTAGAGATTTCGATAAAGCAGCGAATTCATGTCGCGGCCAAAATCAGGGTTTTTATAATTTTCYCGTARTGCACGRTGGTAATAAAGAGAAACCTGCCGGTCCCATGGRTTTCGCTCAACGGCRAATTTGTAATAACTGTCAAAGATTTCCGCCCCGAGCGCTTTTCGGACATCTTTGGCATGGGCGTGTGTGTGCAGCCCGAACTGGCGCGGAAARGYRCGTTTCAGACCGCCGGGGTGCAGTGGCATATACTTTACCCAGCGCCCCCTGAAAGATGTGATCACTTCGTCCTTATCACCGATTTGGTTTTTCAGCGCTTTGGTCAAAKAGGTGCTGGCGGTCTTTTCCGTCCGCAGGAATATGAACTTATATTTGTGCGAAATGATCATCGGGTGAGAGAATCCACTTTCCCGCGATCTGCACATATTCCCGATGTCTGGGTCACCCCTTCACCGCCGCTACTATTTTTTCCGCCGCGTCCGACAAATCATCTGCCGCAATCACCCCCAACCCCGAGCCGTTGATAATCTCTTTGCCCTTCTCGACATTGGTRCCTTCSAGWCGCACCACCAGCGGCACCTTCAGGCCGACTTCTTTAACGGCTGCCACAACGCCCTCTGCGATCACATCGCAGCGCATGATGCCGCCGAAAATGTTCACCAGAATGCCTTTGACCTGCGGATCTGAGGTGATGATTTTGAACGCCTCTGTCACTTTTTCCTTGGTGGCACCACCACCGACGTCAAGAAAGTTGGCGGGGGAAGAGCCATAAAGTTTGATGATGTCCATCGTCGCCATGGCCAAACCGGCACCGTTGACCATGCAGCCAATTTCGCCGTCCAGTGATATGTAGTTCAGGTCGAACTTGGAGGCAGCGAGTTCCTTGGGGTCTTCTTCGGTTTCATCACGCAACGCGGCGATGTCGGCGTGGCGATAGATGGCGTTGCTGTCGAACGCCATTTTAGCGTCCAGACATTTCAGATCGCCCTCATCCGTGACGATCAGCGGGTTAATTTCCAGCATTTCGCAGTCTTTTTCGACGAAGAGTTTATAGAGCGTTCCCATCAGKGCGACGCATTGTTTGATCTGGCGKCCSGTCAGGCCCAGTTCAAAAGCGATGCGCCGGCCATGGAARCCCTGATAACCGGTGGCSGGATCAACCGAGAATGACAGGATCTTGTCYRGKGTGTTGTGKGCRACTTCTTCGATRTCCATGCCACCTTCGGTCGAGCAGACGAACGACACGCGGCTGCTCTGGCGATCGACCAGCAAGGCGAGGTAGAATTCGTGTTCGATCCCGGCACCATCTTCGATGTAAATGCGGTTGACCTGTTTGCCGGCGGGTCCGGTTTGTTTGGTGACCAGCGTGCGGCCMAGCATTTTGGCAGCTTCATCGGCGGCTTCGGCGACGGAATTTGTCAGGCGCACGCCGCCTTTTTCACCTGCATCGGATTCCCTGAAACTTCCTTTGCCGCGGCCCCCTGCGTGGATCTGGGCCTTGACCACCCAGAGCGGGCCGTCGAGCTGCCCGGCGGCGGTTTTCGCTTCTTCAGCGCGTAGAACCACGCGCCCGTCAGACACMGGTGCRCCGTAAGAACGCAAYARTGCCTTGGCCTGATATTCGTGAATGTTCATNGGGGCCRCCTTCGTGCTGAAWTAATTTCCMYGACATTGCACAYASGAAAAGCATGAATAAAYGGTTTTTATTCGTAATCGCAGAAACTTGAGCAAAAANGATAGGTTTGTGATCACATGATTAAAACGTGTGATCACATAACAAACCTTCGTTCAAAGCTGAGTCGGCACATAACGCAAAAACAATAAAAAAGGCCGGGCAATGTTGCCCGGCCTTTTCGGTTTATTGCGATATGTCTAACCGAGCTTGCTGTCGATCGCCTTGCAGGCGTCAACCAGTCCCTTGACGGCATCCACGGATTTATCAAACATCGCCTGCTCAGCTTTGTTGAGCTTGATGTTAACAACCCGTTCCATGCCACCGGCACCGATAATGGTTGGCACACCGACATACATGCCCTTCAGCCCCAGAGCGCCGTCAACATAAGCTGCGCAAGGCAGCATGCGTTTTTGGTCTTTCAGGTAGGCTTCGGCCATTTCGATGGCGGATGTGGCCGGGGCGTAAAACGCCGAACCGGTCTTCAGCAGGCCAACGATTTCGGCACCACCATCGCGGGTGCGCTGAACGATTGCGTCCAGTTTATCCTGCGTGGTCCAGCCCATGTCGACCAGATCCGGCAACGGGACGCCGCCAACCGCTGAATAGCGCACCAAAGGCACCATCGTATCGCCGTGGCCACCCAGAACGAAGGCTGTTACRTCCTTCATCGAAACTTCGAATTCAAGGCTAAGGAAATGGCGAAAGCGCGCACTGTCCAGAACGCCCGCCATACCGACGACTTTTTCGTGTGGCAGGCCGGAATATTCGCGCAACGCCCAGACCATCGCATCGAGCGGGTTGGTGATGCAGATCACAAACGCATTTGGCGCATGCGCCTTGATACCTTCGCCGACGGATTTCATAACTTTCAGGTTGATGCCCAGCAGGTCATCGCGGCTCATCCCGGGTTTGCGGGCTACACCGGCGGTGACGATGCACACATCAGCGCCAGCGATGCCTTCGTAACTGGTTGCGCCAGACATAGMGGCGTCAAATTTGGCCGAGGGGCCTGCTTGAGCGATATCAAGGGCTTTGCCCTGCGGTACGCCGTCAGCAATATCAAATAGTACAACGTCGCCGAGTTCYTTCATTGCAGCCAAATGGGCGAGTGTGCCGCCAATTTGTCCGGCACCGATAAGGGCGATTTTGGGTCTGGCCATTTAAGGACTCCATCCATGTTAGGTCGCGCGCTGGTTGCCTAGCCATTCGCAGCGGCGGGCGCAAGGGTGCTGCACTGCGGCGACGGCAGGTTCAACAGATTGCCGTGGCGTTAAGCGCCTTGCGCATATATCTAATTTGAGAGTCTGACAGGGCAAGTTCGGTAATGATAATTGATATCACTTTTTTTGCATTCGCCATTCCGGCAGTGGTATTCGCCGGAATTTCCAAGGGAGGATTCGGATCAGGTGCGGCGTTTGCGGCGACACCATTCCTGGCWCTGATACTGGAACCGGCGCAGGCCGTGGGGTTGATGCTACCGCTGTTGATGCTGATGGATATGGGGGCGTTAAAGCCCTATTGGCGGAAATGGGACTGGGCGTCTGCGCGTTCACTAATCATCGGGGCAGTCCCGGGGATAATGCTGGGTGCGGCGCTATTCCGGCTGACTGACCCGGATATTTTCCGGCTGCTTATCGGTGTTATTGCGGTAGCTTTTGTGGCCCATCAGGGGGCGAAAGCTAAAGGCTGGTTGCGAATGGCTRAGCAGAGAATGTCAGACAGGTCAGGTATAATTGCGGGGGGTGCCGCCGGGTTTACCAGTTTCATCAGCCATGCTGGCGGGCCGCCGGCGGCGATATTTCTGCTGTCTCGGGAATTGGGAAAGACCGGATATCAGGCCACAACGGTGATTGTATTTTGGGCGATTAATCTGCTGAAGTTTGTACCCTACGCAATGCTTGGGATTTTCAGCAAGGAAACGTTGCTGGCCGATCTTTATCTTGCACCGGCGGCGTTGCTGGGCGTCTGGGCGGGTGTTTGGTTTCACCGGGTAGTGCCTGAAAAGCTATTCTTTTCATTAACCTACCTGTTTTTATTGACGACCGGTGGCAAATTGATCTGGGATGCGCTGAGCTAAGCCCCGGCGCGCCGCAGATCAGTTCAGGCGTCGTTTCCGGGAATTGCCGGGGCTTCTGCCAGCGTTTCAAAGGCTTGCCCGGCGGCGACGATACAAGCAATGCCCGACGGCATAGTGGCAATGATGGTCCAGCTGCCGGATTGGATTGAGGCAAAAACCTCGACCATCGTATTGTTTGTGCCAAGCCCGATGGATTGACGGGTTTCACCATATTTRCTGCTTAGGCGCTCGACSACSACWTCGCGTTTTGCGCAGTTGCGGGTGCTTTGGGCAAATGCGTGTTGGGTGGCGAGGATCAGAGCGCCGACGCCCAGAGAGAGTGCAAGAATTTGACGTTTCATCGTGTTCCCTTTCTTTTCGCATGGGCGCTGCCAGTCAAACTATGCTGATTTGGGCCGATACGCTGAAATACTGGACCTCAATCCGCCAAAAAGTGGTTAACAGTGCGTGCGCAAGCCTTGTGGATGGAAAGTCTGGGTATTGGTGTTTCTGCGTTGCGGCAATTGTTCGCTTGCTAAGGCGGGGAATTGTGTAGAGTTTTTGCTCCACGCTGTTGAGGGAAGAATCATGGCACTGAACTTTCGACCTTATCGCTCGGTTCTGTATATTCCGGGCTCGAACACCCGGGCGCTGGAAAAAGCCCGCAATCTGCCCGTTGATGCCATTATCTTTGATCTGGAAGACGCGGTTACGGCGGATGAAAAGACCAATGCACGGGGGGTGCTGGTGGCGGAATTGGCGGCAGGTGGTTATGGTGAACGCGCATGTCTGGTGCGGGTGAACGGGCTGGAAACCGAGTGGGGTAATGATGATCTGGCGGCCTTTGCTGGGGCAGCGATTGATGGAATTTTACTGCCCAAGATGAATAGTGCCGCTGATGTGGATGCCATCGCGGGTAAAGTTGCGGATGTACCGTTATGGGCAATGATCGAAACGCCACTTGGGGTGCTGAATTCGGCCGATATCGCCGCACATCCCAGAATTGCAGGTTTAGTGATGGGCACCAATGATCTGGCAAAGGAGCTGGGAAGCCGAACAGTAATTGATCGCGAGCCGTTGTTGATGTCGCTGCAAATGGCGCTGCTTGGGGCGCGGGCTGCCGGGATTGTTTGCGTGGATGGGGTATTTAATGCCTTTAAAGACACCGACGGATTACGGGTTGAGTGCGAACAGGGTCGAGATTTGGGGTTTGACGGCAAAACGTTGATCCATCCGGCTCAGATTGAGATCGCAAACGCTGTTTTTGCACCATCCGAGGCGGAAGTCGATCTGGCACGCCGCCAGATTGCGGCGTTTGAAGAGGCCAGGGCGCAAGGCAAAGGTGTAGCCGTCGTGGATGGTCAGATCGTCGAAAACCTGCATATTGAAACAGCGCGTGCGTTGTTGGATAAGCTGGACGCAATAAATGCGAACAGGAGGGATTGATATGTCATTACTCATTATTGGGTTGATGCTTTGGACGGTGGCACATTTCTTTAAACGAGTTGCACCGAATGCGCGTGCGGGTTTGAATGATAAGCTGGGCGAAGGTGGTGCGCGCSGTTTGATGACTGTGCTGATATTGGCGTCGGTCGTGATGATGGTCATTGGCTATCGGGCGGCCCCGGTTGATATCGTGTACGACGTGCCAGATTGGGGCGTGCCAGTGAACAATACGCTGATGCTGGTGGCTGTGGCGCTGATGGGCATGGGCAGTTCCAAAGGGCGGGCGCGGTCGTGGTTGCGCCACCCGATGCTGATGGGTTTGCTTGTATGGGCGGCGGCACATTTGTTGGTAAACGGCGATTTGGCATCGATTGTGTTGTTCAACGGGTTGGCGGCATGGGCACTGATTTCGATGTCTTTGATAAATTTACGAGAAGGTCCGTGGGAGCGCCCCGAACCCGGCCCGGTCAGTAGCGACGTTAAGTGGCTGGTGATCAGTGCTGTGGTTTTCGTGGTGATTGCAGGATTGCATATCTGGATCGGCCCGTCGCCGTTTGGAGGGTGAAATATGAAAGCCTATCGATTGCTGACCGAGGATGACACGTCTGAGTTTTGCCACAAGGTAACCGAGGCGCTGGCCAAGGGCTGGGATTTGCATGGCGGTCCGGCTTATGGGTTTGATGCAGGCTCCGGCAAGATGCGGTGCGCGCAAGCCGTGGTAAAAGATGTGGTCGGTGAGTATTCACCCGAAGTGAAACTGGGACAGTTGTGAAGACCAATCCGGGGCGATTTTTTGAGGATTACAAAGTGGGTGAGGTGATCACCCATGGGGTGCCACGAACTGTGTCGGGGGGTGAGCGCGCACTTTACCATGCGCTCTATCCAGCGCGACATGCATTGTATTCTTCGGACCAGTTTGCGGCTRATTGTGGGCTTCGTGCGGCACCGCTGGATGATCTGATTGTGTTTCATATTGTATTTGGCAAAACCGTGCCGGACATTTCGCTGAATGCTTTAGCAAATTTAGGATATGCTGAGGCGCGATGGCTGTTGCCGGTTTATCCCGGAGACACGCTTCGGTCTGTCAGCGAAGTTGTTGGATTGAAACAGAATTCCAACGGTAAGTCGGGGATTGTCTGGGTGCGGACAACCGGATTGAACCAGCGCGATGAGCCGGTTTTGAGCTACGTCAGATGGGTGATGGTACGAAAACGTGATCTGGATGCAGCCGCACCTGAGGTTACCAAACCGGAGCTGTTGGGTGCTGTGGCGGCTGAGGATCTGGTGATCCCGGCGGGATTGGATTTCGACGGTTATGATTTTGCATTGGCAGGTGAGCCGCATCGTTTGGGTGATTACGAGATCGGTGAGCAGATAGACCATGTGGATGGCGTTACCATTGAAGAAGCCGAACACATGATGGCGACCCGGTTGTGGCAGAATACCGCGCGGGTACATTTTGATGCCACAGCGCGACCCGACGGGCAGCGGCTGATCTATGGCGGGCACGTGATTTCACTGGCCCGRAGCCTGAGTTTTAACGGCCTGGCGAATGCGCAGATGATTGTCGGGCTTAACGGTGGCGCGCACGTGAACCCGTGTTTCGCCGGAGACACGGTGCGGGCATGGTCTGAAGTGTTGGATAAGGCTGAGACCAGTTCACCGGGCGTTGGYGCAATTCGGTTRCGTYTGGTTGCAACCAAAGGTGACGCGTTTGAGCTGCGCGAYGGGGACGGGCRRTATTTGCCSKATGTGCTGCTTGATCTGGATTRCTGGGYGCTCATGCCTTTGTGATTCTGCTCGCTACGGGTTTTCAGGTTAGAATACAGAGGCGCCTTTCGGCGCCGCRATTATTTTTTGCGCCCTGTCGGGCGCTGTGCCTTCGGCGAGGATACTTTTGCAAAAAAGAAGCAGTTGGGTAAAGTTAATTGTTCTGTTGCGCGTCCCTTTGGGGGCGGCGTTTATCAGTCTTGGGTTTGTTTTTCCGGCGTTGGCCGCCTGTGAGTTGGCGCTGGCTTTGGCGGTGGATGTATCCGGTTCGGTTGATCCAAAAGAATACCGCATTCARATGMAGGGATTGGCGGAAGGGTTGCGTGATGGRGTRGTKTCCGAGGCRTTRGTGAAGGCAGAGGCCGAGGTGGCGCTGGTGCAATGGACGGGGACTTCGCGTCAGATATTAGCGATCCCWTGGACYAAAATACTTACATTTGAGGATATTGACCGTTTTGCCGATCTTGTGGATGCCACGCCGAGGGAGTGGCGCAATTTTTCAACCGCTATCGGTGAAGCGCTGCGGTTTGCCCTGGCTGAGATCAAGCTGGTGCCAGGGTGTCGGCGGCTGGTGATTGATGTGTCGGGGGACGGATCGTCTAATGAAGGAGTAGAGCCGCATCTGGTATTGCCGGAATTGCGCCGGGCCGGGGTGACCGTGAATGCACTGGTCATCGAGGGGGCAGAAGATGATCTGACCGGTTATTTTTGGGAAAATGTGATCACAGGCGAGGATAGTTTTGTGGTTCGCGCCGATGGGTTCGCGGACTATGCGGCCAAAATGCGGATAAAAYTGCGRCGKGAAACGACTATTCAGCTGTCAGGGCTTGAATTTAGGAATGATTAGTTGGGCTCACGATTCAGTAGTATGCGTCGGTATACATTTTTGTGATCACGCAGCGAATTACTGTGATCACGAAGGTATTAAATGATACAGGTTTGCAGTTAATATTGGCTGTTAACGTCACGCCCACTATTCGTCGGCTAGATTTATCGTTAAGATTCATCAAAAGATTTCGCAACGATACTGTGCAAAGGGAATTTTATGGCTGAACAGACCCGACCTAACCGCCCGCTTTCCCCGCACCTGACGATTTACCGCCCGCAAATGACCTCAATGAGTTCAATCCTGACCCGGATCACCGGGATTGCTTTGTTGCTTGGGGCGTTATTGGTCGTCGCCTGGTTTTTGGCGGCTGCTTCGTCGCCAGAAAGTTTCGCCAAAATGGACGGCTTGATGACAAATTGGCTTGGTGATCTGGTRATGACCGGGTCACTTTGGGCGCTTTGGTATCATGCCTTGGCGGGTCTGCGGCATCTTTACTGGGACACCGGGCGCGGGCTGGAACTGGCAACGGCCAATWTGCTTGGCTGGGGCCTGATCGTCGGCTCGGTGGTTTTGACCGTATTAACAATTGTGATCATATAGGGGGCTGGGGCATGTCATATCTTACAGATCGCAAACGCGCAGTTGGATTGGGTTCTTCCGGAACCGGAACCGGGCATCACTGGAATATGACCGTTAGTGCCGTCGGCCTGCTGGTTCTGGTGCCGCTGTTTATCTTTACCTTTGGCCCGATGCTGGGGCGTCCGCATGCTGAGGTGGTTGAATATTTCGCGCGACCTTTCCCGGCAATCATAGCGGCGCTGACCCTGATCGTTGGTTTCATGCATTTCAAAAACGGTGTGCAGATCGCGATTGAGGATTATGTCCACGGGATTGCCCGCAAGATTTTGATAATTTCAATGATTTGCGTCAGTTACGGCGCGGCGGCAGCTGGCGTATTCGCCATACTGAAAATAGCGCTTTAAGGGGTCTGGGAATATGGCTGCATACGAATATGAGACCCATGAATATGATGTGATTGTAATCGGCGCCGGTGGTGCCGGATTGCGGGCGACCTTGGGCATGGCCGAGCAGGGGTTGCGTACCGCCTGTATCACCAAGGTATTTCCGACCCGCTCGCATACTGTTGCGGCGCAGGGTGGTATCGCCGCCAGCCTGTCGAACATGGGGCCGGATCATTGGCAGTGGCATATGTATGACACGATCAAAGGGTCAGACTGGCTGGGTGATACCGATGCGATGGAGTATCTGGTACGTGAAGCGCCCAAGGCGGTTTATGAGCTGGACCATTACGGCGTGCCGTTTTCGCGCACCGAAGAGGGCAACATTTACCAGCGCCCGTTTGGTGGCCACACAACCGAATTTGGCGAAGGCCCGCCGGTGCAGCGTACCTGCGCCGCCGCGGACCGCACCGGCCACGCGATATTGCACACACTTTATGGCCAGTCGCTAAAGCACAACGCCGAATTTTATATCGAATATTTCGCCATTGATCTTATCATGGGCAGCGATGGCACCTGTCAGGGTGTGGTTTGCTGGAAGCTGGATGACGGCACGATCCATGTTTTCAACGCCAAGATGACAGTGCTGGCGACGGGCGGTTATGGGCGCGTGTTCTTTAGCGCCACGTCTGCGCATACCTGCACCGGTGACGGCAATGGTATGGTGTCGCGCGCTGGTCTGGCGTTACAGGATATGGAGTTTGTGCAGTTCCACCCGACCGGGATTTACGGGGCGGGGACGCTAATCACCGAAGGTGCGCGTGGTGAAGGTGGTTACCTGACCAATTCCGAGGGTGAGCGGTTCATGGAACGCTACGCCCCGACATATAAGGACTTGGCGTCGCGAGATGTGGTTTCCCGCTGCATGACGCTTGAAATCCGCGAGGGGCGCGGGGTTGGGCCGAATAAGGACCATATCCATCTGCACCTGAACCACCTGCCACCGGAAACACTGGCGTTGCGCCTACCCGGTATATCCGAAAGCGCGCGCATTTTTGCAGGGGTTGATCTGAGCCGCGAACCGATCCCGGTTTTGCCGACAGTACACTATAATATGGGCGGTATTCCGACGAATTACTGGGGGGAGGTTCTAAAGCCGACCGCCAAGGATCATGATGCAATCTCACCGGGGCTGATGGCTGTAGGCGAAGCAGGTTGCGCATCGGTTCACGGCGCTAACCGGCTGGGATCAAACAGCCTGATTGATCTGGTGGTGTTCGGGCGCGCGGCGGCAATTCGGGCTGGTGAGATTGTGGACCCTGCACAAGCTAACCCCAAGTTGAATGAGGCTTCAATTGACGCAGCGCTGGATCGTTTTGACGGGCTGCGCCACGCCAGTGGATCGGTGCCGACGGCTGATCTGCGCCTTGAGATGCAGAAAACCATGCAGGAAGACGCGGCTGTTTTTCGCACCGATAAAACGCTGGCAGAGGGTTGCGAAAAAATGGCAGTGGTGGCGGCGAAGATTGATGATCTTAGCGTAACCGACCGATCCCTGGTGTGGAACACTGATCTGATGGAAACGCTGGAACTGACCAATCTGATGCCCAATGCTCTGGCCACCATTGTTGGCGCAGAGGCGCGCAAGGAAAGCCGCGGCGCCCACGCGCATGAGGACTACCCGGACAGAGATGACAAGAACTGGCGCAAGCATTCACTGGCATGGGTTAAGGGGAATAAGGTCAAGCTGACCTACCGCGATGTGCATGTGAAACCGCTGACGGCGGAAAAAGACGGCGGGATTGACTTGAAGAAGATCGCGCCGAAAAAGCGGGTGTATTGAATGAAAAGTATTCTGATTTCAGGGTTCGTCTTTCTGCTGTTCGCGGGTTGTGAAACCTCGAATATTCTAGTTGAACAAACCAGTCGTGAGGTAGCCAAGGGCGTCGTCAATTCTGCGGTACAACAGCAGTTTCCCGGCGTGAATGCGGCCCCTTATACGAATTGTATTATCGACAATTCTTCAAGCGACGAATTATTTCGCCTCGCGCAGTCGGCTTTGGACAGGACCAATGACGCCGCTGTTTCTCTGGTTCTGGAAATAGCGAGCCGACCGGCAACTTCACAGTGCTTAGCCCAAAATGCACTTGGTTCAATTCTGGGATAGAGGTTGATGGTGTCGAAAATAACAGCTTTGTACGAGGGATTGAAAACATGACCTCGACAGGATATTCCGCCACGCCTTTGCCCAGGAAGGCGTCCAAAGTGCCCACCTATATAAGCGAAGATGTGATTCGGGATCGGGCGTTTTTTGGATGTGCCGGTGGATGTGCTGGTGGATGTGAAAGTCTGCGCGGTGGATGAAATCTGGTCTGGTTTAAAACTGGTGGTACGCAAGGAAAACCGTGCGGCCCATATTAACGCAAGTAAAGAAGGGTTACAGCATGGTCGAACTGACGCTCCCTAAAAACAGCCGTGTTCGTGTTGGGAAAATCTGGCCGAAACCGGCCGGGGCTACCAATCTGCGCAAGTTTTCGATCTATCGCTGGACACCGGATGATGGTGAAAACCCGCGGGTCGATACCTATTTCGTTGACACGGATACCTGCGGCCCAATGGTTCTGGACGCGCTGATCAAGATCAAAAGCGAAATTGATCCAACGCTAAGTTTCCGCCGGTCTTGCCGCGAAGGTATCTGTGGTTCCTGTGCAATGAACATCGACGGGATCAACACGCTGGCCTGTATTTATGGCATGGATGAGATCAAGGGTGACGTGAAAATCTATCCGCTGCCCCACACCGAAGTTGTGCGTGATCTGATCCCGGACCTGACGCATTTTTATGCGCAGCACGCCAGCATAATGCCGTGGTTGGAAACCAAAACCAACCGGCCTGCGAAGGAATGGAAGCAGTCGATCGAAGATCGTGGAAAGCTGGATGGGCTATATGAATGTGTAATGTGCGCCTGTTGTTCCACGTCCTGCCCGAGCTACTGGTGGAACTCTGACCGCTACCTCGGCCCGGCGGCCCTGTTACACGCGTATCGCTGGATTATTGACAGCCGGGATGAGGCTACCGGTGAACGTCTGGATGAGCTGGAAGATCCGTTCAAGCTGTACCGTTGCCACACGATTATGAACTGCACCAACACCTGTCCCAAGGGGCTGAACCCGGCCAAGGCTATTGCTGAGATCAAGAAAATGATGATTGAGCGGGTGGTTTGAGAGTCAGCGGGGCTGGGATCGACGCAGTGAAACCACACTAACATGCCTCTGTTCATCCCCCTGATCATCGTCGTTATCGCGCTGATGTTTTACCGTTTCAAAACTTCCCGTTTGACCCGCGACTGCCGATGGCGGC
The DNA here is from genome assembly GCA_002732955.1 of Marinosulfonomonas sp. Lineage (GTDB taxonomy): Bacteria > Pseudomonadota > Alphaproteobacteria > Rhodobacterales > Rhodobacteraceae > NVTR01. The sequence continues at coordinate 13,780 of NVTR01000059.1, forward strand.
AGGATCGGGCGCGGGGGCTTTATGTCTGCGCGTTTTGCGGAGCAGAGATCGCCTGCGAAAATGATAAGGCACCCAATATCTGTTTGCGGGACAAACAATAGGCCGGGTGRTTTGGTRCGTTATRGYTGSTTCACCRGCTAAAGGCTTGATAGAACAGRGATAACTCCTAACAACGCAAGGGTCAGATATGCTTCGCTCGCTTGGGTTTCGTTTTATGGTTGCTTGCGTTTACCGCGTTGGCAGGCACAACGTACCTGGCCCGCAATGAGGATTTGTACGGGCCAAAGCAGGAGGCCTGATTGAGCCAGTCTAAGTGGGATATTGACGGGGCTAATCCCCCTCCGGATGCCGAGACGCGACGGTTGCTGAAACCAGTTATTTGTTACCCGGTGGAAGGGCTGCAACAGCCAGATTTGGCTGCTTACGGGGCCGCCCGGGCGGGGGCTGTAAAGGTTAATGAGATCTTGATGCCAGCCCGTGATGCGCGATGTTTTCGCGTATCTGCGGGGAATTACTTTCGCATTTCGTCCGTTCAGGGACCACAAGTTGGTGATCTGAACCTTTGGAATGGGCAGGATATTTCCGAAAGGTTTTATTCCGGTAAATCCCGCGCCCTGCATGGCACACATCTGACAACCGGTGACAGGATGTGGTCAGGTTTTCCGCATTTGCGGCCAATGGCGACGATCACTGCGGACACGCTGAACTGGTACGGGAAAGATACGTTTGGTGGCTCAGTGCATGATGTGATCGGTACGCGATGCGACCCCTATACCAACAACCTGTTAAGCGGTGGGCAGTATCACCATTGCTGTCATTCCAATCTGACCCGCGCGCTGGCCGATGAAACTGGTATGAAGCTGAGCGAGGCCGAGGCCCACGTACATGACGTTTTGAACGTCTTCATGTGTACCGGGTTTACCCGCGACACCGGGCAGTATTTCATGAAGGCCAGCCCGGTGCGCCCCGGTGATTACATTGAATTCTTTGCAGAAATTGACCTGTTGGGGGCGCTAAGTGCCTGTCCGGGCGGGGATTGTTCAAGCGTACATTCCAGCGATGAAGCAGCCTGTTATCCGCTATTGGTTGAGGTTTTTCAGCCGGTAAATCCGCCCAGGGGCTGGTCAGAGCCGAAATTGAATGGCTATGATCAAACCCACGGGCGGGGTTAGATAATTCAGCTAAACGCGGCTTCCAATGCGATTTCGATCATGTCCCCAAAACTGGTTTCACGCTGGTCCGCTGGCAGGGCGTCGCCGGTGATCAGGTGGTCGGAAACTGTCATTACTGCCAGCGCGCGCACACCGTATCGGGCGGCCAGGGTGTAAAGTTCTGCCGCTTCCATTTCGACACCAAGGATGCCGTGACGGGTCATTTCCTTATTCAGATCAGGGCGTTCATCGTAGAAAGTGTCAGATGAATAGATGCCGCCGACATGCACACCGACACCAACTTTGGAGGCCGCGTCAGCGGCGGCGCGCAGTAGGCTGTAATCGGCGGTTGGCGAAAAGTTGAGTTCGCGGAAAATTGTGCTGGAAGGGGTGGCAACGGTTGTTGTGGTCATCGCGATGATCACGTCGCGCACTTTGATGCTTTCCTGCATGGCACCACAGGAACCGATGCGGATCAGAGTTTTGGCATCGTAGTCCTTGATGAGTTCATTCACATAGATSGACAGGGACGGCATCCCCATGCCGGAACCCTGGATGGTAACGCGATTGCCCTTATAAGTACCTGTAAAGCCAAGCATTCCGCGGACTTCGTTGACCAGCTTCGGGTCTTTCAAAAACTTTTCTGCCGCCCATCTGGCGCGGTAGGGGTCGCCCGGTAGCAGCACGGTTTCAGCAATCTCGCCAGGTTTTGCGCCGATGTGGAATGTCATGGGTGTTCCTCTCAAATATCGAAGGACTATAGGCGTGGGTTTTCTGGATGAAAATGGGGTAGATCAGGAATTGCGCCGTTTCGGACCAAGAGCTGTTAGGAATTTCCGCCAGCCAGCGCCACGATATCCAGCATGATCCGGTTTAGCTCAAAATCTTTTGGGGTGTAGACTGCGGCAACGCCAATATTGCGCAAATGTTTGGCGTCTTTTTCCGGGATGATGCCGCCGACAATAAGCGGGATGTGACCCATGTTTTTTTCTTTTAGCAGGATGAGCAGTTCTTCCACCAGTTTGACGTGGCTGCCCGACAGGATCGAAAGACCGATAACATGGGCGTTTTGATCAAGTGCGGATTGGGCGATTTCGGCCGGGGTCAGACGGATGCCGCCATAGGTGATGTCCATGCCGACATCGCGGGCCCGCACCGCGATTTGTTCCGCACCATTGGAATGGCCATCAAGGCCGGGTTTGGCGACGACGAATTTCAGACGGCGACCAAGCTGGTCTGAAACCCTGTCCATGGCCGAGCGGATTTTGTCCAGCCCTTCGGTTTGGTTGGAGGGGGCAGATGCCACCCCGGTAGGTGCGCGGTATTGGCCGAAAACGCTGCGCACCACGTCGCCCCATTCGCCGGTTGTGGCCCCGGCGCGGGCCGCTTTGAGCGAGGCGGGCATGAGGTTTTCACCTGATTTTGCGGCCGCGCGAAGGGCCTTAAGGGCAGATTGCACGGCTGTCTCATCGCGCGCTTGTTTCCACGCATACAACCGGGAAATCTGGTCAGCTTCGGCACCTTGGTCTGATTTCATAATTGACGCGTCACCCGAGGTCAGCGGGCTGGGTTCACCTTGCGCCCAGCGGTTTACACCGACAATCGTCGTGTCGCCGGTTTCAATGCGATTGATGCGTTTAGCGTTGGCGTCCACCAATCGGGATTTCATGTATTCGATGCTTTTTATAGCACCCCCCATGGCGTCGATCTGCGCCAGTTCTGCGCGCGCGTCTTCTTTCAGGGTGTTCACCTTCGCAGTGATTGCCGGATTGCCGTCAAACAGGTCTTCGTATTCCAACAGATCACTTTCATAGGCCAGAATTTGCTGCATCCGTAGCGACCATTGCTGATCCCATGGCCGGGGCAGGCCCAGGGCTTCGTTCCAGGCGGGTAGTTGCACGGCGCGGGCACGGGCGTTTTTGCTAAGCGTGACGGCCAGCATTTCGATGAGAATGCGATAGACGTTGTTTTCGGGCTGCTGTTCGGTCAGGCCAAGGGAATTGACCTGTACGCCGTAACGAAAGCGGCGGTATTTTGGATCGGTCACGCCGTAACGTTGCAGCGTGATTTCATCCCACAGCTCTACAAAGGCGCGCATTTTGCACAGCTCGGTGACAAAACGGATACCGGCGTTTACGAAGAATGATATGCGCCCGACCATGGCGGGGAAATCTGCTGTGTCGACTTTGGTTTGCAGATCATCCAGCACGGCGCA
>NVTR01000060.1 GCA_002732955.1 Marinosulfonomonas sp.
GCACCGAGGGCTGATCCGAGCCATAATAGCGCTGACCACGCCAGTCGGACAGGTGGACCGCCTGATCCGGTGCGAGGAACATGTCGCGCTGCGGGCGGCCGTGGCCAAGCGAGCCGCGCCGTATTTCAATCGGGCAATCGGTAAGCAGGCGCGCGCTGATATGGTGCAGCACCTGCGGGCCATTTGATGTCATTACCCGATCCCCTGCCATCAGATATTCCACCGGCATATTGCCGACCGTGGTCATCACATGGGTGCCTTCGCACAGACCTGTTTTGTAAATATAACGGCGCGTGCCGGGTCGTTGCCCTGCATTACGCCCTATTGTCCTGCTCGACATAGGGTTGTCCCTTTTATAACCTGCCAACGGTCTTTTTTTCTTATCTTAGTGCAGGTTAGGACATATGTGAATCGTTTTTTTCGGCTGTGATATTTAAGGCTCGCATCTTGGGGCGCGCACTGTTAGAAGGCGCGCGAATGCGGGTGTGGCGGAATTGGTAGACGCGCTTGGTTTAGGTCCAAGTATCTCACGATGTGGGGGTTCAAGTCCCTCCACCCGTACCAGTTTTAAAAATCACGATGCGATGTGCCCGCGAACGGGCGGGCTTAACGCTTGCCGGTGAACACACCGACTTCTGTGAAACCACCCGAATCGATAAGCACCAAAGCACCGGCAACTGAATCGCTGTTGGCGCCACCGAACAGACCTTGGTATTGGCCCGAAGCTAGAGTAAAGCCTTGTCCATTCCTTGTGCCACCGGTTGCGGTACCTGAATATGTTCCATTGTTTGTAATCGATGTAGAACCGAGGGTGACATTCGCAAATCCACCAATTGTGCCGCCGTTAGACAACAGTGAATTCCGCCCGATTATAGAACCACTTATCGTCGAATTATTAAAATTCGCAATTAGCTTGGATGTTCCCGTAACCGCGATCAAACCACCTGTAACGCCATTCAATACACCTGTCGCAGAACCGTAGGTCGCGCGATAATCGCCATTGTAGGTTGCAGTACCACCGACTGGCAGCAGTGCAGCTGTTACACGGCCGTAGTAGCCAATCTGATCAAAAGAAACAACAGAGCTGTTGACCGAAGCGCCAATCACGGTTGCTTCAACCCGCGCGGTTTGGCCGGGGGTAGATTTGCCGTCGTCCGAAAAAGCGACAACGTTAAACGTATTTGACGTTCCGGGGTTTTGTGCGCCACCAAACGTGCCACCTAATAAATTGGCGTTGTCTTTAATGACACCAGGAATTGGTACGCCACTGTTTAGGATAGTAGCCTGGGCACCATTTGCTAAGCCTGAAGGAACTGTCCCCGTTAAATTCGTAGCACCCCCAGCGTTCATTGTAATGGGTGATAAAGTAGCAGAAGCGCCGCCGGTCCCGCCACAGGCAGAAAGTGCGGTAAGCCCGGCTAGGGCGGCGAGGAAAAGTGGATTTTTCATTGGGGTGCCCTGATGTTGGAAAAAGGTTGAACAATAGTATAACTAATAACAGCCCTGAACAGAAAACGCGACAGATTATCTTGCGTCACACAGTATTATTCCCGGATCGAAAACAGTTTATCGAAAATCAGGTTATTATACTTTTCAAAACATGTCGCGTGGCTTTTTCTAAATATTGGTGGATGTCTGCGCATTCAAAGCTGATTTTGTACTTGGAAAGTTGGGCGGGTGTCGCGTGCGCGTTTGTTGTCAGTGAATGGAGGGCACGCGCCGTGGTTGGGTGCGGCTTAAGCCAAGCCACGCTGGCATTTGGTCTTGCATGTACGCCAGCCCACCCCTAGAAGGGCGGCTGATTTACAAAGTGCCRTCTAAATGGCCCCCGAAGTACGAAAAAGGACATACCCATGAAGGTCAAAGAGACCCTGAACGAAGGCCTCAAGCGCGGCTACCATATTAGTGTGACGGCTGCTGAGCTGGACAATAAAGTAAGCGAAAAGCTGCTGGAAGCGCAGCCGGACGTGGAAATGAAGGGGTTTCGTAAGGGCAAGGTGCCGATGGCGCTGTTGAAAAAGCAGTTCGGTCCCAAAGTGCTGGGCGAGGCGTTGCAGGAAAGCATTGACGCGGCGATGTCCAAGCATTTTGAAGACAGTGGTGACCGCCCGGCGATGCAACCTGACGTCAAAATGTCCAACGAAAGCTGGAAAGAGGGCGACGATGTTGAGGTCGATATGACCTATGAAGCGCTGCCGGAAATCCCTGATGTTGATCTGAGCAAGGTTAAGCTGGAACGTCTGGTTGTAAAGCCGGATGACAGCGCGGTGGATGAAGCTCTGAACAGCCTCGCGGAATCGGTGCCGAATTTTGAGGACCGCAAGAAGGGTTCCAAAGCCAAAGACGGCGATCAGGTCGTGATTGATTTTCTGGGCAAAGTTGACGACGTGGCGTTTGATGGTGGTGCCGGTGAGGATTACCCGCTGGTGTTGGGGTCCAACAGCTTCATTCCGGGGTTTGAAGAGCAACTGGTTGGGGCCAAGGCCGGCGATGATATTGAGGTTAAGGTCAGCTTTCCCGATGAATACGGATCAGAGGATCTGGCAGGTAAGGCAGCAGTATTCAGTTGCACTGTGAAAGCGGTGAAAGCATCGGCTGCGGTTACGGTTGACGATGAGATGGCCAAGAAATTYGGYGCKGACGATCTGGGCGCTTTGAARGGYCAGATCACCGAGCGTCTGGAAGCCGAATACACSGGTGCCTCGCGTCAGGTGATGAAGCGCAAGTTGCTGGATGAGCTGGACAAGATCGTCAAGTTTGAGCTGCCGCCAAGTCTGGTGGACGCCGAAGCCGGGCAGATCGCGCATCAGCTGTGGCACGAAGATAACCCGGATGTGCAGGGCCATGATCACCCCGAGATTGAAACCACGGATGAGCATAAAAAGCTGGGCGAACGCCGGGTGCGTTTGGGTCTGCTTTTGGCTGACATTGGCAAGAAGCAAGAGGTCGAAGTGTCTGACGCTGAGATGACACAGGCAGTGATGAACCAGGCGCRTCAGTATCCGGGTGAGGAAAAGCAATTCTTTGAATTYGTCCAGAATAACCCGCAGATGCGTCAGCAAATTCAGGCACCGCTATTTGAGGACAAGGTGGTTGATTATGTGTTTGAGCAGGCGGACGTGAAAGACAAGTCAGTTGAGAAAGCTGCGCTTGAAAAAGCGATCGAGGCGCTGGAAGAAGAATAGTTTCCAGAAGCAAATATATATATGGATTGGGGTCGCCGCTTAGGCGGCCCNTTTTTTTGTTCAGGACYAAGCGGGGTACGCTATCCCCCTTAGAACAGCGTGTATTTCAAACCAATGCCCGTCACGATNCGCTGGCATCGCGGTTCGTAGCCGGTGGCGCGGGCCATTAAAGCAGGCAAATTTGGAAAATCAACCAGTACGCCCGTAAAACGTCATCCGGGCTTCTTCAGAGAGCGCGATGCCAGGGGCTGTGTTGTAGGCGAGCACAGCCAACACGCGTGTACGCGCGCCAAGGTTTGGCGCAACGCGGTGCATAGAATTGCGACCTCGAAAAAATACCARGGTTCCGGCTGCGACGTTTATGGTTTCAACCGGGGTTCGACCATCAAGGATGTCGGTGACTGCGGTGTAGCTCATCTCACCTGCGTCGGCGTCGCGTACATCGGTGACATATTCAAACTGGCCGCCGGTCTCTGGGGGCTGCACCATCAGGGTGATTGCGAAGGAAGAATTGTCGAAATGCCARCCCAGTTCCTGACCGGTTTCAGCAAAATGCAGATTGATGGAAGATAGTGGGTCGGCGTATTCAAATAGCTGATCCTCGCCCAGTACGGCGCACAGAAAGGCGCGAAATTYGGGCGCGTTGTAAAGCGTGCGCAGGGCAGAAGTTACAGGCACCTGATCGTCGGTCAGGCAGCCCTTGGAAGACGTCACGGTGCGGTTTCGCGGGTGGTCTGCTGGATATTCCGGGTCCGGGGCACTGAGGTAGACGTTATGCTTTTTAACATCCGACCAGATATGTTGATGGTTTTCCTGCCCTTCAGTGTGGATCGAAGCGATGGCATCAGCCCTGACGAAGCCCGGCATGACCAAAACGCCGCTTGTGTTAAATTTATGCCGGCTTGCGGCTTGATAGGTGGGATCGGTGATCAGGTAATTCGTCTGGTCGATGATCTGAGCCAATTCCATGGCATTTCCTTTTTGTGCTTAGCGAACACTAGACAAGTGAAATACATTGAGGAACATCATTTTGGCACATTGRCRTGATCAAAACTTGCTGTTTGGTCACATTWTTAAGGTTTGCATCATATTCAAGGTCGATAATGCTTGTGAATTTTCAAACTCTCTTTATCCACTAATAAAACAGTTGGGCAGGTTAATGGATAGAAATCACTCGGACGACACCGCAGATAGYGGTGTGGGCGCAGCACGCGATTGGGTTCGCACACTGGCAAATTACCGCGACCCGAACCACGCCCGCAGTATATTCGAAATTTTTGCAAGTGCGGTACCTTTTCTGGCACTCTGGGCTGCGGCCTGGTGGGCGCTGTCGATCAGCTATTGGCTGGCACTGGCAATCGCCATGGTGAACGGCCTGTTCGTCGTGCGTTTGTTCATTATTCAACACGATTGTGGGCACGCTGCGTTTTTCCGCAGCCGTAAAGCAGGAGACTGGGTTGGCCGGGTTCTTGGCGTGGTGACGCTGACGCCCTACGATGTCTGGAAACGCTCACACCTGCTGCATCATAACGGGTCTGGCAATCTGGATAAGCGTTCCCTTGGTGGGGATGTGCATACGCTGACTGTGGCCGAATACCGCGCGTTGTCGCCAATGCGGCGCTTGCAATACCGGATGTATCGCCATCCGCTGATTTTGTTCGGGCTGGGGCCGTCGTTTATATTTTTCCTGACCAACCGTTTACCGTTTGGCATGTTCAAGTCGAAGAAATATTGGACAAGTGCAATGGGTACCAATGTCGGAATCGCGCTGGTTCTGGCCGTGATAGTATATTTTGGCGGTTGGCAGCCTGTGGCGCTGATTTTTGTCCCRACAACGCTGGTTGGCGGGACGCTGGGGATCTGGATGTTCTATGTGCAGCATCAGTTTGAAGATGCCCAATGGGACGAAGATGAAGGCTGGGACATGCATGACGCTGCTCTGCATGGCAGTTCGCACTATGTATTACCGCAGCCGTTGCAATGGCTGACCGGGAATATCGGTATCCACCATGTGCATCACCTRTACAGCCGCATCCCGTTTTATCGCCTGACCGAAGTGCTGCGCGATTTCCCGGTACTCGCCGAGGCRCAACGCCTGACGATCCGCGAAAGTTTCGCCTGTGTAAAGCTGCAATTGTGGGATGAGCAGGAACGTAAGTTGCTGTCCTACGCGCAGATGAAGGCGGCTTACGGGCCGGTATAAAAKTATCCCRGTCACGCCAAGTTTAGTTGTTTTGGCGGTGTCTTTTGCCTAGGGTTTCCCGAAGCTAGCCGGAGGACACATGCCTAAATCTAAATCTCGCAAATCCAGCAAGAACCCATCAGGTGGTGGCGGCGCGAAATATGGCGCCAATATTGGCCAGACATCTGGTAAGACCAATAAAACTATTGGCGTAGCTGCGGCTGTGCTGGCCATAGCTGCCGGGGCGTTCTGGTGGAACTCCAATCAGGCCAGCAACGAATCTCAGGCAGCTGTAGAACAGCTGGCAGCAGAAGGCAGCGCTATACTGGCGCAGGTCCGAGCCATTCCGGCGCAGGGCAATGAGCATCTGGGGATTGGCGCGGTAAAACGATATGTTGAACCGTTTCCTACCTCGGGGGATCATGCGTCAAGCGGGGTGAAAGCCGGTTTCTATACCAATGATCTGCCCAAGGTTAATCTGGTTCACAATCTGGAACACGGCAATATCGTGATCTATTACGAGACGCCGGGTGATGCCGCACTTGAGGCTTTGCGGGAATGGGGCTCACTCTATCGCGGGGCGTGGGACGGCGTGGTTGTTACGGCGTCGCCCGGTTTGGGCGACGTGGTGGTGATGACCGCCTGGACCAAGCTGTTGCGGCTGGAGCAGTTTGACGCGGGCGATGCGGCAGCGTTTTTAGACGCTTACCGGGGTCGCGGGCCAGAGAACCAGGTGCGTTAAGGACTGAATGTTCCTGATTGGGCYGGCCTTAGTCAAATATTTCAACCGTTCAATRCCGCGTCACTCACCTAACTGTTGGGTGCTTGTGATCCAAATGCTCTGCACRAGYAYGTCAGGTTTTGCAGGAGTTGGACATGGTGATGGATCGAAGAAGACTATTAAAGATTGCCAGTGCTGCGGCGCTGGTACCGGGTGGGTTGTCCGCGCARGARAACGCACTGGCACGCGCACAAAAGGCGCTGGTCAATGGTAATGATCAGGAATTCGCAGACGCCCAGGCATTGATCCTGGAGCGGGGTGACCCGGATATGGCGGCSGCGCTGATATTGGCGCTGCGTTATGCCAGGCGGCCGCAAAGTAAATTCATCTCGATGCTTGAGGCGGTTACCGGTGCCAGTGCCGGGAGCAGTTGGAATGAATGGATGCTCTGGCAGGAGGCACATCCAGAGATTATTCCCCATCCCGCATTCGGCGAATTGAAACGCGACGTACTCCTGCGAATTGACCCGAATTTTGATGATTTTCTGCGCCCCGAATTCATTCAGCGCGAGCGGATGAATATCCGGCTRGAGGAAATCACCTGGGGTGGGGTCATTAAGGATGGCATCCCGTCACTGGACAATCCGACATTGATTGAAGCTGACGCGGCCACGTATCTGCGCGGCGATGATCTGGTGTTTGGTGTTGCAATTAATGGCGATGTGCGAGCCTACCCGCTGCGTATTATGGGCTGGCATGAGATGTTCAACGAGGTGATCGGCGGGGTGCCGGTGGCGCTGGCYTAYTGCACACTRTGYGGGTCTGGGATTTTGTTCGAAACCGAAGCGGCGGGGCGTAACAAGCCGTTTGTGTTTGGYWYWNNCGGGTKYWKGKMSMGGYSMAASMMKKKSMKSTWWRRYMKKKWRAMSKYGKSKCKGTGRWMMMWGWTCACCGGTAAGCCGGTGGTTGGGCCGCTGGCGGATAGTGGTATTGAGCTGCGTCAACGGCCGGTGGTAATTACAACTTGGGACGAATGGCGGGCCAATAATCCAGGCACTAAAGTGTTGTCACGCGACACCGGGTACCGGCGCAATTATGGTTCGGGTGCGGTGTATAGTGCCTATTTTGCCTCGGATGATCTGATGTTTCCGGCACTGGTGGATCAGAGCGAATTCAAACAGAAATCCTATGTGTTTGGCATTCGGGTGCAGGGCGAGGCGAAAGCCTGGCCGCTAAAGTATTTTGAAGGCGGCTCTGTAATCAATGATGAAATYGCGGGCCAGCCGCTGGTTCTGATTGGCGATGCGGCGACACGGACTGTGCGGGCCTATGAGCGCGGGGGGCGGGCGTTTGTACAGGATAGTCGAGGGCTGATTTCGGACGATGACGGCAAGTGGACAATTACCGAAGATGYGCTGGTGAGCGGAGGAGTGACATTGCCGCGGGTTGCCGGGCATATTGCCTATTGGTTTGCCTGGGATAACTATTTGGGCGCCAAAAGCGAGATTTATGGCGGTTAGAAAAAGGGCAAAAATAGTTACCTAGCGCGTCGAACCGATCAATGAGGCTGGCCGATGAGTTGGGCGTTATTAGCTACAATGTTTGGGTCGGCCATGAAAAAAGCCGCGCAGGKTWARTGCGCGGCTTTYGAAAATTRTTTGGGATCGATCAGCTTTYRTCGTCGCCTTCAGCTTGTTCTGCTGGCGCGTCGTCAGATGCACCTTCTGGCGTCTCCACCAGATCGCCATCATCCGCAGCTGCAGCACCGATATCGTCGAACAATTCAGCGATTTCGAACTCTGCRTCGGCTTCGGCTTCGGCGGCCAGCTCCTGRATTGATTTGCCAGCGGCTTGCAGTTCGGCCTCCTCAACSGAGCGCGCAACATTCAGTGTGATTTCTGCGTCCACTTCGGGGTGCAGGGTCACGTGTACGATGTGCAGGCCCAGTTCCTTGATCGGACGGGTCAGGGCGACCTGTTTGCGATCAACGGTGAAACCAGCCTCGGTTGCGGCGTCTGCCGCGTCGCGGGTGGAAACTGATCCGTAAAGCGAACCGGCGTCAGAAGCGGAACGAATCACAACGAGGAYCTGACCGTTCARCTTATCAGCCGCTGCGTCTGCCTCTWTTTTGGATTCGAGGTTGTTGGCTTCCAGCTGTGCCTTTTGACCTTCAAAGGATTTGATATTCGCCTCTGAGGCGCGCAGGGCCTTGCCCTTGGGCAACAGAAAATTGCGTGCGTAGCCCTGTTTGACGTTTACCACGTCGCCCATCTGGCCGAGTTTTGAAACCCGTTCTAGCAGGATAACTTGCATGGTGTTCTCCTTACTTCACTGCGTAGGGAAGCAGAGCGAGAAAGCGGGCGCGTTTGATGGCGCGCGCAAGTTCGCGTTGCTTCTTGGCCGAAACGGCGGTGATACGGGAAGGGACGATTTTACCGCGCTCGGATATGTAGCGCTGCAAAAGACGGGTGTCCTTATAGTCGATCTTTGGGGCACTGTCGCTGGAGAAGGGACAGACCTTACGACGGCGGAAAAATGGTTTAGATGCCATTGCTTAGCTCCTTTTCTTCAGGTTAGTGGCGGCGTGGGCCGCGGTCACGCTCATCGCGTTTTTGCATTTGGATTGACGGGCCTTCGGCGTGCTCATTAACCTTGATGGTCAACACGCGCATCACGTCTTCATGCAGGCGCATCAGGCGTTCCATTTCCTGGATCGCAGTGGCCGGCGCGTCGGTGCGCAAAAAGGCGTAGTGGCCTTTGCGGTTCTTGTTGATCTTGTAGGCCATTGTTTTGATGCCCCAGTATTCGTGATCAACGAGTTTACCTTCGTTGTCCGCGAGGACTGTACCAAAATGTTCAATTAGGCCTTCGGCTTGCGTGTTGGAAAGATCCTGACGCGCAATCATAACATGCTCATATAGCGGCATGTGTGCTCCATTCATGTTCTAAGCGCATTTCAACGGGCGGGGGTCTGAACTTGCCGTGACCCACCCACGAGAGGCTGCRCTGGTTTTCCGAAACTACGACAAGTTGCGGCGTTATACGCCTTTTGGCCTTTTGATCAAGGCCATTTGTGCTTTTTGTGTTTTGATTGCCAAGCCAAGTTTMGGGCCTGACGTAAATCCCGTAAAAACTGCAAAACATCGAAAAATCCCAATGTTGATCGACGGGCGACCTAATCCTGTCATAATTCGCGTTAAAAGATAGTTAATAATTTTGAAAACACTAATAATTGTGAGGACATCATGGCTAATCGCACCGGAGACAATGGTCTGGTGTTAAAGAGTAGACAGCAAAACCAAGCTGTAAGTGTTAGTGAGACCTTTTGGGGATATATCGTAGGAAGAGGCACCCTTGCTATCAGGCGCGCCAGTTTGGGTGAACTGGTGGCGTTAGCAGGCTGCATTATTCTGGGTTTTTTCGCATATGCGACCTGGCTGCTGCCGGGCTCCATAAACAGCGCAGAAGTGGTTCCGCTTAAAATTGCCATTACAATCATGTTTTTTGTCTTCTCGGCSATGTTTTATCTGATCGCCCGGCGSGGGCTTAGTGTCGAGGTTCAGATTGACATCAAGAGCCAGAAGGTTCGCCTTGCCCGACGCAACCGCGAAAATGGAGTGACGGTGATTGCCAGTTATCATTTTTCAGATATCGACAGCGTTTATATGAAACGTTCGCAGTCGCCGTTTGTAGCCGACCGTCTATATATACAGCCTAAAAACAGCAGGGGTGCTATCTTGGTTGCAACCGGCGGTTCGGACGTTCTTGAACCACTATTAAGCCGGTTTCGCGCAGAATTTCGCCGACAAGCGCCTGTTACGTCCAATTCAACTCGGGTTCCAAGTGTGAAAAACACCAGACGAACTGTCAGAACAGCTTTCGCTTCCGTTTAGGCGCTCCAACAYAACCTGACTGGTAAAAACAGGCATCGGCAACTGCTCGGTGCTTGTTTGCGTTGGTTCAAAAGGTTAAACCGTTTTCATAGCGAAGAAAAACGGGGGTGGCAGCATGAGCCGAGCATTTGTATTTCCAGGGCAAGGTGCGCAAGCAATTGGTATGGGAAAGGCTCTGGCCGAAAGCTATCCGGCAGCCAAGGCGGTTTTTGACGAAGTCGACGAGGCCCTGAGCGAAAACCTGTCAGCCTTGATCTGGGAAGGTGATGCGGAAACACTGACGTTAACCGAAAATGCGCAGCCGGCGTTAATGGCGACGTCAATTGCGGCATTCCGGGCGCTGGAATCTGAAGGCATCGGTCTGGACAAAGTTTCCTTTGTGGCAGGGCATTCGCTTGGTGAGTATTCGGCGCTGACGGCTGCCGGGTCATTGGCATTAGCTGACACGGCGCGATTGTTGCGCATTCGCGGCCAGGCGATGCAGGAGGCGGTGCCAGTCGGTGTCGGGGCGATGGCGGCGTTGCTGGGATTGGATTTCAAAGCTGTACAGGAAGTCGCGGCGAAAGCTGCGGGGGATCAGGTTTGCCGGGCGGCAAATGATAACGATCCCGGACAGGTTGTGGTTTCAGGCCACAAAGAGGCCGTTGAGCGCGCGATTGAGATTGCCAAGGAAGCAGGCGCGCGGCGCGCGATTTTGTTGCCGGTGTCTGCGCCATTCCACTGTGATCTGATGGCCCCGGCGGCGCAGGTRATGGCCGAAGCATTGAGCAAAGTTGGCATCAGAGCGCCCAAGGTGCCACTGGTGGCAAATGTGGTAGCCGAAGGGGTAAGTGATCCGATGTTGATCAAGACATTGCTGGTGGARCARGTGATCGATTCAGTGCGTTGGCGTGAATCGGTGATCTGGATGGCAGAGCAAGGTGTTGATGAAATATGGGAAGTCGGTGCGGGTAAGGCCCTGTCGGGAATGATTCGGCGTATAGACCGCAACATCGCAACGCGACAGGTGGGAACGCCCGAGGAATTGGCAAGTGCTGTTGCGGGTAGTTAAATAAGGGAYATAAATGTTTGATTTGACAGGTAAAAGTGCGCTGGTAACMGGTGCATCGGGTGGCATTGGCGGGGCAATTGCATCTGCGCTTTATGCGCAGGGMGCGTCTGTCGGGCTGTCTGGTACGCGCGTGGAACCGTTAGAGGCACTGGCTGCCAAATTGGGCGATCGAGCGCACGTATTGCCGTGTAACCTGTCGGATGCAGAGGCTGTCAGCGCGCTGCCCAAACAGGCGGCTGAGGTGTTGGGCTCGGTGGATATACTTGTCAATAATGCCGGGATCACCCGCGATAACCTGTTTATGCGGATGAAGGATGAGGAATGGGATGATGTGATCAACGTCAACCTGACCTCGACCATGCGGCTGTGCAARGGTGTGATCCGGGGTATGATGAAGGCGCGTTGGGGGCGAATTGTGAATATCTCCAGCGTTGTCGGGGCGACGGGTAATCCGGGGCAGGCGAATTATGCTGCCTCAAAGGCCGGTATGGTGGGCATGTCGAAATCACTGGCCTATGAGGTAGCAAGCCGTGGAATTACGGTGAACTGTGTGGCACCGGGGTTTATCACAACGCCAATGACTGAAAATCTGAGCGATGATCAAAAGGATGCCATTCTAAAGCAAGTGCCATCGGGGCGTATGGGAGAGCCAGAGGAGATTGGCGCGGCGGTGCTGTATCTGGCAAGCACCGAAGCGGCCTATGTCACGGGCGCCGTTTTACATGTGAATGGCGGCATGGCGATGGTTTAGGACTTGAACTTTTGCCAGCGGCACCCGACATTTGCAGAGTGTGATCAATAGGCCAGAATTGGCGGAGACAAAACATTTGCCCCGACCAGAGTTTGTGCTAAAGGGGGCGCAAGATTGCCGGGGGATGTTAATTTTCTGGATATTGCCCGCGACGAACCGGGGGCTTTGAGCGACCGGTTGGTCAAAGGCAAAAGACGGGCACAGGCCCATTAACGAAGTGAGGAAATAATATGAGCGACATTGCAGATCGCGTGAAGAAGATTGTTGTAGAGCATCTTGGCGTTGAAGAGGACAAGGTTTCACCAACCGCGTCTTTCATTGACGACCTTGGGGCTGACAGCCTGGACACTGTTGAGCTGGTTATGGCGTTCGAAGAGGAATTCGGCATCGAAATTCCCGATGATGCGGCGGAAACTATTCAGACTTTTGGTGACGCGGTGAAATTTATTACCAGCGCTTCCTAAAAAACCAGAACGTTATTGTTGAATGCGGCGTCCCTTTGGGGCGCCGTTTTTCTTTGCACTAAAGGCATGTCSGGGCGTTGTCCGAAAGCGGCAGGAMTACCATACTGGWGATGAACCGACCATCAGGTCAGCCCATCAGGTCAGCATAGGGAAATATTACCTGTGTTATTTCAAAGGACCAGTACAATGTTGAAGCAATTGCAAATGGATGTGAAAGAAACCACCGCTGCTACCATCAAGGAATGGTATGACCGGAACGAAATTCTTTTGGTCGATGTGCGCGAAACATCTGAGTTTGAAAAAGAGCATATACCGGGGGCGCTATTGCTGCCGCTTTCAAGTTTTGAYCCGGAAYTGTTCCCAWCCCTGAATGGCAAAAAGGTTGTGCTGTATTGTGCAATTGGTAAGCGTTCGGAGGCGGCTGGTAAAATGTTGCTGAAAGAAGGCCATCGGGATGTTGTTCATATGTCCGGCGGTATGAATGCGTGGAAGGCTGCCGGGTATGAGACTGAAGAAGTGTATCTGCCGCCAGAACCCAAAACAAAAGAGCCCGCCAAGCAGGTATTCCACAGCCCGCATCCCGGGGTTATATTGCGGGATGAATACCTGAAAGCCTTTGACCTGTCTCAGGCTGATCTGGCAGGAATTATTGGTATATCCGAAACCACACTTAGCAAACTTGTTGCAGGTGAGATTGCACTGAATGTAGAACTGTCCCTGAGACTGGCGCGCTATTTCTGTACTGCCAGCGATTTTTGGGTACGGTTGCAGTTGGAGCATGACCTTGAACAAACACGCTATCTTGTCGGAGAACAGATCCGGGCTGAAGTTACGCCGCGGTGTGCAGCATAATTTATGATCCCGATATTGCGCAGCGAGCGTATCACCCTGCGTGGTTTCACGTGGGCTGATTTCGCCGCGTTTGCTGCCATGTGGCAGGAACCGGAAGTGGYGCAATACATTCCGTTTGCGCCMATTCCCCCGACCCTGAACTGGGCGCGTTTTAACGGCAATAGTTATGCCTGGGTAAGCAAAGGGTTCGGCAATTGGGCAGTGGTAGATAAGCAAGGTGCGTTTCTGGGGGCCATCGGGTTTTTCAACAACAATGCAGGATATGGTGAGGACTATGACACCGCCATACAATCCGGTTGGGTTTTCRCCTCTCGCAGCCATGGCCGGGGTTACGCAAGTGAGGCCGCTGCACTGGCCCATGGATGGTTGGATACTCAGCCCTTTGGCGGGCGCAGTGTTTGCGGAATGGACCCGGATCACGATCGATCCATCAGGGTAGCACGGAAAACCGGATATCATCTRATGCGCCGTTCCGAAGATGAATGGGGCAAGATGCAGTTGATGGAACGGGTTAACGGCGCTGGCTAACGTCAGGATTGGTCCAATTGGCTTAACATGGTACACTTACTTTGTTCGCTGGCCTTATTTTACATCGAAAATGCGTCGTAAACGAAATAGGAAACGGCGAAATCTATGCGGTACTGGCGTGCACTTTCGCTTAACGAACCAGTAGTCTGCACAGATAATTGGGGATCGCCATGGACTTGATACCAACTATACAACTGCAAAACGGACATTGCGTAACGCTGAACAAGGGCCGTGTTGAAGAACCGTCAATCTGGCATGTTGATCCTGTCGGTAAAGCGCAGGAATTTGCCGCGGCCGGGGTGCCATGGATACAAGTGACTGATCTGGATGCGGTAACCGGCGACAGAGACAACCGGGAAATCATTGAGGCCATCATTCTGGGTGCCGGGACATCCGTGCAGGTGGCTGGAGGTATCTCAACCATGGAGCGGGTTGCTTACTGGGTTGAAAAAGGTGCGGGCCGGGTGATAATTGGGTCGGCGGGGGTTACCAACCCGGATTTCCTGAAGGAAGCCGCAAARTATTACCCGGATCAGATCGTTCTGGCGGTGGATGTCTATCAGGGCATGGTGTCAATTGATGCCTGGCGGGTAACTACGGCGTTTGAGCCCAAGGCGTTCATTGATGAATTTGCCGGCGCACCGCTGGCGGCGATCAAGATAACCGATGTTCACAGCGATATCGGCGATGTTGACGGATCCATTGCGTTGGTGTCGGGGCTGGCTCAGGGGGTGCGACTACCTGTGATTGCCGGTGGTTTGGTTCGCGGTGCCGACGATGTGGCCCGGCTAAAATATGTGCCGGGTATTGGTGCTGCTATGATCGGGCGAGCGCTGTTTGAGCAGAACATAGATCTGACAGAGGCGATGGCAGTTGCTTCAGGAGATGGATCAGAAGTGGTGGCTGAATTTATCTGAATATTTCGTGGGTCGGACCGATAGGCTGAATTGAACCTAGTTGGCGGTGCCTACTTGCCCCTGACCAGTGGGCAAGTGTATCTGTATAAACAAGAACAATAGCCAGATGGGGATGCAGATGCGCCGGGTCGTAATTACAGGATTGGGAATGGTCACACCGCTGGCTTGTGGTGTGGAAGAAACTTGGTCCCGGCTATTGGACGGACAGTCTGGTGCGGGGACGATTACGCGCTTTGATGCGGGGCATYTGGCGACGACCTATGCYTGTGAAATACCGCGCGGCGACGGCAGCAACGGGACGTTCAACCCCGATGACTGGATGGCGCCAAAAGATCAGCGCAAGGTGGATGATTTCATTTTGTACGGCATGGCGGCGGCGGTTCAGGCGGTGGAAGACGCCGACTGGGCGATCGATGACGAAGAAGAACTGCTGCGCACCGGGGTGATGATTGGCTCGGGCATTGGTGGATTGCAGTCGATTGCTGAAACCGCGATCACATTGAAGGAACGCGGACCGCGCCGGGTGTCGCCGTTTTTTATTCCGGGTGCTCTGACCAATCTGGTCTCCGGGCAGGTATCCATTCGTTATGGGTACAAGGGGCCAAACCACGCGGTGGTGACGGCCTGTTCGACCGGTGCGCATGCGATTGGTGATGCCAGCCGTTTGATCATGYTGGGCGACGCGGATGTGATGATTGCGGGTGGGGCAGAAGCTCCGATCTGCGAAATTGGTATTGCCGGGTTTAATGCCTGTAAGGCGCTGTCAACGTCGCGTGGCAATGAACCTGAAAAGGCGTCGCGCCCCTATGATGCGGAYCGGGAYGGGTTCGTGATGGGGGAAGGGGCCGGAATTGTGGTGCTYGAGGAATATGAACATGCGGTGGCACGGGGTGCCAAAATATACGCTGAGATTGTGGGTTATGGAATGTCCGGGGACGCCTATCACATYACKGCKCCSTCCGAGGATGGGAATGGCGGCTACCGCTCAATGCAGGCGGCGATGGCGCGGGCTGAGGTTTCGCCCGAGGACATAGATTATATCAACGCCCATGGCACGTCGACGATGGCTGACACGATTGAACTSGGCGCGGTCGAGCGTCTGATGGGGGACGCGGCGTCGGGGATTACCATGTCGTCGACGAAATCATCCATCGGGCATTTGCTGGGGGCGGCTGGCGCGGTTGAGGCGATATTCTGCGTGCTGGCGATCCGGGATCAGGTGGCGCCGCCTACGATCAATCTGGATAATCCGGCCATTGAACCGAAGCTGGACCTTGCACCGAACGTAAAGCGGGAACGCAAGATTGACGTGGCGTTGTCWAATTCSTTTGGGTTTGGTGGCACYAATGCCAGTCTGATCATGAAAAAGGTGGATGCCTGATGTGGCGTCATCTCGCCTCTAACGCWCTGACATTGTTTGTTGTTATTTTGATAGCGGCGGGTGGTGTCATAGCCTGGGGCAAGGCGCAATATAGCGTGGCCGGGCCATTGGAAGATGCGATATGCCTGCGGGTAAAATCGGGATCCACCATGAGCCGGGTGTCTGAGGAATTGGACACTCGCGGGGCGGTGACCAGTCCGGTAATATTCAGGGTTGGCGCGACCTACTCGGAGAAAAGTGAGTTGTTGAAGCGCGGCAGTTTTCTGGTGCCAGCGGGCGCGTCGATGGAAGAAATCGTTGATATCGTTACCCGTGGTGGGGCCAGCAGTTGCGGCACGGAAGTGGTCTACCGGATTGGGGTGAACCAGGTGGAATTGCAGGTGCGGGAACTGGACCCGGCGACGAACCGGTTTGTTGAAGTATTAGCATTCGACCCTGCGGGTGTGGTGCCCGGAGAATATTCCGAGGTGCGCGATGACGCGGATACCCGCTATCGTATTGCGCTGGCGGAAGGGGCGACGAGTTGGCAGATTTTGCAGGCATTGAAAGCGGCGGATTTCCTGAGCGGTGCTGTGCCTGATTTGCCGGATGAAGGGTCTCTGGCACCGGATAGTTATGAGGTTGTTAGTGGTTCCGGGATTGATGATCTGTTGTCCCGGATGCAA
>NVTR01000061.1 GCA_002732955.1 Marinosulfonomonas sp.
AATGTTTTCGGCAAATATGGTTTTTGCAGAACCCTTAGGTTTTCCTGTGGAACCAGATGTGTACAGGATATAGGCGGTATCGGCGCTGCCGAGAATGCAATCTTGTGTAGAAGTGAGACAGGACAATCCAATGACCGGCTCTCTTTCCACAACAGCGAGCTGATCCTGCATAGCGGCCTGAATACCGCCAACCAATTCCTGAACAACAAGCACCGCCCGAACCTGGCAATCGGCGAATATTCCACCACTGCGCGCTGCGGGTGCGGTTGGGTCTACCGGCACATAGGCCGCCCCGGCGCGCAATATGCCGAATACCGCAGCAACGGTTTGAATTGATTTTGGCGCACAAATTCCAACCCGGTCGCCAGAACCTATACCACTCTGGCCTAGCGCATTAGCCACTACTTCGGCCTGCGCAGACAAATCACCATAGCTGACACTTTGCCCGCCCTGTTCAATCAGGCAGGTTGCATTGGGTGCATTTTCAGCAGCGCCCAGAAGAAGTTGATCCAATCTTTGTCCCAAGTCGCCAATAGCCATGATTGTTTATGCGGTCGGAAAATAACCACTTTAAGACAATATCAAGAATTGAGCTGTTCACCAACAACTGCTTGGGGAGGCRATTSATTTTCTCAACAATGCCAGCAGATATGCGGGATTAACGATTTTCCTCGACCATTGCTGCAATCAGATCAACGGTATCCAGGTGATCAACGTCGATCTGGTGTGCGGGCACGGTGATTCCAAATGTTTCTTCCAGAAATGCCACCAACTTCAGGMYKSASRKTKMAKSWWTMRYKCMRTYTGMRRYMMKSSCCRSATMRYTGKKCMSMRMKWYYWCWGCYWYRYCRRKCMSRAWWWMWKTYWGSRWMWRWRCCTKAATGATTGCTTTTGTCTCATCTGGGGACATTTTGGTTTCCTGTTATTAGATCCTTCGCGCATTCCCATATCAAAGTAGCGCGCAATTCAACAACTATTTCAGCGAAATTGCCCTTAGCGCCGCCAAAGCCCGGTTCCAAACCACATAAAAGTTACCCTGTCGCCACTATTCGGTTTTATTCATGTGCGACTTAATCAGTTGAACCACAGGCATTTATGTAGGTTGGCAAATTCTGATACAGTGTAGCGAAACCACAAAGATCAAACTAACCGGCGACCATGATTAAAACAGACATTCCTCCTGCTCTTTCAATTGTAGTTCCTTGCTACAACGAAAAAGATTCCCTGGCGGAACTGCACGCCTGTGTTTTGCAAGCGGTTGAGCCAGTGGTGGGGAAGTCGTTTGAACTGATATTGGTTGACGATGGTTCCACCGACGGTACCACCAGAATGATCGAAGAACTTAGCCATGCCTGCCCGCACACTGTTGGCCTGGTGTTGTCGCGCAATCATGGCCATCAGWAAGCGTTATCTGCGGGGCTGAAATATTGTCGTGGTGCCCGGATTTTTATTCTGGACGCAGATCTGCAAGACCCGCCGRAATTGCTTGGTCAGATGATGCAGCTGATGGATGACGGGGCCGACGTTGTTTATGGGCAGCGCAAGAGCCGCGATGGYGAAACGATTTCTAAATCCGTTTCGGCGTCGCTGTTTTACCGGCTGCTTAATCGGATGACCGATGTGGATATTCCGTTGGATACCGGCGATTTCAGACTGCTCAACCGCAAAGTTCTGGATCATCTTAATGCCATGCCTGAAGAAGACAGGTTCGTGCGTGGCATGGTAAGCTGGCTTGGYTTTACCCAGGTCCCYTTTCTATATGACCGGGCTGAGCGATTTGCCGGTGAAACCAAATATCCGCTGCGCAAGATGATGCGGTTGGCGATTGATGCTATCACCGGGTTTTCGATTGTGCCGCTGCGGATTGCAACAATCCTGTCAGCTGTCGTTGCGTTGTTAAGTGTGGTGATGATTGTGTACGTGTTGGCGCAGTGGGCACTTGGGCACGTTGTGGCTGGTTGGTCATCGGTYWTGGTTGTWGTTCTGACAGTTAGCAGCGTTCAATTRCTGACCATCGGGATATTGGGCGAATATCTTGGTCGGTTGTATATGCAGTCGAAAAAGCGGCCTCTGTTCATAGTGGATCGTYTYATYACCGGGAAAACGGCGGAGAAATCCAAGACCGTAAAGTCGCGAAAGCCCCGGCAGAAACAAAAACAGACCTGATCCAGCCATGCAAATCCCATCTCGGATTTTTCGTTTTGCAACGGTTGGGGTAATCAACACCCTGACTGATATAGGCGTGTTTTTTGCCTTGGTGGCTTTAACAGGCCAGGTAATTCCCTCCAACATTCTGGCATATGGCTGCGGGGCGGCGGTTAGTTTTATCCTGAACCGTGGCTGGACTTTTGCGGATATTGCGGGTGATCGTTCAATCAAAAATCTGGCTCTGCGGTTTGGTGCGCTGAATTTAGCAGCATTAACCCTATCGACTGTCTTAGTCGCGGGTTTGGATGTCGCCTTGCCGCTTGCCGTTGCTAAATTGTCATCCGTTGTCGTGACGGCCGTATTTTCCTATGCGGGAATGCGGTACTTTGTTTTCGCCAGCAAGTAGGCCTAAGCACCAACCCACCGATAGCCTTAATGGTACATTGTCCATAAGAGTCTGCGGTGATACTGCTCGGCTCAGGATAATAAGAGATCAGCCATGGTACAGGTTTCCATCGTCATACCGATCAAAAATGAAGCCGAAAATATCGGCCGTTTGGTGCAGCAAATTCAGCAAAGCTGCGCCGAGCATGGCGATTTTGAAATCATTGTGGTCGATGATGGTTCCGGTGACAATTCTGCTGATGTTGTACGTGAAATGATGGTTTCGCAGGGCAATCTGCGGCTTATCCAGCATAAGGCATCAGCCGGGCAAAGTGCGGCTGTTCATTCCGGGGTTCTGGCCGCTAGAGGCGTGATTGTCGCAACGCTTGATGGTGACGGGCAAAATCCGCCGGAAGAATTGCCAAAACTGTTTGCACCGCTGATTGATCCATCTGTTTCGCCGCAGTTGGGGCTGGTGGCCGGGCAGCGGGTCGGGCGCAAGGACACGTTTTCCAAGAAACTGGCGTCTTCGTTTGCCAATGGGCTGCGWGCAAAGCTGCTAAAAGACGGRACGAGGGACACCGGTTGTGGGCTCAAGGCGTTCCGGCGAGATGCYTTTCTGGAACTGCCATATTTCAATCACATGCACMGRTATCTGCCAGCCCTGTTTGGCCGCGCCGGATGGGAAATTGCCCATGTYGAYGTCAGCCACCGYGCAAGAAAYGCTGGCAGTTCGAATTATTCCAATTTACAACGCGGGCTGGTCGGGGCTGTGGATTTGTTCGGCGTAATGTGGCTACTGCGACGCCGTAAAACTGCCGCTTCTACAGAGGTAAAAATTTCAGTGGACGAAACATGAGCGAGATATTCGCGTTCTTAAAAGTTGATAATGCCGTTGAATTCTGGTGGGTCATATTTGGGCTGGGGGGGCAGTTGATGTTTTCCGCCCGGTTCATCGTTCAATGGATCGCGTCAGAAAAGGCAAAGCGCTCAACTGTGCCGATTGCATTTTGGTACTTTTCGATTGGWGGCGGCGTAATTCTGTTCGCTTACGCAGTCTATCGGGCTGACCCGGTTTTCATTCTTGGCCAGTCGCTGGGGATATTTATATACTCGCGAAATCTGTGGCTGATCTTTGCCGAAAAGAAACGCAATGCCCAGTCGAACGGCTAACTGGCTTAACACAGCTTTATTGCTGGTTGGTGTTGTCACTGCTTTTCGCGTCGTGGCGCTTAGCCTGTCGGAAATTGATCTGTTTGTGGATGAATCCCAATATTGGCTTTGGGGRCAAAACCTGGATCTGGGGTACTTTTCCAAACCACCGCTTGCGGCATGGGTTATTCGGCTCACCACRGAACTTGCGGGCAGTTCCAGCCCGTTTTGGGTTCGCCTGCCCGCGCCATTGTTTCACGGGGCGACGGCGATAATATTAGCCCTTTGGACCAAGCGAGAATTTGGACCACGCCCGGCTATCTGGGTTGCGGTCAGCTATGTGACGTTACCGATAGTCGCCGTAGGAAGCACCCTGATTTCAACCGACACAATCATGGCACCGTTTTTTGCGCTCGCGTTACTTTATTACAGCAAACTGCGCGACACCGGCGCGCTGCGCGACGCCTTGCTGGTCGGTGTGATGGTTGGTCTGGCGATGATGGCGAAATATGCTGGTGTGTATTTCCTGCTTGGGGCTGTTTTGGCAGCGATATTTTTACCTTCATACAGAATCACAGTTGCCAACGCCCTGGCGTTGTTGATTGCTGTTTTGGTGGTGATTTCCCCCAATATCTACTGGAATATCGCCCATGATTTAACGACGCTTGAACATACAYTRGATAATGTTGACTGGGTGCGTACTGAATCGACCGGGGCGCGGCTGAACTTTGCCAATCTGGCGGAATTCCTTGCGAACCAGTTTCTSGTKATGGGGCCGATCCTGTTTACAGTGCTGCTTTATCTGATCKGGAAAGCACCTGCGAACATTCGTGGTTTGCTGCTGTTTTCGGTGCCGGTAATCGCACTGGTTTGTTTTCAGGCGCTGATGTCGCGGGCCTATGCTAACTGGGCATTTGCCGCGTATTTTGCTGCTACGTTGGTGGTGGTTCCATGGCTGCTGGCCAACCACGTTCGGTGGCTTTGGGCAGGTCTGGCGCTTAACGGTTCTATCACGCTGTTGCTACCGGTTCTGACAATATTTGCTGATGATATAATCCTAAAAGGTGATCGCCCRTTATTTATCCGCTATTTGGGCCGCGATGAATTTAGCCAGCAAGTTTTTGATCTGGCCGAACAGAACGCGCCGGTGTCGATTGTCGCGTCGAGCCGCGATGTTCTTGCGGATCTTTATCTGACAGGGCGCGATCTGGACGTGCCGGTCTAYTCCACAGCCCCCAGGGGTCGTCCGCGAAATTATTATCAGCAAACTTACCCGTTCGTTGCTGAACAAAGTGCTCGGGTGCTGTTCATYACCAATCAGAACGCACCAAACTGTAATGGGTCTGCATTGACGGCTTTGGCAACGTTCGACACCGCCGGCATGGCCTACGAACGGTCGGTGTTCCGCGCGTTTCTGTTGGAACCAGATTGCTATGATGTAATACGCTAACTGGCCTTATCCCCCCGAAATACCGGTGTAGAATTCGAATAATCGCTTGCCACGCGACCGTTTGGCTATAGGTTCGGTGGATAATAAAAACTTAGGGAGGAAATAATGAACGTATTAACGAAGGCCGTAACAGTTGTGGCACTCATGTCTGGCTTTGCATTTGTGGGTGCTGCATCAGCGGCAGGCCACTGCGAACGCGGCACGCTGGATGAGCGTTATTGTGATACTGACGGCGACCTTGTGGCCGATACACCAACAGAAGCATCCGAATGGCTTGACCCGGACACACTGATATTCGCCTACACTCCGGTTGAAGACCCGGCCGTTTACAAAGAAGTCTGGTCTGACTTTCTGACCCATATGGAAAAAGTAACCGRTAAAGATGTTCTGTTCTTTCCAGTTCAGAACAATGCAGCACAGATCGAAGCAATGCGCTCGGGTCGATTGCACGTTGCAGGTTTCAACACCGGTTCTAACCCGCTGGCTGTGAACTGCGCTGGCTTCCAGCCGTTCACTATCATGGCGTCGCTTGACGGCAACTTTGGCTATGAGATGGAAATCCTGACTTACCCAGGCTCCGGTATCGAAAAAGTCGAGGACATCAAGGGTGGCCAGCTGGCGTTTACTTCGCCGACTTCAAACTCGGGCTTTAAGGCGCCAAGTGCAATCCTGAAAGGTGACTATAACATGATCCCTGAYCGGGATTTTGAACCRGTSTTCTCRGGCAAGCACGACAACTCAATCCTTGGTGTGGCCAACAAAGACTATATGGCAGCCTCGATTGCGAATTCGGTCAAGTCACGCATGATCAGCCGTGGTGTAATCAAAGCCGACGATGTGATCACCATCTACAAATCACAGACATTCCCAACAACCGGGTTTGGTACGGTTTACAACCTGAACCCYGATCTTCAGGCYAGCATTCGTGAAGCGTTTTTCAGCTTTGACTGGGAAGGTACAAAGCTTCAGGAAGAGTTYGAAAARTCCAACGAAGGTCAGTTCCTGCCTATGAACTACAAGGAATTCTGGGAYGTGATCCGCAAGATCGACACAGCAAACGGCGTWTCCTACTCCTGTAGCTAAGCCGACAAAAAWGAAAGCTGGTGTGCCCCGATACCTTCGGGGCGCACCCCTTTTTTATCCTTTTGAGGGTCTGAAATGCTGCGTCTGAGCAAACTTACCAAAGTCTACAAAACTGGCGATAAGGCCTTGAACGCCGTTGATCTGGAAGTTCCAAAAGGTCAGGTTATGGCGCTGATTGGGCCGTCAGGTGCAGGTAAATCGACCCTGATCCGTTGCATTAACCGTCTGGTTGAACCCACGTCCGGCACTGTGCATCTGGATGATGTGGAAATTACCGCCCTGGGTTCCGGCGGTCTGCGCCGCGAACGTCGCCGCATGGGAATGATTTTTCAGGAATAYGCGCTGGTTGAACGYCTGACCGTGATGGAAAATGTACTGTCAGGTAGGCTAGGCTATGTTGGCTTTTGGCGCAGTCTGTTACGCAAATTCCCACAATCGGATGTGGACGAAGCTTTTCGCMTGCTGGACCGTGTGGGGCTGRTGGAAATGGCTGACAAACGCGCTGATGAATTGTCTGGCGGGCAACGCCAGCGGGTTGGTATTTGCCGCGCGCTAATTCAGGATCCGTCKGTRTTGCTGGTGGATGAACCAACAGCATCTCTTGACCCCAAGACCTCTCGCCAGATTATGCGCCTGATTGTTGAGCTGTGCGAAGAACGGGAACTGGCGGCAATTGTGAATATTCACGATGTAGCGCTGGCGCAGATGTTTGTGTCGCGCATCGTAGGATTGGAAACCGGCGCGGTGGTGTTTGATGGCTCACCTGATGAACTGAGCGAAGAGGTGCTGACCCGAATTTACGGTGAAGAAGACTGGTCTGAAACCATCCAGAAAGTTGAYGAAGACGACGAAGAAGAAGGCGCCTCATAATGGGCACTGCACTGGATAGCAGGCTCGGCCAACCGTGGAAAAAGCCACCCTTTATAACCTCGCCGGTACTTCGCTGGGTGCTGATAATCGGCTCGGTGATCTACGTTATTGCGGCCGTTGGTTCGAKTGAGGTTAACTGGTCCCGCGTTTATCAGGGTCTGGATCGTGGTTGGCGATTCATTTCGTCTTTCTTTAACCCCGATTTTACGTCGCGCGCGACGGACATCCGCGAGGGTTTGATTGAAAGTGCGGTGATCACCGTCGCGTCCACCGTCGTCGGTATCGCAGTTTCTATCCCAATTGGTTTAGGTGCCGCGCGCAACATTGCGGCATTGCCGATCTATCTGGTGTGCCGTGCAATCGTTGCGGTATCGCGCGCCCTGAATGAAATTGTTGTGGCGATTCTGTTGGTGGCGATCTTTGGCTTTGGCCCGTTGGCCGGTTTCCTCACGCTTAGCTTTGCCACCATTGGTTTCCTGTCAAAGCTGCTGGCGGAAGAAATTGAAAACATGGACAAAGTGCAGGCCGAAGCTGTGCGCGCTACCGGGGCGAGCTGGATGCAGCGTTACGTATTTGGCATCCACCCGCAGGTGATCCCGCGTCTGATTGGCTTGTCGATCTATCGGCTGGATATCAATTTCCGCGAAAGCGCTGTGCTGGGGTTRGTAGGTGCCGGGGGCATTGGTGCGACGCTGAATACCGCCTTTGACCGCTATGAATTTGACACCGCGGCGGCAATCCTGCTGGTGATCATCGCCACTGTGATGGTGCTGGAATACTTGTCAGGAATAATTCGCGGGATGGTGCAGTAATGGCTATATCCACCAAAGACGGGCTGAAAGTCTGGCAGCGACGTGACCGCGATGCGCAGTTGAAAATATGGGCARTGTGGCTGGTTGGTACAGCGATTTTCATGTTGAGCTGGAAACAGATATCCGACTCCACCACATGGTTGTTCTTCTGGGACGCACCACGCATTGCCGCCGATATTGGCGGACGTGCCATGCCGCCGCGCTGGGCCTATATAAACAAGCTGTGGGAGCCGCTTTGGGATACGCTGAACATTGCAACCCTTGGCACGGTTCTGGCGTTGATGATGGCTGTACCAATCGCATTTCTGGCCGCGCGTAATACAACGCCCTCGGCGTTGTTCGTCCGCCCAATTGCGTTGCTGATCATCGTATCCACCCGTTCAATMAATTCACTGATCTGGGCGCTGCTGCTGGTTTCCATTATCGGTCCCGGCGTATTTGCCGGGCTGATCGCAATWTCSATCCGTTCCATCGGGTTYTGCGCCAARYTGCTTTATGAAGCGATTGAGGAAATCAATGAATCTCAGGTTGAGGCTATAACCGCCACTGGCGCCAGTCGATGGCAGGTGATGGCTTATGGTATTGTGCCGCAAATTATGCCBGCMTTYGCMGGBATTGCCGTGTTCCGCTGGGATATCAACCTGCGTGAATCCACGGTACTTGGGCTGGTGGGTGCGGGCGGTATTGGCCTGCAACTACAAGGCTCTCTGAACACACTGGCATGGCCGCAGGTTAGTCTGATCCTGCTGATAATCCTGTTYGCAGTAATTGTCAGCGAATGGGTTTCCGCGAAGGTGCGTGGGGCAATTATCTGATGTTATCCGACAGTTCGGGCGATGCGGAATGGGGCTTTTCCGCGTATGAAGCCGTGCGCCATCGCCTGCCGGATGTAGATTTTTCCAGTGCTTCACGGCGTATAGAAAACCTGTCTGAACTGGTTGAGCGTATGGACGTTTTCTTGTTGGATGCGTTTGGTGTTCTGAACATCGGTGAGGAAGCGATCCCCGGCGCGCCTGAGCGTGTCCGTGAATTACAGGCGGCGGGAAAAACTGTATTCGTGGTGAGCAACGCCGCCGGATACCCCAAAAGCCTGATGCTGGAAAAGAACGCRCGGCTGGGATTTGATTTTGYGCCCGAACATGTTCTGACCAGCCGAGAGGTTTTGCTTGCGGCGGTCAGTTTTCTTCCACGTGTGAAATACGGGCTGGTGGCATCGAAGTCCTTTGGGTTGGAAGAGCTTGAGCATCTGGACGGTGATTTTCTGGAAGATGACCCGGGTATATATGATCAGTCACAGGCTTTCCTGATGTTGGGCTGCGTTGGCTGGACGGATCAGCGGCAACACATGTTGGAAACAACCCTGCGGGCCAACCCCAGACCGGTTCTGGTAGGTAACCCTGACATCGTAGCCCCGAGAAAAGATGGCTTGTCGCGCCAACTGGGGTATTTTGCACATCGCCTGGCGGATGCAACCGGGATAAGCCCGGAATTTTTCGGCAAACCCTACGGCAATGTATTTGAGACCGCGTTGTCGCGACTGCCAGCGGGTACCGATCTGACGCGGGTTGTTATGGTCGGGGACACTTTGCACACGGATATTCTGGGTGGGCGAAACGCGGGGGTGAAAACTGCGCTGGTAACCGGGTTTGGTGCGCTTGCGGGGATGGATGCGGATGAGGCGATAGTGCGCTCTGGTATCGTCCCCGATTACATCATGCCGGGCCCCTGAGACATAAATGACAAGTTACCCGGAGAGATAAAGTATTTTCCACCAGCTTTTCCKACGCCGTTTATGACGCTGGCCGCCGCGCTGTTGATCCTGCCCGGCTGTCGCAATTGGCGCACCTGTTTGTGGGCCAAAGGCGTGGCTGACGCCGACTGACCCGCNAAAAAAATTAACCACGACGTTCATTCTTTCTTCGTTGTTCTGGGGTCATTTCGAACCCAACACAGTTCGAAAACCCCGCTCGGGGATGACCAAGGAGCAGATGAATGCGGATAAACGCCCTGAAGCCAATTGCACTTTTGCTGGCAATATTCAGCACCAACCCCGCCACAGCAGATATCAATCTGGTTTTTGGAACCTATACCACTGATAAACCAACCGAAGTCGTGCGCAAATTCAGCCCAATTCTCAGGTACCTAAGCCAAGAATTGGAAAAACGCCTTGGCGAGCCGGTGAATATTAAACTGAAAATTGCGTCGGACTATGATGAAGGAATCGCCGATATTGTTGAGGGTCGCGTGGATTTTGCACGATTTGGGCCGGCGTCCTATATTTTGGCGATTGTATACTTGACAAACCCAAGGTGATTTCCTATGTATAATACATAGAGTTAAGGRAAACCCAATGTCCGTACTGTCCAAACCATACATGCACAACGAAGCCGCAGCTTTTGCGCACGTGGAGGCTATGCTTTGGGGTGACGAGCCAAGCTGCCCGTTTTGTGGCAACTGCACAAACATCTATGAACTGAAAGGCGTGTTTTCCAAGCCATCCAAGAAGAACCCAGAAGGCGTCGAGCGTCACGGTCTGAAAAAATGTTCCGCCTGTCGCAAGCAATTCACGGTACGCCACAATACAATCTTCGCAGAGAGCCATATCCCGCTGCACAAGTGGCTACAGGCTATTTATCTTATGACCAGTAGCAAGAAGGGTATCAGCAGCCACCAGCTACACCGTGTGCTTGAGATAACCTACAAATCTGCGTGGTTCATGTCTCACCGTATTCGCGAGGCTATGCGTAACGACAATACCGTTGATTTCGGTTCTGGTGGTGGCGTTGTGGAGGTTGACGAAACCTTTATCGGCCACAAACACAAGAAGGCAGAGGGCGCGCGCGGTTATGCTCACAAGAACGCTATGCTGACACTGGTTGACCGTACCACGGGTCAATCCAAGTCTTTCGTGGTGGACAATGTGAAAGCGTCCACCCTGTTGCCAATCCTGCGCGAGAACATTGCCAAGGAAGCAATCGTCTATACGGATGAAGCCAAGCAATACTCCAAGGTTGGAGAAAGWTTCGCAGACCACGACTTTACGACCCACAGCAAGGGCCAATATGTGCGTGGCAACGTCCACACGAATACGATTGAGGGTTATCTCAGTATCTTCAAGCGTGGCATGGTAATCCCCCCATTTTTCATGGGGTCCGCATGTAGAATTACGCGGCTAGTTTCAGTTTCATTGCGGGTGTGATCCCGCCGATGCCCATGTTGGGTCGGTCGTTGTTGTATGTCCAGAGCCAGTTTGTGGCTTGTTCCTGTGCCTCCTCGATTGTTTCAAAGATATACTGGTCTAACCATTCGTGGCGAACCRTGCGGTTGTAMCGCTCGATATARGCRTTCTGCTGYGGCWTTCCSGGCTGGATATAYTGGATGTGGATRCCCATSMKTTCKGCCCATGCCATMAGYTTGCCGCTGATATATTCTGGGCYATTAYCGACCCKRATWATCARCGKYYTCCCGCGCYATTCGATGATCCGGTTCAGGCTGCGCACCACGCGCTCGGCGGGCAGCGAAAAGTCCACCTCAATGCCCAGGCCTTCACGGTTGAAGTCGTCCAGCACGTTCAGGGAGCGAATACTGCGCCCGTCTGCCAATTGGTCTGCCATAAAGTCCATTGACCACGTGTGATTGGCTGTATCCGGCACCGCCAGCGCATCTGGTTTGTCCCGCTTTAACCGTTTCTTGGGCCTGATCCGCAAGTTCAACTCCAACTCGCAATAAATGCGGTACACGCGCTTATGGTTCCAGCCAAAACCCTTCACATTACGCAAATACAAAAAGCATAAGCCAAAGCCCCAGGTGCGGCGATTGCTGGTCAGCTTCACAAGCCATTCTCCAATCTCGGCATTCTCGTCGCGCAGTTTGCGTTCGTATCGATAGCAACATTCACTAATCTTGAACGTTCTGCAGGCCAGCGCAATGCTGACGTTTCTATTGGCAACAGCTTCAACGGCCATCTCTCGCCTCTGAGACGGCCTTAACGCTTTTTTCCAAGAGCTTCCTTCAGCAGATCGTTCTGCATGCTCATCTCGGCATACATGCGCTTCAGGCGACGGTTCTCCTCAGCCATCGCTTTCAGTTCCGAGATCATCGACGCATCTATTACCCGGCAGGTGATGCCTGCATCACCGAGAGGGAAAACCGCCAAACTTCGCCCGCCATTTGTAAAAGCTGGCGTTACTCATGCCATGCTCGCGGCACAGTTCCGAAACTGGCACACCGCTCTCAGCCTGCTTCAGAATACCCATGATCTGCGCGTCGCTATATCGTTTGTTCTTCATTCGAAATCTCCTCAAATATTATGCCGAGAAAATTCTACGCGTGAACACCACTAATTTGCGGGGGGATTACCCACCCATAGGCAAAGCCCTGTTGCAGACAAGCGCAATCGGGACTATTTGCACGGCCATGGCAAAGAATTCACATCATTCCGGAAGTGGACCATCGCAACGGCAATTGCGCGTTGGTGAATTGATCCGGCGAACATTGTCGGAAGCGCTGGCGCGTGGCGACATCCACGACCCGGACCTGAACGGCATGTCGATCACCGTTGGTGAAGTGCGGGCAACGCCTGACCTGCGTGTGGCCACGGCCTATGTGTTGCCGCTTGGCGGTGAAAAGCGGGAAGAAGCGATCGAAGCATTGAAACGCAATCAGCATGAATTGCGACGGGTTGTCGCTAAGTCGTTGTCGTTAAAATATGCGCCTGAGCTACGCTTTGAAATCGACGACACRTTCGATCGGCTGGACGAAGCCAAGCGATTGTTTTCCCAAGATGACGTGCGCCGCGACCTGAGCGACGACCAAGACTGATGGCGCGTCGTAAAAAGGGCCGGGACATATCCGGGTGGCTGGTTGTGGACAAGCCTGCGGGCATGACCTCCACGGCCGTTGTCAACAAGGTGAAATGGGCGTTTGACGCAAAAAAGGCCGGGCATGCGGGGACACTGGACCCGGAGGCGACGGGTGTTTTGGCAATTGCGCTTGGCGAGGCGACCAAGACGGTTCCCTACATCACCGACGCGCTGAAGGCCTATCGCTTTACCGTGCGACTTGGGCAAGCGACGAACACGGATGATACCGAGGGTACGGTAATCTGCGAAAGCGAACTGCGGCCAACAGATSAGGAAATTATCGCGGCCTTGCCCGATTTCGTTGGGGACATATTGCAAGTCCCGCCAAAGTTTTCAGCCGTWAAAATYGATGGCCAGCGYGCTTACAAATTAGCCCGTGATGGCGAGGACGTGGAAATAGCACCGCGCCCTTTATACGTTGATGAACTGGCGTTTATTTCACGCCCGGACGCTGACCATGTAGAGCTGGAACTGACATGTGGTAAGGGTGGTTATGTGCGTTCAGTTGCACGGGATCTGGGTGAGGNTCTTRGGNTGTTATGGCCATGTTCTGAARYTGCGSCGWAYCTGGTCRGGKCCWTTYGATKCSRCTGATGGRYTGACRATTGARCAGATCAAYGASCWGGCCAGAACGCCCGAACTGGACACGTATTTACTGCCGCTGGAAATCGGGCTGACGGATTTGCCAGAGCTTCGTTGCAGCGTCGAAGGGGCAGCCCGGTTGAAGAATGGCAACCCGGGGTTAGTGCTGACATCGGACGCTGAATATGGGGATGAGGCCTGGGCATCGCTCGATGGCAAGGCCGTTGCGATTGGAATTTATAAATCCGGTGAACTGCACCCAAGCCGAGTTTTCAACTATTAATTGACRTGTTCAAAATATGAGCAAATCCGCCATGATCAGCCGCACCCATCAAAAAGGCGATAYTGCAAGTATTGCGATATATTCGCCCTGTGAAAAGTACCGGTATATGTTGACCCGAACCTGGGACCCACAGGGTCGCAGAGCGTTGTTTATTATGCTAAATCCGTCCACTGCCACCGAAGTACAGAATGACCCAACGGTTGAGCGCTGTGAAAGACGTGCGCGCTCTCTTGGGTTTGGCGCATTTCGGGTGACCAACATATTTGCCTGGCGAGACACCGACCCCCGCCATATGCGCGCCGCAGATGATCCGGTAGGGCCGGAAAATGACGCTTTGATCGTCGAAAGCTGCGCCTGGGCAGATCAGATTGTTTGTGCCTGGGGCACCCACGGCGAACATAAAAACCGCGGCCCCGAGGTTCTAAAACTGCTACGCTTAACAGATCAGCCACTATTCCATCTGGGCCTGACAAAAGCCGGGCATCCAAAGCACCCACTATACATTGCCTATGCGCAGCAGCCCGAGCCCCTGGATTGATCAGTTATTGCCCGGGCCCACTTCAATGAAGACATCCTGCGCCGACGCGTTTGGTGCATCTTTTATGATAGCGACCAGTTTTCCACCAACAAAAACAAGGCCATCCTGGCCATTGTTTGAAGGCCTCACATCGAGATCAAGCGACCCGTCGTCTTCATCCGGGTCAACCGAAACAGTTAACACGTCCTGCCCCACCTGAAAATTTTCGATGTTTGCCGGGCCACGACCAGCATCATCTCCGGGTTGTTGTGAATTCGACTGAGGGTTTGGAACAACCTCATCCGCTTCGCTATCATCGTTCGCTGACGGCGTTATCGGATCGTCGGAGGCTCTGGTACTTACGGCTACATCATCCTCTATAACCGGCTTTAAAACCTCGCCTTCTTCGCCATCAGATGGTGTTGCTTCGTCGTCGTCAATAACCGGTTCCAGGATGGTATTTTCGTCGGGATTCTGTGTATCATCATCATCGATGTCATCTTCATCAATCGGGGTTAGTATATCGGGCATCCAATTGTTGGCGCCGTCCGAGTTACCGCCCCCTTCCTCCAAAAGATTTCCTACCCCTGTTGTCGGATCTTGCTGGTCGGAATTTTCGTCCTGATCATCGGAATCGGAGCCTAAAAAATCTGGCATGAATGCCAACGGCAACAGCCCAAGCAATAATATTGCAATACCCATTTTTTCCTCGAATGCTCATATCCTGACGATCTTTGATAGCATCGAACGRAACGAGAACATCCCGGAAAGTGAGTAAAACCCTATTCATTAAAGRTTTATTGAATAAACAGGCAGTCTGMAATGAGCTCCGAAGCCGAAAACAATGYGCGGTAAACGGTYGGATTGGATCACAGTAAAAACGAAWACCTGTRGGCCTGAATCAGGAGGCCAGTGCGACTTCGATCATCATAATGTCCGCCAAAACCAACGAAGCGGCGTTTGCAATCTGCACCATATTTTCGCCATTCATTGTCAAAATCTTTTCACCGGACAGCTTACCGTCAAGCAAACCAAATTCAGGATCAGGTGTTTGTTCCGGATCAAAGGCGAACAGGATCGTATCTTCGGCCCCGTCGAAATTCCCAAGTTTTACTGGGTTTCCGACGCGAATTGGCGCGCCATTACTAACACTTTGGCTAAGAGTTGGTCGCACCAAGCGAAGCTCTGGCTTGCTCTTTGGCGCAGATCTAGCTGAAGTTTTTCGAATTCTGGCCATTACACTGGAAACGACTTTGCCGCTGCTTAAACCCTGATACTCGTTCACGAACACTTCTCCCGGTAACTAAACACTTTGGTCAGTGAATAAATGCCGGGGCCACCCAGATCTATTCACTAACAAGTACATGCCCAAATTGTCTTAAATACAAGTTAATTTCTTGCTATAAACGGTCTTTCCCGGTAGGCGAAACAATCAGGAAATGGGTCTGAAAGCACCCCGAGGTAAGCGGATGACAACTGAAGTGGTACAACCGATGGACGACAAGCAGGACGGGATTGCCGCGCTACAACAAGAGCTTGCCCTGATGAACAATCATCGGTTCATCCGAATGTATAATTCCCTGCCACGGCTGATAGGGATCAACTTTATCAAGGGGTTAGCCTTTGGGTTGGGGACGGTTGTTGGGGCGACCATATTGGTTTCGGCTATCGGGTTTACSCTRTCKAAMATWGATTTCATCCCGATTGTCGGTGACTGGGCGGCGCAGATCGCGGTTGAGGTGGAAACTGGGAAGTAGCCGGTTTAAAAGGMTTTTCTTTCAYAGATTTATCCCCTATACGCGCGCATCCGCTGGATTCTGGCGGGTATACCTCCACGGGCTTTGCTGGACGACATCCCGGCTTGTGCCATTCACCCTTAGCTTTAAAGGAGCCCCCGATGTCGATAACTGCTGAAGAAAAACAACGACTTATGAAAGAGTTCGCCATCAAAGAAGGCGATACCGGTTCACCGGAAGTTCAGGTGGCGATCCTGAGTTCGCGTATCGCGACGCTGACGGAACACTTCAAAACCCACAARAAAGACAACCACGGTCGYCGTGGSTTGTTGAARATGGTGGCCCTGCGCCGCAARYTGCTSGACTATRYMMRWGGCARRGAYGAGSCSCGTTACCAAGACCTGATCAARCGYCTSGGYMTSCGYCGSTARKMYSNCGAAYKSMWSAMWWGWAYRMMAMRMRMCSSSYGMMKWMCRGCGGGCGTTTTTGTTTCTATCGACCAAAGCTGTTGTTATTGGGTTCGCTAACGAGCGCTTTACCAAGTCACAGGTTTCCCAGATTGAGCACCCCTCGAAACCTCCTTGAAATTGCCTAAGGTTACCTAACACTGTGTTAGGTAGCATCACGTTAGGTAACAACGCGGATTAAGTGTGGGTCGGTTACGTCGACACGCCCCGCCCCCCTTCCCTTT
>NVTR01000062.1 GCA_002732955.1 Marinosulfonomonas sp.
TTCGCCGTCATCGATTTCCGACTTCCAGCGGATTTCAACGCCGGAAAACAGGTAGGCCTTGGAGCGGGCCATTTTGAAAAGCCGCGCCGGTTTGAATTTAAGTGAGCCGAAGATTTCCGGGTCGGGGTGGAAGGTGACGGACGTGCCGCGCCGGTTAGGGGCGGCGCCGACATTGATCAGTTTGCCCTGCGGGATGCCGCGTTTGAAATCCATCACGTATAGTTCGCGGTTGCGGGCAACTTCGACGCGCACATGATCGGACAGGGCGTTGACCACGCTTGATCCCACCCCGTTCAGCCCGCCCGAGGTCTGGTAGCTGTCGCCGGAAAACTTGCCGCCTGCATTCAGGGTACAAAAGATGATTTCCAGCGCCGATTTGGACGGGTCTTTGGGGTGGGGGTCAACAGGGATGCCGCGGCCATTGTCGCGGATGGTGACRGAATAATCYTCGTGCAGTTCCACYTCAATCCAGTTGGCGTGRCCGGCSACSGCTTCGTCCATCGAATTGTCGATGATCTCGGCCACCATATGGTGCAGCGCGCGGTCATCCGTGCCACCGATATACATGCCGGGGCGCAGGCGCACGTGCTCCATATCTTCCAGCACCTGAATGCTGGAAGCATCGTAATCAGAGCCCTTTTCAGGGGGGAATAGGTCGTCGGCCATGTGGTCTGCTCTTGTTGGTTTTGTTGCAGATATTAGACCACGGAATGGCAGGGGGGTGCAAAGGGATATGTGGGGAAGGTYAGCGAACTARATGRCCCTTTGTTGTATCCGGCATGGCTTGCAGCTTTTTGCCCCATGGCGTTAGCTATGCCAAACRACGGAAAGCCCGCCCCATGTCCCATATCCGCACCATCCCCTACGCAGACTCCACCGGTAAACTGCGTCGGCTTTATGACCGCGTCAAAGGCCCTGGTGACAATGTTGATAATATTATGTTGGCCCATAGTCTGCGGCCCCACAGCATGGAGGGTCACATGGTGCTTTACAAAAAYGTGCTGCACCACAGTGCGAATACGACCCCGAAATGGTTTCTGGAAACGCTTGGGGTTTGGGTGTCGGCGCTTAACGGGTGTGACTATTGCGTCGATCATCATTTTGCCGGGCTGCGACGATTGCTGGGGGATGACGAAAAGGCACGCGCCATCCGGGCGGCGATTGATGCCGGTGATGTGCCTGCCGCACCATTAGAGCCCAAGYATAAAACGGCGATGTTTTATGCGCAGGTYTTGACAGAAGACCCGTCGGATATTGATGAACCGATGATTGCTGGTCTGCGCGCCGCGAGTTTTGACGATGGTGAGATTTTGGAGATAAATCAGGTGGTTGCGTACTTCAATTATGCCAATCGTACTGTGTTGGGGTTGGGCTGCACCACCGAGGGCGACGATATAGGGTTGTCGCCGGGCAATTCAGATGATCCGGATGATTGGAACCACAAATGACGGAATTCCCAATCCTGGACTTGGCCGAATTCGCCGCAGCTAACTCAGCCGGCAAGGAGGGTATCGGCGCCAACGTTGATCAGATCTGCTGCGAGACTGGATTTTTAGCGGTAAAAAACCACGGCGTAGCGCAAGATGCGATCGACGGGGTCTGGGGCGCGGCGAGGGCGTTTTTTGAGCTTTCGCCTGAGGAGAAGCACCGGATCGCGGCSCTGGATGGGGCGCCTTACGGGTATCTTGGGCCGGGAACTGAAGCGCTGGCGAAAAGCCGTGGCGAGGACACRCCACCTGACCTGAAGGAGAGCTTTAACGGTGGGCCGGTGCAGGCGCCAGACGGTATGGCTGACCCGGACGCTTTGGCATTTTGTTATGCGCCGACGCCGTGGCCTGGCAGTCCGACGGGGTTTCAGGCCGCCTGGGCCGCGTATTACGCTGAGATGGAGGTGCTGGCCGCCCGCATTATGCAAGTATTCGCAGTGGCGTTGAAACTGGAGCAGGATTTCTTTGAGCCCTTTATTGACTCGCCCATATCGGCGCTCAGGGCGCTGAACTATCCGGCGCAGGAAGATTCCCCAGAAAAAGGCCAGTTGCGGGCCGGGGCGCATACCGATTATGGCAGCCTGACTATCCTTCTGCCGGAGCCGGGCAGCCGCGGTCTGGAGGTGTTGACGACTGAAGGGGAATGGCTGGGCGTACCACCTATACCGGGCGCATTTGTGATCAATATTGGCGACCTGATGGCACGCTGGACCAATGATCGCTGGCGTTCCACCTTGCACCGGGTGGTGTTGCCGCCGGAAGTTGCCGGTAAGCGTCGCCAGTCGCTGGCATTTTTTCACCAGCCGAACTGGACGGCTGAGATCAACTGTCTGGCGTCCTGTCTGGGCGAGGGGGCTTTGTATGAACCTGTGCGTTCCGGCCCTTATCTGATGGGGAAATTCAACGCGGCGAACGGGTAGCCGGGCCCGCAACGCGTTGCAGTATGAAATGGAATACGAACTGCACGGTGAAAACCGCCAGATTGACCAGCAGCAGGGCAATTAGCCCCGTTTGTTGCCACGTACCCACCAGTATCAGTGAAAGTACCGGTAGCAGGGCTGATTGGTTGGTTATTATACGTGGGGTTGGAGCGTTGGTCGTTTGCATTGCTTTGCGTAAGTGGTATTCTCTTGACGAAAAGAATCTTTACATCAAGATAAAAGGAGATTCCTATGGATCGCGCCGCAACTGCCCTGTCACAATGGCAGCAGGAATTGCCGGGGCCGGATTACCGGCCAATGGAGGTTGTAGAGCGGCTGATGGAGGTGGCACAGGTCATTGAGCGGKCCTATTTGATGCCACTATTTGCGGAATTTAACCTGCAACCGGGGGAATTTAATGTGCTGGCCACGATTCGGCGATCGGGCACGCCTTACCTGCTGTCGCCGACGCAGTTGTTTGACGCGACCATGATGTCGTCGGGCGGCATGACGGCGAGGATTGACCGGTTGGAAAAGGCGGGGCTGGTACTGCGCAGCCCTAACCCCAATGACCGTCGCAGYACATTGGTCGGGCTTACCCAAAAGGGGCGATTTCTGGTCGAAGATGCACTGGCTGCGCATCTGGAAAATGAAACCGGTCTGATTTCAGTACTGACACCCAAAGAGCGGGACGTCMTGGGTGAGCTATTGGGTAAACTGTTGACGGGGCTGAACCGGCTTAAATAAATGCGCACTGGCTACATAAAGAACAGTACAAAACAGTGATGCATGCAGATCAAGCCCGGTTCTGGGCTGCGGACCAGCTTGCGCCTACTTACGAAAGCTGGACCGTTCAGCGTGAGTCCTGCTTGCCAGTATTTTCCGGAAACGAAACTATATGAGCGAGGCCGTGAAACCGCTGATCGCTGTGAGTACTAAATACCGTAGCCTTTGAAGGTGCGTTCATTTGGCTAAAACTAAGGGATCACAGCAATGCCTTAACTGGCTGACGATCTGATCGTTGCGAAACCGATCGTTTTACGGCCAGGGTTTCGTATAATCTGGTGGCCAACAATTACAGGTGCTATGAAAATGGCACCGAAATTATTCAATTTCCGCGTTTAATTCGGSCATATYTTGATACTGATCAAGGTGCCAACCCCCTATTCGCTTTAAAGTCTTCCCCGAACAGGAGGACAAGTTACATGACAGCTAAATCTACACCCACAGGCAACAGGGTCACCGCGCCGGTTACGCCAGGTGATGAATTCCCAACAGTGACACCTGACGCTATCCGTGCGGCCTTTGAAACGGGTGACTATCCCTATGAATCGAAGATGTCGAATAAGGATTATGAAAMGCAAAAGGCGCTGTTGCAGGCGGAATTGCTGAAAGTACAGCACTGGGCGCAGGAAACCGGTCAGAAGTTTGTTCTGTTGTTTGAGGGACGGGATGCGGCTGGCAAAGGCGGCACCATCAAGCGGTATATGGARCACCTGAACCCGCGAACGGCCAGAGTTGTCGCGCTGAATAAACCGACGGATCGTGAGACGGGTCAGTGGTTCTTTCAGCGCTATATCGAACACCTTCCGACAACGGGCGAAATGGTGTTCTATGACCGCAGCTGGTACAACCGCGCAGGTGTTGAGCGGGTGATGGGATTTTGCACGCCAAACGACTATCTGGAATTTATGCGTCAGACGCCTGATATGGAACGGATGTTGGTCCGTTCYGGTATCCGGCTYTATAAGTATTGGTTTTCTGTCACKCAGGAYATGCAGCTTTCCCGGTTCACMTCYCGSGARACMGACCCGCTRAAACGTTGGAAACTAAGCCCAATCGACAAAGCATCATTGGACAAGTGGGAYGACTACACCGAAGCCAAAGAAGCCATGTTCTTTTACACCGATACAGCGGACGCGCCCTGGACGATTATCAAATCAAACGACAAGAAACGCGCCCGTATAAATTGCATGCAGCATTTTTTGGATAGTATTGATTATCCCGGAAAAGAYCCCAAGGTCGTCACCGGCCCCGACCCTCTGATCGTCGGTCGGGCGCAACATGTGGTCCACCGTTCAGAGCATATCTTTGGTGCGTCAATGCACCCGGATCAACGTCGTGGGAAGCCTTAGGAAAAGCAGCACTGGCGCCTGTCGCCAGTTCACACCATGATTGTCTGACAGATCGAAAATCCAAGGGGGYGTCATGCGCGTTTTATTYACAGGTGGCAGCGGTAAGGCTGGCCGTCATGCAATTCAGTATCTGCTGGAACAGGGTCACCGTGTTCTGAATGTCGATCTGGTGCCGTATGAGCATCCGGGGCTTGATAGTATTGTCGCTGACATCACCGACGCCGGTCAGATGTTCAATGTGATGTCGTCCTGGGCAAATTGGGATGAGCTTGAATCAGGGAACGGTCTGCAATCCTTTGATGCGGTCGTCCATTTCGCCGCCGTGCCCCGCATCCTGCTGCGCCCCGATAATGAAACCTATCGTATCAACACCWTGGGCACCTATAACGTGATCGATGCGGCGGTGAAGTCCGGGGTGCGCAAGATAATATTTGCATCCTCTGAGACCACATACGGGGTCTGTTTTGCGGATGGCGAGCGTAAGCCAGACTATATTCCGATCGACGAAGAACACCCGGTGGTGCCGGAAGACAGCTATGCGATGTCCAAAGTGGTAAATGAGGTGACGGCGCGATCATTTCAGGCCCGTACTGGGTTTGATATTTACGGAATWCGCATCAATAATGTTATGGAACCGCATGAATATGTTGAAAAATTCCCGGAATATATCGCCAACCCAGACCTGCGTGAGCGAAATATTTTTGCCTATATCGATGCGCGYGATCTGGGYCAGATCGTKGATCTYTGCCTGAAAACCGATGGTCTGGGGTATCAGATTTTCAACGCTTCCAATGATGATAATTCGGTAAATCTTACGAYAGCGGAAATCATTGAGCGATATTATCCGAATGTGCCCCTAAAGCGTGAAATGGGCCTGCATGAGACRTTCTATTCCAACCAAAAGATCAAAGATATGTTGGGCTTCAGRCAGCAACAYCACTGGCGCAAATATCTGAAAGACCCGCGCAGCTAAGGCACAGCGCGGGTCCGATCGGGTTCCTCGTGCCAAAGATGCATTAGCTGTAAAGTTTCGGCTCRCCCATCTGCTCATGTATCGCGTTGGCATCGCGCGGGCTGATATTCAGGGCCTGGGCCAGTTCATGCAGGTAGTTTGCTTCGTTTTTGCTGTCCAGATCAATGGCCAGCAGTGACATGGAATAGACCTGACTGGCCATCGATGCCTGCGTGTCGTTTGCCAACGCGTTTACATCAACCGGGCGGCTCAGTTCTTCGTTTATGTAGGCCATTTCATCCTTTGAGATGTCGCCAACCTGACCAAGCAGGTTTTTCTTTTCGTCTTCATCAATGCGCCCGTCACTTTTGGCGGCTTGCAGCATGGCACGCAGCAACAACCTGGCTGCATCTTCCTGATCCGGGGATGGGGCTGTGTCAGGTTCACCGAAACGATCAAGCGACTGATTTAGCAATTCCCCAAGACTGCCGCCACTTGGTTCAGTACCACCTGTTGGACGCGAYGCCTGAGAYAACCCGTCGAGCATTCCACCCAGRCCACCACCAGCGCCGCTTTTGCCAGACAGGATAGCGCCCAATCCACCCAATCCACCAAGACCGCCAGCGCTACCGCCGCTTAAGTCTTTCAAAATATCGCTTAGRCCGCCGGCGCCGCCTTGTTGGGCCGATCCGGACCCGCCGGGGGACAATAAGTCGCCAAAAATGCTGCCGGACCCAGCACCAGCAGTCCCGCCTTTGCGCCCGGTTGCCAGRCTGC
The DNA here is from genome assembly GCA_002732955.1 of Marinosulfonomonas sp. Lineage (GTDB taxonomy): Bacteria > Pseudomonadota > Alphaproteobacteria > Rhodobacterales > Rhodobacteraceae > NVTR01. The sequence continues at coordinate 6,272 of NVTR01000062.1, forward strand.
TTGCGCCTTTTGCCATTGCAACGCCGATTGCGACTTTTGCCAATGTACCCATCAAACTCATATCAACCACTCCAGTTGCCAAATTACACAGGGYAAAATAGTGCATCGCWATACCAAGCCTAGGGGAATTTTTTGCCGAAGTACTCAGCGGTCGCTGGTGGCTGGATCGACAGAAAATATTATGCYGGTTCAGCCTGCTTGCTGACCTTGCGAAAAGACCCTAAGCCGGGGCAATGACAACTCCTCTATCCTACAAACAGCACACACGTGCGGTGTTAGCCCTTGGGCTGCCCTTGATCGGCAGTCATCTGGCGCAGTTCGCCATCCACATTACCGACACCATCATGCTGGGCTGGTATAGTGTCGAAGCCTTGGCCGGTGTYGTTCTGGGCGGGTCGTTTTTCTTTATCTTTTTCATCGTCGGCTCGGGTTTTGGCTTTGCTGTGCTGCCGGTTGTTGCCTCGGCTGCGGCGTCGGGTCAGGACCAACAGGTGCGCCGTGTGACCCGCATGGCGATGTGGATTTCGGTGCTGTTTGGCCTCATAATCATGCCGGTATTTTTGTTTTCTGAACCGATGTTCCTGCTCATCGGGCAGGATCCAGAAATTGCAAAAATTGCCGCCGGGTATCTGATAATCGCGGGCTGGGGCGTGTTTCCGGCTTTACAGGTGATGGTGCTGAAATCCTATTTGGCGGCACTGGAACGAACGTCGATTGTACTATGGGTGACGGTGATCGCGGCAATCGCGAATGGGATGCTGAATTATGCACTGATATTTGGCAACTGGGGCGCGCCCGAACTTGGTGTGCGCGGGGCGGCTATTGCCTCAGTAGTAACCCATATGGCGTCGCTYATATCGCTTGTGATCTACGCCAAATTCCGCACCCCTGAACACGCGCTGTTCCAACGGTTCTGGCGTCCCGACTGGCCCGCATTTCGCAGCAATTTTTCACTTGGCTGGCCGATTGGGCTGACCAGCCTCGCCGAAACCGGGTTGTTCACCGCGACGGCCGTTATGATGGGCTGGGTCGGCACCATTGAACTGGCCGCCCACGGCATTGCCCTGCAACTGGTTGGCCTGACTTTCATGGTACAGGTMGGTCTTTCTAACGTCGCCACCATCCGGGTTGGCAAGGCCTATGGGCGCAAAGATCAGCAAGACCTGCGCCGCGGCGCACACGCGGTCGTGGCTATATCTTTTGCGATTGCCCTGTTGACGGTTATGGTTTTCCTAACCYTCCCGGAATTCCTGCTTGGCCTGTTTCTGGACCCGAATGACCCGGTCCGCCCACAGGTTCTGGCCGCTGGGGTTGGACTGGTTGCAGTAGCCGCATTGTTCCAGATGGCCGACGCCGGGCAGGTCGTAGCCCTTGGCCTGCTGCGCGGTGTGCAGGATACCAAAATGCCAATGATCTACGCTGCTGTCAGTTATTGGCTGATCGGTATGCCAATGGGCTACATCCTGGGCTTTACACTTGGACTGGAAGGTATTGGTATCTGGCTGGGTCTGGTAATCGGTCTGACTCTGGCCTGGATCACCATGTCGCTGCGTTTCTGGCGTCGCGGTGTAAATCTGGCRCCCTAACCTTCTTCTGTTCAAAAATACTCGCGCCGCAGGCAAATCGCCCGAAGGGCTGGAAGAAATGGCACCGACAGGTGCCTCAACTGGACTTTTTGCGCACCAGCACGCTGCGCAGATCGTGCATCGCCAGCAACAGATCATCGCTGACCTCTTCCAATTGCACCGCACTGGCCCTTGAATTTGCCCAATGAGTTGTCAGGTTCAGTTGCTCAACAGTGCGCCGGATATTATCTATAYCCCGTTCCGCCAACACTGTCTTTCGCGCYGCCATCCAATCGGAAATCGCTGCCATGTCGGTATCTGAAAGCACCCGGTCACCGTTTGGTTTTACCTCACCGTTTTTCACGTTGATGCTGGCGATCTGGTCCATCTCAATACGACGCTGGCGGTTCTCGGTATCTATGCGAAACACAAAGGCCCCGTTTTCACGGATACGAAAATAATATTCAGGCAGTTCAGTGGCCATTTAGTTTCCTATCTCAGCCCGGCGCAAAATCGCTGTATCCGCCCGCAGGCTTCTTCCAGTGCTTCGTCAGAGGTAGCGTAGCTGACACGAAAGTTTGGCGATAGCCCAAAGGCTGCGCCAAAGACCACCGCGACGCCGGTTTCTTCCAGAAGAGCCGTTGCAAATACTTCGTCATCGCTGATCAGCGTACCGGCTTGGGAAGTTTTGCCGATGCACCCGGCGATCGAAGGGTAGACATAAAACGCACCTTCAGGCCGTGCGCAGGAGATACCCTTGGTTTGATTCAGCATCGAAACTACCAGATCGCGRCGGCGCTGAAACAACACCCTATTATCTTCCAGAAACCCTTGCGGCCCGTTCAGCGCTTCAACCGCCGCCCATTGCGAAATGGATGACGGGTTAGACGTGCTTTGTGACTGGATTTTGCGCATTGCTGAAATCAGCTCAACCGGTCCACCGGCAAAACCGATCCGCCAGCCGGTCATCGCATAGGCTTTGCTGACGCCATTGCAGGTCAGGGTACGTTCATACAGGCGTGGTTCCACCTCGGCCGGGCTGCAAAACCTGAAATCGTCAAACACCAGATGCTCATACATATCGTCCGACATCACCCACACTTGCGGGTGGCGCATCAACACATCCGTCAACGCTTTTAACTCATCCCAGCTATACCCGGCCCCGGTCGGGTTSGASGGCGAATTGAAGATCARCCACTTGGTGCGCGGCGTGATGGCTGCCTCCAACTGCKCTGGCGTGATTTTRAAAYCGGTTTCGATACTTGCCTCAAGCGGTACCGGGGTGCCGCCGCCCAACAACACCATATCCGGGTAGCTGACCCAGTAGGGGGCAGGGATTATCACCTCATCCCCAGGGTTCAGCGTTGCCATCAGCGCGTTATACAGGATCTGTTTGCCGCCGGTCGCCACACTGATCTGGTTGCGTGTATATTCCAGCMYGTTATCGCGCTTGAACTTGGCAATGATCGCGTCCTTCAGCTCAACGATCCCATCTACTGCGGTGTATTTCGTGCGGCCCTGATCAATTGCCAGTTTGGCCGCCGTTTTGATGTTTTCCGGCGTGTCAAAATCCGGCTCCCCCGCCCCAAGGCCAATCACATCCTGACCGGCTGCTTTTAGTTCAGCCGCCATGTTGGACACAGCAATCGTTGGCGAGGGTTTAACGCGGGACAGCGTGTCGGAAAGAAACGGCATTTCGGCGCACTCCGGTTTGTATGTTAAACGCGCTTGTTTTAGGATGTGGGCTCGAACCAATCAAGCGCGAAAGGTCTGTGCAGTGAACGACGATAAATCCACAACTGGCTGGTACTCGGAAGATGCCGCGACATTTGGTGACCGGCTGGCCGGGGCACGCGAAGTTTTGGGGTTTAGCCAACATGATTTAGCCCGCCACCTTGGGGTTAAGGATAAGACTGTGCTGGCCTGGGAACAGGATATGGCCGAGCCGCGTGCGAATAAATTGCAGATGATGTCCGGGGTGCTGAATGTCTCCATGCGCTGGTTGTTGACTGGCGAAGGTGTGGGGCTGGCAGAACCGGACGCGGTAGAATTACCCGGTGACATCAAAGAACTGCTGGCTGATATGCGTGAAGTAAGCAGTCAGGTTTCACAACTGGGCCAACGCCTTAGCCGGATCGAAAAACGGCTGCGCGCGGCATTGAAAGAACGGAATTGATGCCTGAAACGCGTGAGGCCAAATTGAAACGCCTGAAGATGCGTTCATGGCGTCGTGGTATGAAGGAAATGGACCTGATCCTCGGCCCATATGCTGACCAGCATCTGGCGGGCATGGATGCGGATGATCTGGAAATTTATGACCAGTTGCTAAGCGAAAATGATCAGGAACTGTATCGMTGGATCACCGGACAAGGGGCGCCGCCCGATACGCTGGCAGGATTGCTGAAAAAGATTGCAGCCSATGCCGGAACCCGCTGATCCATAATATTTATCACTGATTTTTGTCGGTTTAACCGAATGTTGGTGAATCTCGCCCAGTGTCCCCACAGGCACATAGGCGGAGAAAATTATGAGCATGCTATCCCAAGTCGGTATGAAGACTGAAACCRGYTTCATGWCRCAATATCTGGAATCACTKGCACTGGTTGARCGGYTKCACCGGTTGCTGCTGGACGTKATCAAGGACGAATTTGAACGTGTYGGCACGTTGGAAATCAACGCGGTTCAGGCGCTGTTGTTGTTTAACATCGGCGAAAACGAAGTTACCGCAGGTGARCTGAAAACCCGTGGTTACTATCAGGGATCCAACGTCAGCTATAACCTTAAGAAATTGGTCGAAATGGGCTTTATGCACCACCAACGCTGCGAAATGGATCGCCGTTCGGTTCGGGTTCGGTTGACCGAAAAGGRCCGGGTTGTGCGCCAGATCGTCGAAGACCTGTTTGAACGCCATGCAGACGGTTTGCAGGGGCGCAAGGTATTGGACAAGGCTGGTATCGAAGAAATCAATAATTCGCTACGCCGCGTCGAGCGTTACTGGACCGACCAGATCCGCTATATCTATTGATTGTCAGGTGTCAGCGCGCCGACAGCGCGGGTTTGCAGCTCTTTTAGCAGTTTGCGGGCCATGGCGTCCTGAAAGGCCTCAAATTCAATAGCGGTTTCGACAAATGCGTCAGGGCCGCGAATAACATCGGTCTTGAAATAAGAACTGAGGGCGGCGATTTCGCTTTGGCTGATATCTGAATAGGGCGGGGCGTCGGCACCGATGACAAGTGCGTTAATGGTTACATTGCGCAACAGGATGTCGTTTTTCATCTCGCTGGGAAGCGGTCCGATATTGGATTCTCCGTCCCCCGACAGATCAATCGTCAAGCGCCAGCAATCGCTCTGGTCCAGCATCCTCAAGCCACCATAGCGCATTGCCCGRCCCAACGATGTCGCAGGGTCATGGGGCTGGCGGGTGGTAGACAGCAACACCCCGGCAATTTTGTTCAAATCGCTTTCCTGGYTTATTTCAGTCCAGTCCACCAATGGCCGTTGGGTATTATACCCGGCCCATTCATAGACAAACAATCGCACCCGCGCGTCGGGCATTGCCAGAAACGCTTTTTGTAYATCCGGGTCCAGTAAAGCCCCGGCCAGCCCGTCCAGTTGCAGGCGGTATTCGCTTTCATCGACAGAGCCGGAAATATCCAGCCCAATCGCCAGAGCCTGRCGRCAAAGTGCCGATGCCGGTGTGCTTAGACCTGCCAAAACAGAAATCGCTATTCCACACAGACCTATGCGAAGGGTGCTTGGTATTCGGGTACGCCTAGGCACTTTCCGGCAGGGATTGYAGCCAGTGTGCAATAGCAGTTCCAAGGGTGTTATGGCTTTCACTGTCCAGATGGATTGGGTCCTCGCTTGATCCAGCGACTAGTTTATCCGCATCAAAGAGCGCGACACTAATCACCTTAGCGAGATCGGCCATTTCACCGGCCAGTGCCARCGACGCGGCGCGACCACCATGCCATTCTGCCGCCCGGTCCCAATYTGCATTATCAACTATCGCCGGCAGAGAAGGCGGCACAATAATTGCGATACTCGGTACGTTAATGTCACCCCATGGCCCAACACCGCCACCAACTTCGCGCACACACTCGACCAATCGCGCAATATTTGCTGCAATACCCGCCCCTGTCGGTTTGAAACGAGCCTTAAAATCATTGGTCCCCAGCATGATSACCACCARATCCAGTGGGCTGTTGCTGCGTAAAGCCACCGGCAGGTGTTTCAGCCCGTTCATCRCCGGYCCCAGCATTTCCGGGTCATCGTGCGCGGTTGTKCGACCGGGCAGGGCCTCTTCTATCAACACCGCACCCAGTTGATTGGCCATGATACAGGGCCAGCGTGTACTTTCATCAAAGCGCAAATCGCTGCCATCAGGTGGGGTGCCCCAACTGTTGGAATCGCCAAAAACCATCACCCGCATCGGATCAATGCCTTACCAGTGTCCGGTGCTTTTCATGCTGAGCCAGGGYTCSGCCGGGGCAAGTGCTTCGCCCATTTGCARCAGTTCTACTGATATATTGTCGGGGCTTCGCACAAACGCCATACGCCCGTCGTGCGGAGCGCGATTGATCACTACGCCGTTGTCCTGCAAATGCTGACACATCGCGTATATGTCTTCAACATCATAGGCGAGATGCCCGAAATGCCGCCCGTCAGAGGGCAGGCCATCGTCGCCATCCCAGTTATATGTCAGCTCTACCGGGCATTCTTCTTGTCCCTCCGGGGCCATGAAAACAAGGGTGAAACGCCCGCCTTCGCTCTCATGTCGCCGGGTTTCTTTCAGACCCAGAAGCGCATAAAATGCTATCGATTTTTCCAGGTCTTTCACCCGGACCATGGTGTGCAGATAACGGATTTTCATATCATTCTCCTGATGAAATTTGGGCTGGCTCGCCCGTCTGGTTTTGTCATTCAGGAAACCCGACCTGAGTGCCGGGCGCAAGGATTAATGGGGCCTGSTTCTAAAACGCCGACTGAACACCAAAACGTATCGCAGTTGAATCGCGATCAAACAGATCAATATTTGAATTTGTCTGACTGGTTTCAAGGCTGACGGAYGGGGARAACCCAAAATACGAWAGKTTGAGAAATACAAAACTGGCCCCGGCGGAAAGGGTCAGATCGTGACGGCCATCGACAGAATAAACCGATAAATCATAATCACGCTGTTGGGCTGAAAGGTTCAGGAATACTTGGGTACCCCAGATTGGTCGACCAAAGCTATAATTTACCAATGCGCGCAGACTGGTATTTTCGTTAGTGACATCATCAGAATTGGTCTGCTGCTGTTGCAGCTGAAACCCAAGGGTATCCTTATTGCCAAGGCGATGCGTGATCCCCGCCGCGACTGTATAGATATCCGACTKAACCCCAGTGCTTAACAATTCCTGCTGTTCATATCCAAATGTCAGATCAATCCCGGTTGTGTCAGAGACCAGGAATTTCTGACCAACGGTGGCACGACCATAGCCGGTATAAGGATCACCGCCATACCAGTTTTTCCCAAGGGTYAGATCAAATGTAGTTGGYCCGGTAAGCCCGGCGAAATTACGGATATGGGTCAATGACAGCTCGGCCAGGCTAAAAGCATARTCCGAGCCRCTMACAYTTGGTGCCGCGCGCGCAGCCTCTGGTGACAGTTCATACACCCGACCGAAAAGCGTCAGCCCAAGGTCYGTGGCGTAGTTCGTGGATTGCGACAATCGATAGCTGAGATCAACGCTGCCTGACACCTCATACCCCGACAATGCCCGTGCATCGGCGCTCAGGATAAACGGCAGGTTCCAGATCAAAATCTGTTCACTGCTGGAGCCATTGTTGATATTGCTGTTAGGCGCAGCGGAAAAATTTAGCTGAACGGTCAGCGGGTTAGCCTGTTTAACCAGCGCAAAATCCTGACGTACGGCGTCTTGCGCCGGGCCAGCCGGGGCGTTGTTAAACGCGCGTCGCAGCCACAGTTCCGCCCGCGTATACTGCTTTGCCCGGAAATGCGCTGATGCCACCAATCGGGCGGCGTCTACGCGCTGGATATCGCCACTAGCGTTCCGAAATGCCCGCTTTGCTGCTTTAGCGGCGTCATCCCAATTCCCCAGCGCGATTTCCGCCGCAGCCATCAACATCAAGGCATCAAAATCATCCGGGTTGATCTGCAAAAGCGCCAGCGCGATAGAGCGGGTAACCGCAGGGTTTCCCTCTTGTAGCTGAACCTGCGCAATCTGTTTCGCCTGATCCTGGGTTAGCTCCACTGGCTGCGCAGTTGCGGCGGCCATTAAGCCCCAGCCAATCAGAATATAAAGCAGAAATTTCCGAACCATTTTACCACGCGAGGTCAATTTTAATGCGGGTCARTGTGGCCCGAATTGGCGCTTAGAAATGCGCTATCATGCTTCCCAAGTCAACGACAGGCGTTGATTTTTGGCCGGAATCCGCCMRRCACGGCGCGGTTCGTTATTTTTTCGCCATTATACCGCATTCTGCGGTGTTTTTCTGTGGACCCCTAGATATAGTGTGCTTTGTCCCACAACCCCGCGAAGGATTCGCCCNATGCCGCTTTCACCCGAACAACTGGCCGAAATTGAAGACCAGCGCAGCGCTCCGCAACAAACCCTGCGCGCTGTTTCCCCCGGCATGGAAAACCACCTGTACCGCGCTTACGACGTGCTGGATCACGGCTTTATCCGGGTGATTGACTATATGGGCGACGACGCGGCGATCTGTCAGGCGGCGCGGGTTTCTTACGGTAAGGGCACCAAATCGGTGCAAAATGATGCCGGGCTGATCCGCTATCTGATGCGCCACTGGCATTCGACCCCGTTTGAGATGTGCGAGATCAAGCTGCAYGTSAARCTGCCGGTSTTYGTGGCGCGCCARTGGATCMGGCAYCGCACMGCCAAYGTSAACGAATAYTCSGCCCGYTATTCGATCMTKGACCGKGARTTYTAYATCCCSGCRCCSGARCAKSTSRMSGCMCARTCSGWGGTSAAYAATCAGGGCCGYGGYGMRGYKCTKMMGGSSGAMGAARSYGCGCGGGTGCTCGACMTSCTSAARKCSGAYKCGGMKCRGTGTTAYGACAATTATCAGGCGATGATCTCGTCCGATGGCCAATCCGGTCTGGCGCGCGAACTGGCGCGGATGAACCTGCCGGCCAACATCTATACGCAATGGTATTGGAAGGTTGACCTGCACAACCTGTTCCACTTCCTGAGGCTGCGCGCCGACATGCACGCGCAATACGAAATCCGGGTCTATGCGGACGCGACTGCAAAGGTCGTGGCGGACTGGGTTCCGGCGGCATTTGGCGCATTTGAGGATTACCGGATGGGCGGTGAAAACCTGTCAGCGCAAGCGCTGGATTGTGTGCGCCGGATGGTGAAGGGCGAACAGGTTACGCAGGAAAACTCTGGCATGAGTAAGGGCGAATGGCGGGAGTTTGAGGGGGTTTTGAAAGGCTCTTGAGGCGTTTCGCTTAGGTAGAAATCTGTTTGGAGTATCGATTTGGTTGCCAAAGCAAGAGCAGGTTCGCTAACAGCAAGCGAAAAACGAATTGTAAAGAAGCTGCTTGAAAAAAGTTGGCGTAACCAAGACATTCAGGCGTTGGTGAATTTGGGGCGCAATGCAACAATCAACAGCGCACGAGTTACGGGAGTCAAACACGACTCTAACCAAAAAGTAGCCTCTGAAAAAGAATTAGATCGATTTGTCCGCATCAAACACAGTTTCGATCCGGCAACAGGTCTGAATCCATATGAGCATGAGAGATTAGTTCGCGCCCGGGAGGCAATGCTACTCGCAGTAAGTGTGTTCAACAGCCCTGTATTGTCCTTTAAATCAGAACTGTTTTGTATTCTGTCAAACATCGCTTGGACATACATGTTCCATGAGCACTACACTCGGAAAAATGTTAAGATTGTCAAAGATAATGGTTTCTCACTGGCATTAAGTGAGATGATATCCCGTGAAGATTGTCCAATTTCTAGCGGAACCAAACTCAATTTGGAGGACATGAAAACTCTTCGAGATAAAGTGGAACACTCACTATTGGAAAGAAGTGACCAACTATGGGGAAATCTCTTCCAAGCAAATTGTTTGAACTTTGACAGAGTTCTTTGCCAACTTTTTGGCACCAAATTGTCGCTTCAGAACGAACTATCGTTTAGTTTGCAATTCTCTAAAGCGAACCTTGAGCAGCTAAAAGAAATTGGGAAACATGACGTTCCAACTGGGATCGCTGCGCTAAACAAAGAAATGCTGCAAAATAAAACACAAGATCAACTGGACGATTTAGACTACCAATTCTCAGTTATTTATTCCATCGTTTCTGCATCAAAATCCAAAGCTCATATTCAATTTGCCAACCCCGAGTCAGAGGAGGGTCAAGATATTGCCAATGTCTTGGTGAAACATAAGGCTGGCGATGATCTGTACCCTCACAAAGCGACGGTAGTTGCAAACCTTGTTAGAACGGCCATTGGAAAACCTTTCCCAGTCGATGCCAATACGCAAGCGTGGAAGAAACATAATGTACGCCCTGCAGGCGGACAACCAGATCCGGCCAAAACAAATGGTATTTACTGCATGTACCACAAGGCACACAAAGACTATACGTATTCGGATGCGTGGGTAGACTTACTAGTTGCTGAAAACAAGTAGAAATTCCGTCTCTACACATTGCTAAGTCTATCAAACGCC
>NVTR01000063.1 GCA_002732955.1 Marinosulfonomonas sp.
GTTGCCAATCGCCTGAATACTCGCCCCAGGAAAACACTTGGCTTTAAAACTCCAGCCTATAGATTAGCCGAGATGTTGCGATGATCGATTGAATGCACCATCGCTTTCTGAAAACAGGTGTTTGGTCTTCAACTCTGAAATCCAGCTTCGAACGATCCGCTCAACATCTTCGCCAATTGGAAAAAATGCAGTCATGTAACTTTTACCGAATTTGGTGTTCACATTCTTACCATCGAAATGAACGTAGGCGTTTGCAAGGTCTATGTGCACGATCCGCAGCGAGATAGCAGCACCCTCCCGAGAGCAGGTAAGGAACAGAAATACAATGAGGGCGCGGTTGCGTCGGTGCAGCGTAGTCTCTGTCGGCATTGATTGCAGCAGATGGCGAACCTGGTCGGGTGATGGATGGGGTTTCCAGCAGGAACTGCGTCGCGCTGCCTCAGATTTGCGGTCCGGTGAAAGATAATCCGCATCGGAATGGGTAACCTTTGATTTGTAGCCGCTCTGATCTGCAAGCCAGAGGAAAAATGCCTTAACTTCTCGCAGCACGCCGTTGGCTGATGCTGCTGTAAGTTTGGCACCAGTGCGCTCATTCAACTTGTTGGAAAGGTGTCGCTTGAAACTGCGGGCACGCTCAGAGTGAAATACACGAAAATCCTTGCCTTTGTGATACCGCTCATAGGTTGAGATTGCAGCTGCGGCTTTGTCGATCGAGGCTTCTGACAACCCCTTGGCATCCTTAACCCGCCTCTGCTGACGCTGGCGTCAATCGCGTAGACGAAAGCGGCAATCTCGATCAGATCAATCGCTCTGTCAGGAAGAGAGGCGACCAGGCTTTGACGTAGGCGGCTGATTTTCAGGTTAATACCTTTGGTTTTGCCGTCTATTTCAAAACGTAGCTGTTCGTCACCGCTGCGCCGTGCAAGCGGTGCCAGGCATCTGACCCGATGCTCAGGCGGTTTCACGCCGCCGCCCAAGTTCGGACCTCATTTTCTTGAACGCATACCGCGTAAACCTGTTGATCGCGTCCTGGCTTAGGTTTTGTTCCTTCCAGATTGTCTTGCCGTACCAGCCACCGGCAAAATCTTCGACAATCCGGGACGCCTCAAATGTGTGCTGTGACAGGGCGCGCTCAAATTCCACCCGATCTGGCGGCATTCCTGGCAGACCCGTAGGGCTGCTGAGATCGCCATCTTCGAATACATTAATGGCTTCTATAACCCGCGCCGCAGACACTCGGCGCTAGGTTGGAAAAGCCCGTTGGCTTTTGAACGGAAAGCCGCTTAAATGAGCACCTGGAGCGGAACGAAACTGTGACAGGTCCATTGATATCACCAGACCCTTTGACCGCGATGGCTATCTCTTCCCCGGCCTACGGAAAGGGGTAATCTCTGACATGACCATGGGGCAGCATATGCGCAAAGCCGGTCTTATTTTCAGGCCCCATGGCTTTAGATCGAGCTTTCGCGATTGGGTGGCGGAACGGACTACTCTGCCTAGAGAAATCGCTGAAACCTGTTTGGGGCATGTGAGCGGAAGCCAAGTTGAAAGGGCATATCGCCGAACCGATTTTATCGAGCAGCGGCAGGCTGTAATGGAGCGCTGGGCGAATTTCATTACTTCGAGAAATGTGAATGCAGTGGCGGACGAAAATGGGCAAAACTGACACCATCTTACCCACGCCCCCGGACGATCATGCAACGCACTTGGCGGCGCTACACAAAGCATACTCGAGCGGAGACATCATAGCTATCCTCCAAGCGACAAATTATTCGCAGCAGCAGGACATCGCTCTCCCCCCTTGGGCAATCAACCCCTTGGAAGAAACTCTGCTAGGCGTCGTGACACTGAAGCGCGGGGTTAAAGGCAGGGGCAACTCAGCGTTTGGTGACTTGCGAAAGGCTCTCATCCGGACAGTCAGAGCGTCAGCATACAGCTATGTTCGCGCTTGGCAAAAGAACCCTCATCGCTATCGAGACCTGCCAACTCAAACTTTTGGTTCTTGGTATTCGGATGAGCTGTTCTGGCAGGTGAACAGGAAATCGATAGATGCTGCCCGATTGGCGAGCACCAGCTTGCATGGCACCGAATTTGTAGCAAACGCCTCTACACTGAGGCGGGCTGCGTACGGTTTTCCGGCACCAATTCGTTGGGGCCGGAAAGAGGCCGAAGAGAGGCTTGGGCTAAGAGGTCCGTCAGGTATTTTCGGGCCGCCACCGGGTCAGCCACCTGCTCACGTCCAATCCCTCCTGAGCAAGCGCTCCCGCAAGTCTTGAAAGTGGAAACAATTCCCTCCGATCGCAAAGATTATGCACAATCGGGACCAATTGCACGCAAGTACACCAGTTTGTGCATTAAAACGGGGTGTTTTGATGTTTTGATCGGACAAGAGTAATATGTTTTTTTGAGCCTCAGGACACCATGAGGCGTTAAAATGACCCAGACACGAAATCGCTACATCACACTTGACCAGTTATCTAAAAAACTGGGAGGCCGATCTCGATCAAGTATCTATCGCGATCTAGAAAACGGCCATATTCCCAACCCGATCAGGATCGGCGGGCGTCTTTATTGGTGCGAAGATGAAGTCGACGACTTCATGAAGACGCTTCGCATCGGATCAAACGCTTCGTGAAAATCAATGCCGCCAATCTTCCGGCGATTTGCAACCAAAATCACTAAAAGGACTTTACCATGGAAATGCTACCCAACCCCAATTTGAGATTGACGGAAAATAATACATCCGAGCTGAACGCCCATATGGAGCAATTGAATTTTGAAAAGGCAAACCAGTGCCTTCATTCTCACAAAGACTGCCTCGATTATTTGAGTTACTATCTGAAGACATCCAGCCCTGACGAAAATGGCAACAAGCGTTGGGTGAAGATTGCACCCGACTATTCATTGTTAGTTCAACAATTACCCGCAGATGGACCGAATGACTTCGATACACAATCCGATGCGCTCAAACTAGGGGCGCTCGAGCTGGCTTATTGTATCGTTGAGAACTTATCCATGGAAATCGCATGGGCCGATCAGAGAGGGCGTGAATGGCGGGACACAGCGGTCTTCCGATTGATGTTTGCTAACCACTAACAAACAGCTGATGGGGTGCAAAATGTCAATAATCAAAACCAAGTTGCCGCCGTCGGTTGACCCAGTCGCCTCGAAGCTTTGGGAAATCGGGCTCTGCAAATACTTCGGGCATGTAGCCCCTGAGTTCTCGGCATTTCCTGAAAACATTTCAGGGATGAAATTCGTTACCCAGCAAACATTGGGTTCTTAGATGCAAGAAATGAATACACCGTGTTGGAAGCATTTGGGCCTGCAAACGCCGCTACCCGTGAATGAAATTCAAACCTTCAATGATGACGCAATCCAGCTGAACAAAGCACGCAAACACGCGAAGAAACAATTTCGCCGTTGTGCAGCCGTGGCTGACGATCCGATCAAATTCAAGAAACGATCTAAAACATACTTGGCATCGCGCAGATGCCTGATTGCTGCCATGTGGGAAAGCAATAAGAAGCAGCCAGTTCGGAAGCGCAATTCGGTTCATCAGATCATTCAGCTTTCAGGGGAATGCAAAATCCTGAACAAACTCGACGAAGATGTTGTAGTTCGGTTCGTTCCCAAGAAATCAGGCAAGGGCATTCGTGCAATTCATGACTTTGGTCCTGTGGCCCGTGCCGCTCAAAGAATAGTCCGTGATTTGCTTCGCCTGCGTTTCAGTGTCAAGAATGTTGATGATTGATCTGCGCTGCTTTTCCTGTTCCGCAGGGGAGGCATCCTGCATGTTCTGCAAAAGCGAAATGATGTAGCTTACGTTGATCTTGTCGCGTCGGATCAATTCGAGCTCAAAATCAATATCATCCAGTATCGAAACTTTTTCCGTCGCATTGTCACTGCGAACCTTGTCATAAAGGTCCAGGTACTTGCTGCGGAAATCTGCAAACAGTTGTTCGTCCATCGGCAAGTCGGCAAAGCTAAACTCGGTGAAGCATTCCAGAACGTTTTTCAGCCGGATGATATCCCGGAACGCCTGAATGAAYYTGGCTTCGTCTTCTTCCGTCAGCAGKTCATTCACACTTTCAACCGTCGGGGTGATCGCTAGTAGCACGGTGAACGCTTCGTCAAACCGGGTTACATAATCSTCATACGGGGCMAGGATRATGTCCTCTATCGCRTCYTTGTTGGCAAACAGCTCWATYGCCTTGTCYGTGGCYGGYTTCAGGTTGCGAAARCAYACGACATTACCCTGKGATTTCTTTTGCCCCATWGTCCGGTTGGTKCGGGAATAGGCTTGGATCAGCCCGTGGAATTTCAGGTTYTTRTCCACATAAATCGTRTTCARSGGCTTACTGTCAAAGCCSGTCAGGAACATGTTGACCACCAGCAGRATATCRAGTTGCCGCGCCTTAACYCGCTTSCCTATGTCYTTGTAATAACCATAGAAATTRTCAGTGGAAAAGTTGGTGCCATACATCTGGTTATAGTCGGCAATGTAGCCATCCAGCGCCTCGCGGCTGTGCCTGTTCACCGGCGCACTATCGTCACCCGTCGGCATTTCCGTTTCAATGAAACCGTTGGCGTCCGCGTCCTCTTCATTCGCCTGATAGGAAAAGATCGTGCCGACCTTCAGGGAATGCTCCCCGGCCTCCTTCTTCGCCTGAAACAGATCGTAATAGGCCATCAGTGTCTTTACGTTGGACACACAAAAAATCGCCGTGAATTCCCGCGCGTGGGTTYTTCTCGCATGGTTGGCGATGATGTAATCCGTGATCCGGTCCAGCCGTTCCGGGGCCTCCATCACCTCGGCGGTGTCAATCGCCTCAGTCACCAAAGACCATCAGTTTCTCTTTTCCGTCGAAACGGTATTTGAACCGCCAGGATTTGGAACCCGTTGCTTTGACCAACAAGAATAGGCCGTCAAAGTCATACTCTTTGTAAGCTTTTGCTTTGGTTTTCAGGTTTCGAATCTTTACGTCGTTTAGGGGCATCTGGGGGTACGCTCATTTTTGGGTTTCCAGCGTACCCCCAAACTGGGGGTACGCTGGCGGATCAAGAAAAACGTCGCTGGACAAACCTCTTCATATCCAGCCTTATATACAAGGCCTAAACGGATGTCACGGGACGTTATGAAATGCTGAAATGGTGCCCCCACACGGACTCGAACCGCGGACCTATTGATTACAAATCAATTGCTCTACCAGCTGAGCTATAGGGGCACGCGGATGCACTTACGATTTTGGGAAGCCCCGTGCAAGCCCCCGTGTGGTGCWAATAGTGAAAAATRGGGGTACCAATTTATTTACCACAAATATCTATAAATATATAGGAAGACAGACMGCAAATGGATTAGGCGCGTCTTTGATTTCGCGCCAAAAACAGCACAGCTGCCAACCCGACACTTATCACCAGCAATGCCGCCGGAGAGGCATCGCCTAACTGTTCCAATGATGCTTTCTCATAGACCCGGGTGGAAAGCGTGTTGAAATTAAACGGGCGCAACAGCAATGTTGCGGGCAGTTCTTTTACGCAATCCACAAACACCAGCAATAGTGCTGTGCCTACTGAGCCCCGTATCAGCGGAAAATAGACCCGGCGCAGGGTTCCCCCCGGTGTTTGACCGAGCGAGCGTGCGGCCATCGACAAAGACGGTGCAACGCGACCAAACGCTGCATCCACAGCCCCCTGCGCTATTGCAAAAAAGCGCACGAAATATGCGAATATCACCGCGAAAGCGGTTCCGGTCATTAACAATCCAACTTCGTATCCACTTATCTTCACAAGCAAATCTGCCATTGCATTATCCATTTTTGAAAGAGGGAATAAAATGCCAACGGCAAGGACAGCGCCTGGTGCGGCATAACCTATTGCCGTCAAAGGCAACAATAGTGCGGGAATTTTTCGCCCGGACATACGCACGCCGTAGACCATAAATAAAGCAGCCAGGACCGTTAATACCGCCGCAGTTCCGCCGACATACAACGTATTAACAAAAGCGCGGCCCAGTTCGGGATCCAGCCAGTTGTCGGAATTTTCCAAAGCGTGGAATAAAAATACAACGACAGGCAGCAAGAAACCGACCGCAAACGGAATGAAACAAAAAAATGCCGCCGACCCAGCTCGCCAACCCGCCAGTGGCATTGCGATTACCGCGCGCTGAGGGCGAGATAGCTGGTAGAAGCGCGAACGCCCCCTGCCCTTTTTTTCCAGCGCCACCAGCACAAAAACACCGATAAGGATCAGGCTGGCAATCTGCGCCGCCCCGGCCCGATTACCACCTTCCAGCCATGTGCTGAAAATACCCGTGGTCAGGGTTTGCACCGAAAAGAATGAAACGGCACCGAAATCGCTGATGGTTTCCATCATTACTATTGCACTGCCCGCAGCGATAGCCGGGCGCGCCAGCGGTAGGCCGACCCGCCAAAATCGCTCAATCGGCCCTGCCCCAAGGGCGCGCGCGACTTCATAACTGCTGCCAGATTGTTCCCGCAACGCAGTGCGAACCAGCAAGAATACGTAAGGGAAAAGTGCTGCAGCCAAGACGACTACTGCCGCCCCAATAGAACGTATTTCCGGGAACCAATAGTCGCGGGCTGATTGCCAACCAAATGCGCCGCGCATAGCTGTCTGAACCGGCCCGGCATATTCAAGAAAATCCACCAATGCGTAAGCGCCAACATAGGCCGGAATCGACAGGGGCAACAGGAGCAGCCATTGAAAGGCGCGGGATCCCGGGAACCGGTACATTGTCACCAACCACGCGGCCCCAGTACCTGTTGCAGCAGCCAGCGCGCCAACTGATACCACCAGGATAGCTGTATTTTTCAAGTAGCGCGGTAAAGTAGTGGCCACCAGATGCGGCCATATATTTTCGCCGGGTGTCAGTGCAATCCACAGCACTGCCCCTATTGGTAAAACAACCAACAAAGCAATCAATGCCGACCCTACAGACCAACGGTCAAGGGTCAGGCGTAATGCAGTTTTGTTCCGAATCTGAGTGTTTTCCTTGGTCATTTGAACACCCCTACCCAAAAGCGGTTTATCTGTCCAGAAATCTGCCTATACTTAGGCAAACAATAACATTTTGGTAAACTAAGAATTATGCAGGTTGCAATTCATTTAGGCGCTCATTGCACTGACGAAGAACGTCTTTTGAAAACACTGTTGCAAAACAAAGGTCCGCTGGCAAAAGAATGTATCAGCATTCCGGGGCCAGGGCGTTATCGTAAAACTATTGTACGCGCGGCGCAGAAACTGCGTGGGGAAGTTGCTAGCAAAAATACCCGCGATATGCTGCTCGACTCAATCGTTGACGATGACACCTCAGAGCGGGTGGTGCTGACATTTGAGCATTTCATGTGCGTGCCCGGGCGTATTTTTGAGAACGGTTTGCTTTACGAAAAAGCTGGATTCAAGCCAGGATGGCTGCGAAGCTTGTTTCCGGATCTGACGGTTGAATTCTTTCTGGCAATTCGAAATCCCGCGACCTTTATTCCGGCAGCGTTCCACCATAAAGAAAACAACGTAAGCGATTTTGAAACATTCCTTGATGGCGTCGATCTGGAGCAGATACGCTGGTCTGATGTGATTTTRGCGATCAAGGAAWCCAACCCYGACARCCAGATWACTGTCTGGWGCAAYGAAGATACGCCRCTGATCTGGCCAGAAGTGATCCGTGAAGTTTCCGGGCACGACCCGTTYACCAAGCTRAATGGTGGTTTTAATGTACTGGCCACGATCATGAAVAAGGAAGGAATGCGCCGTCTGCGCACTTACCTTTCAAACCACCCGCCGCAATCAGAATCCCAGAGGCGCCGAATTCTTGTCGCTTTTCTGGATAAATACGCCAAGGAATATGCCGTAGAAGAAGTACTGGACGTACCGGGCTGGAACGAAGARTTAGTGACCCGYCTGACTGAGAATTATGAGGAAGACCTGCATGAAATTTCCCRTCTWCCGGGKGTAAARTTYATTTCTCCGTGATAGGTCTATGGGATTACATCCCCAGGGCTTGCTTATATAATTCCAGAACGGCTTCTTCTTCCGCCAGGTCTTCGCGATCTCGTCTGCGCATGGCCACCAGTTTTCGCAATACTTTAGTGTCGTAGCCGCGCCCTTTGGCTTCGGCCATTACTTCCTTTTGCTGGTCAGCTATGTCCTTTTTTTCGGCTTCAAGACGCTCAAAGCGTTCGATAAACTGGCGCAGTTCGTCTGCGGTAACACGGTAAGAACTATCGACAACTGTATCGTTCATAGGGCGGCCTTTCTGAAAGTTTTGCTGGGCGACCCCTACCGCCCTGCCCGGCTTAGGGCAAGCGGTTCAGTACTTGCTTTACCCATTTGGTTGGTGCTAGGCGGGCAGCGCGCAGTTTGTATGAGGGAACGACAATGGATTGGTTAATCTGGCCCGGTACCATGGTGGCTGTCATAGGTGTTTTCGGGCTGACCTATTGTATCCGGGCAGCGTTTAAAATTCGTGCTGAAAAACTGGATGAAACTCAAACAAAAAACCGCCTTCAGCAACTTGTCGCCCTTAATATGGGTGCGCTGGCCGTTAGCACAATTGGCTTGATGATGGTCGTKATTGGAATACTGCTGGGCTAAAGCTGAACTGGCACATTRCCCCATATGTCATTGTTTAGGATTTCAGACGGATTTGTCGCCTGACATTGCGCAATTCTCACTGGTTCTTCGCGTGCTCTGCTGCACATTTCTGACAAAACGGCGTGTAGGGTAAAATATCCAGTCGTTCCTCAGAGACCTGAGTACCACAGGTGACGCAATAACCAAATTCACCCTCATCCATGCGAAGTAGTGCCGCATTAATTGTCTTTATTTCTTCTTGCGCGGACAGCCCCATGCCTTCCAGCACCTCATCGGTTTCCCGCTCAACCGCAAGCTCTTCCCAATCCGGGGAATTGTGCGATTCCAGTTCATCGTCAATGACATGAAGTCTTGCGTTCAGTTCTTTCAATCGTGCCTCAAGGGTTAACTTTCGTTGGTTCACAGACGTCATGATAAATTCTCCTTTGCCTGTGATAATCGAATAAATCCGGCATATTGACTTTGACCCAAATCAACGGGAAGCGAAACAATTCCACTTCCTTAAGCAGAATTACGAAACTTCTCGTCTTTTGTGGTTAATTTGTCTTCCGAGGCCTGTTCACGGTCGGCTTCTTCGGGYTCTTTTTGCTCTTGGATTTCTGGTGTCGGTGTTGGTGCGACATTTGGAGCTAATTCACGAACATCCTTATTTGTTCCGGCGGCCGAGAAATTGCTGGATTGTTGGTCAGTTGCAGGGCTGCCAATTGCTATTCGTACCGCACGAAACCCGTTACTTTGCCCCAACCGCCCAACTGCGACACGCTTTCCATCAGCCCCTTCAACCGAAACCCTGGCTATTGTTTCCAACGGGACAGGGATGTCAGAACCAATTTTCAAATTTTCCATTTGCTCCAGAGTTAACGACAGGCGAACTAAAACAGCCTCAACCATGACATTTGAATTCTTAATATTTTGATGCCAGTCTGATTTCCAACTATTGCTGCTGGAGGGCGCATCTGATTTCGCCATCTTTTTTTCCCAGGGAAAAATCAACTTCAGCACCCCTGTTCTGGCGCCATTCCCCAAATCCAATGTTATGCAGTACATCCGATAGGCCATTTCATCAAAAGCCATCGACACGGCGCGCGCGTCGTYAAATGTCATTGAAGGTTTAAAACCGCGCACCGGGGGTAAGTCACTTACATTTAACAATTCCTGATCAAATATTTCCAATATTCGGCTTAGAAGGCCCGTGATTACGGCCGCATCAGTGGTTGTAGGATGCCGGGCTTGYGGGGGCTTAGCCGCCATGCGCCCGGTTATCAAAAACTCAGTCAAAGCAGAAACAGATGCTGAATCCCACAGAGCCAGGCCATTTATTCCGCCAGGTGTGCTCAGYTTGTGGATCAGGTGTGGTTTTTCCAGGGACTGAACTATCCCGTCCAAAGACAATCTTTCCTCGCGAAACTCGGACACCGAGGCGGTAAGCCCGGCAAATCCTTCAGCACCGCGGGCAACAGCAAGTTGCAGCGACTTCGCTGGCGACATTTCCAACTGATCAAGTTGGCTGGCTGGCGTACTGAGCATACGCCGAAGTACTGAAGGATTCACAGGCTCAGACATTCATCAAAATTCCCAGACAAAGTTGCCCGGATAATCGCAATTTCTGGTTTACAAATTATTGAAATTCCCAGTTCGGCTAAACGTAATCTGAACTGACACTACTTCTAAACCGCAAGATTAGCTTTCAACGCTTTCTATTTGGTTTTAYTGGCGCCGYTATATCCTTTGAAACCTAGGTGTATGCACGCCCAATTCCGGTTCATGTATTTTCAGATGCTACTGGCCAGCCGGTCACGCAGCACTGTCTTCAATACTTTTCCATAGTTGTTTTTGGGCAATTCCTGGACCCAAAAATAGGTCTTTGGGCGCTTGAAACGTGCGATTTGTGCAAGGCATAGCGCGTCCAGTTCGTCTTCTGACACGCTGGAATCGAAAGTTTTTACGACAAACGCCACGACATCTTCTCCCCAATCCGGATTTTCCCGCCCGACAACTGAAGCCTCGGATACGCCCTCGTGGGACAGCAAAACCTCCTCAACTTCGCGGGGGTATATGTTTGAACCACCAGATATAATCATGTCTTTGGACCGGTCCTTCATGGTCAAGTAGCCGTCCCGGTCCATGAAACCCATGTCCCCGGTCAGCAACCAGTCATTAACAAACGCTTTGGCAGTCGCTGCATCATTCTGCCAATAGCCCGGCATAACTGGCTCGCCTCGCACCAGTATCTCACCGATTTCGCCGTGCGGAAGTTGGACACCATTTTCGTCACCAATCATCACTTCAACAACCGACTGCGCCCGCCCGACGGAGCTGACACGTTCGCGCCAACGTGGATGATCCCGCTCAGCCACATCGGCCCGGGACAGCGCAGTRATCGACATCGGACATTCCCCCTGCCCGTARATCTGCACAAAAATCGGCCCTAAATGTTCRACTGCGTCTACTATATCCGCCAGGTACATCGGCCCGCCGRCATAAACCACTGTGCGCAACCCTTCGCCGGTTTTGCCGGATGATTTTGCGACCTCGGTCATCCGTTTTACCATTGTCGGGGCGGCAAACATGTGAACCGAGCCAAAATGYTTCGCCAGTTTGAAAATCTCGGCCTCATCAAAACCACCCGACGGGGGGAAAACATGCCCTGCCCCAACCAGAACGTGCATCATGCTGTAAATTCCGGCACCATGACTAAGCGGYGCGGCGTATAGTGTTGTGTCTTCTTTTTTTACCTGATCGGCGTCCACAAAATAGCTAAGTGACATGGCAACCAACATTCCATGGSTTACGATCACGCCCTTGGGTTTTCCAGTGGTACCAGAGGTGTAGAAYAGCCAGGCCAGATCGTYYGGCTGGCGCGAAACAACTTCGGGTAATGGCTCAGTATCCAGAATTTTCTGATAATCCGCGCCAWAGACATCAACCTGCGGGCAAGACACCCCGGCATTTACCAGTTCTTTCTGCAATTCAAGCGACGTGAAAACCAGTGTTGCCCCGGCATTTTCGATGATCCAGGCGGCTTCTTTTCCGTGTAGTTTGGCATTTATCGGCACCGCGGCCGCGCCAGCAAACCAAATGCCATATTTTACCGCCAGGTATTCCGGGGTGTTTTTCAGGAATATCGCAACACGATCRCCGGGCATTACCCCCTGCGCCACCAATGCTGCACCGATGCAGGCCGCCTGTCTTGCAAATGTAGCGTAATCAGCCACCGGTTTGCGCCCATGGAAAAGGGCGGGTTTTCCCCCGTTTACTGCGGCCGTTCGCACCAACCAGTTTGCAAGATWCATTTCGACCACCCCTAGCCTATTTCGTCTTCGATCTTTGTGCTAATCCATCACCCACGCAATAAAAAAGTGCGGCCCCGAAAGGCCGCACCAAATATTTCAGTTGTTTGAACCAATTAGTTCAAAGCTGCGTCCGTTATCGCATGGGTCCATGCACCTGTAGGAGCGGCAGATATAACGCCGCCTTCCAACACAATTGCCACGGTGCGCTCATAGGCTGCCACGTCCAGCGTTCCGTCAGAACCCGCCGTCAGCTTGGCAATTTCGCCCATCATACGGCGCTGGTGCTTTTCAGTCTGGGCACCGGTTTCGTCGTATTCCAGCACGATGTCTGCGGCGGCATCCGGGTTTTCTTCGGCCCATTTCCAGCCCTTCATCGACGCGCGCACGAAACGYACCAGCTTGTCCACYTCAGCCGGGTCGGCCAGAGAGTCYTCGGTSACATACARCCCGTCTTCCAGCGTCGAGATGCCTTCATCTTCGTACTTGAACACAACCAGTTCGTCAGGCGTGATACCGGCGTCAATCACCTGCCAGTATTCGTTATAGGWCATGGTGGTGGCGCACTGGACCTGCTTTTGCAGCAGCGGATCAACGTTAAAGTTGATCTTTTGAATGGTCACACCGCCCTCGGACCCATCGGTGGCATAACCCAGCTTGCCCATCCAGGCGAGCAGCGGAATTTCGTTGCCAAAGAACCATGTSCCCAGTGTATTGCCCGGAAAATCAGCCGGGGAATTGATGCCGTATTCTGCAAGACAGGTCAGCATTAGGCCAGAAGTCGCAAACGGCTGCGCGATATTTACGATCGGTGCGCCCTGTTCGCGCGCGGCCAAAGCAGACGGCATCCAGTCAACCATCACATCGGCGCCGCCACCCAGCAGCACCTGCACAGGGGCCACATCCGGGCCACCCGGCTTTACCGTCACGTTCAGATCTTCGTCGGCGTAAAACCCATTTTCCAGCGCCACATAATAGCCGGCAAACTGCGCCTGYGTGACCCATTTMARCTGGATCGTCATATCRTCAGGTGCAGCAAAAGCCCCSGACGCCATAGCCATCCCCGCCACGCTTGATAAAATCAGTTTCTTCATTTTCGTTCTCCCTTGTTGAAGTCTTTTTCGTTTCGTTCTTATTTCCTTTGGGAAGGGTGCCAGAATGTCACCCCCTTCTCAATCAAAGTCACCGTACCATACAAGGCCGAGCCAGCCATGGCCGCAACCAATATTTCGGCCCAGACCATGTCCATGGCCAACCGCCCGGCGGCGGCGGATATGCGAAACCCCATGCCAAAAATCGGCGAGCCGAAATATTCGGCCACAATCGCGCCGATCAGCGCCAGCGTCGAAGCGATTTTCAGGCCGTTGAAGACGAACGGCATGGCCGCAGGCAGGCGCAGTTTGAACATGGTTTGCCAGTAGCTGGCAGCATAGGTCACCATCAGGTCGCGCTGCATGGCGCTGGTTTCGCGCAAGCCCTGCACCGTGTTGATCAGCATGGGAAAAAACACCATCACCACCACAACGGCGGACTTGCTTTCCCAGCCAAAACCGTACCATTTCACCATGATCGGGGCGATGCCGATGATCGGCAGTGCAGCAACAAAATTACCAATCGGCAGCAGACCTTTTTGCAAAAACTGCGACCGGTCCACCAGAATGGCGACACCAAACCCGGCGCTGCACCCGATGACAAAACCAGACAACGCGCCCTTGAGCACCGTTTGCACAAAATCCTTCCACAGGGTCGGGCCCTCGGTGATGAATTTCGCCCATATCTCGGTTGGCGGGGGCAGGATCACCCGGTTGACGCCTAGCCCGCGCACCAGCCCTTCCCACAGCACCAGTATGGCCAGACCAAACAGCAGCGGCACCARWATSGTSGCCCAGCGSGAKCGGTTGGCMGGGGACGCCGCAATGCGGATATTGACAAARCTTGCSCCCGCCCAGAAGACCAAYGCCCCGATAACCCAGCTCATTGGGACATTCCCATGCGTTTAAGCGTTATCTTTTGCAACAACCCGACAATCGCCACCAAAGCGCCCGCCAGAATGGCCGCCGACACCAAAGCACTCCAGATGCGGATMGGGGGGCCAAACTGATCCCCCACTARAATACGTGCGCCAAGACCRCGCAGCGCGCCKGTTGGCAATTCACCGACAATGGTCCCCACCAGCGCCGCCGCAATGCCGATTTTCATCGATGTGAACAGGAACGGCATGGAACTGGGCAGCCGCAGCTTCCAGAAACTTTGCCCGGCATTGGCATTATAGGTTTTCATCAGATCCAGTTGCATTGAATCCGGGCTGCGCAGGCCTTTGACCATGCCCACAAGAATCGGAAAGAAACACAAATAGGCGGCGATGATCGCCTTGGGCACGATGCGTTGCTCAATGCCCAGCGCGTTGCTCAGCACRATGATCATCGGCGCCAGCGCCACAATCGGGATGGTCTGGGAAATGATCGCCCAGGGCATGACCCCCATATCCATCACCCGCGAATAAACAATGGCCACCGCAAGGCTCAGCCCCRCAGCCGACCCCAGYGCAAATCCCCACAGGGTTGAGCGCAGCGTTATCCAGCCGTGAAACACCAGCGAGCGTTTAGAGGTCACCTTTTTCAGAACCGTGGTTTTCCACAACTCCACCGCCACCTGATGCGGGGCGGGCAGAATRGCGCGGTCTTGCTGCATGGTGTCGCGCARAATGTCGCCAAATGTCACTTGCGTCCCGGCCCGCTCKGCCTGATCCAGCGTCCACTGGCTGTTCATCCAGAYAGCACCGGCGTACCAGAYMACSAMWATGGNCGCKNAGRACYGTYRSKATGGGRAMWAKKGAYTTCANNCYTGYNCGCCCTKYYCACGCYNCATMNCGATARATCAGCATKCCSACATARTAGATCGGRTARAACCAGATATAGGCCCAGACCGCCTGCCCCATGAACCCGGTCATTTCAGGACCGAAAACAAACAGTGCCAACACGATCAGATAGCCAATCAGGTTCGACCAGAACCGGCGCGGTTCAACAAGTTCAAACAGACGTTTCATCGCTATGCCCCGCCCGTAAACCTTCTCGCACCCGGTGTGCCAGATCAATAAATTCCTTGCTGTCACGAATGTTCAAGGGCCGCTCACGGGGCAGCGGGCTGTCGATCACCTCGGCAATCCGCCCCGGTCGGGGTGACATCACTACAATTTTCGTGGACAGATAGACCGCCTCGGGGATCGAATGGGTGACAAAGGCGATGGTTTTTTCGGTGCGCGCCCACAGTTGTAAAAGCTGCTCATTCAGATGGTCGCGCACAATTTCATCCAGCGCCCCAAACGGCTCATCCATCAGCAAGATATCGGCGTCAAACGCCAACGCCCGCGCGATGCTGGCGCGCTGCTGCATGCCGCCCGACAACTGCCACGGAAATTTCCGCTCAAACCCTTCCAGATCAACAAGTTGCAACACTTTCCTCACGTGTTCAGCCTGATCGGATTTACTATACCCCATGATCTCAAGCGGCAGCTTAATATTGCCCGCAATGGTGCGCCACGGATACAGSCCCGCTGCCTGAAAAACATAGCCATAAGCCCTTGCCTGACGCGCGTCTTCGGC
>NVTR01000004.1 GCA_002732955.1 Marinosulfonomonas sp.
GCCCGGTGACCTGTTTGCTGCCAGATGTAAACAGACAGGTTCCTGACTGGGTACGTGGCAGCCATAGCTCGATTGCTGTCAGAGTCAGCGAGCATCCGGTGGTTAAAGCCCTGTGTGAGAGCGCCGGCATGCCTCTGGTATCCACGTCCTGTAATCCGGCTGGGCAAGAGCCGGCCCTCGACGCCTCACAGGTTCGCCGCTACTTTGGCGACCAGCTCGACCAGATTGTTCCGGGCGACCTTGGCGGTAACCGGAAACCCAGCCGGATTATTGATATTGTCAGCGGAAAACAGCTTCGTTAGGAGAGTTCATGCCACAGCAACCCGATAGTAATGCGGTCAAGCAGTATCTGCTTGGCTTGCAGGACGCCATCTGTCAACGCCTGGAAGCATTGGAAGGCGGTACAGAGTTGGTTCGCGACGCTTGGGATCGCCCTGAAGGCGGCGGCGGTGTGAGCCGTGTGATCAGTGATGGTCGCATCTTCGAAAAAGGTGGGGTCAACTTTTCCCACGTGATGGGCGAGACCATGCCGGCGTCGGCCACAGCACATCGCCCCCATCTGGCTGGTGCGCCCTGGCAGGCTATGGGTGTCTCCCTGGTGATTCACCCGAACAACCCTTACGTGCCTACGTCCCACGCCAACGTAAGATTTTTCATCGCCACGCCGAAGAATGCGGAACCGGTTTACTGGTTTGGAGGTGGTTATGACCTGACCCCGTATTACGGCTTTGACGAGGATTGCGTGCACTGGCACAAAACAGCCAAAGACGCCTGCGCACCGTTTGGTGAGGACACGTATCGCCGCTACAAAGACTGGTGCGATGATTACTTTTACCTGCGCCATCGGGATGAACCGCGGGGTGTTGGTGGGCTTTTCTTCGACGACCACAACACCGACGACTGGGAAGCTGACTTTGCCTTCACCCAATCCGCAGGCCGCGCGTTTTTGCCGGCCTATGTGCCGCTGGTAGAAAAACGCCGCGACATGCCTTGGACGGACGCCGACAAAGACACCCAACTGATCCACCGCGGCCTCTATGCCGAATACAATCTGGTCTATGACCGGGGCACCAAGTTCGGCCTTGAAACCGGCCACGACGCCAACGCAGTGCTGATGAGCCTGCCACCGCTGGCCAAGTGGGTTTARGGAAAGAATCTATTGTTAGGTGTTTTTAGTTTCAAACCGGTCTATGATTTTCGGATTGCATGAAAAATAATTTCAACTGCTGCGGGAACATCTTCTGGGCCGGTAACTTTGAACAAGGTATTTCCGCGATCGTCTTTAATTGGTAGGTTGGCCAGGTTTTCAAAGTGACCAACAGGACCTCGCACAGTGATCGAAAGCTGTTCGATTCTTGGTTGGACTATCACGTACCAAAAATTATCTGGTGTGTCGCTAAAGTTTCGGCTCATGCCCTTTTTCAGATCGCCAGATGAACGAGCCCGAATTTCCTTTAACAACAGCAGGGATGCCTCTTGCATATGTGGCGGAAGCTCTGCCTTAACCATCTCTAGAAACCTGCGATCACCAGACCCAAAGTCATCTTGACTTGTGCGGGCATTTGATCCTTGATTGCTTTTTGCATCAAGCTCAGAAGTTGCGGACATTCCTAAGACATCAGCGAGAGTTCCAACATTTAGTGCTGTAACAGCGTCCGCTTCAAAGTGAATTTTCTTTTCAATTGGATCGAAGATAAAATCGGAAAAAATTAAAATACTCCTCTCCCCAACGTTTGATTTGGGTTCTCCAAATAATCTGATTTGATGAGGTGGCATTTTGAACTTCCAAAGCCCCTTTTCGATTTCGGCAACATTTGTAACGGTCATTTTTAGGGTCACGGGCCAACTCCAGATAAATTCTATCTGCACAGATAAATCTGCAGATAGAATTTGTCAAGCATCCGAAACGGATTAAATTGCAGTTGCAACTAGACAAACCCCAACCTCGCCCCCTCAACCTTCATCTCCCGCGCCGCATAGGGAAACTCCCGAACCACCACAGCGCCACGATCCCGCAGCACAATCTTCCACGTCTGCCGCTCCTCAGGTGCGGCCCCTGCAAACCCAGCACAGTCCAGCACCGCCACATTCGCCAACCCCTCCGGGTGGCGCACCGAAGCATACCGGATCAACCCGGCACCGATCCCCCGCGCCCGATCAGTCAGTTCCAGACAGGCCGTATAATCATCCGGGTCGGTCCACTTGACCGCCTGCGCCGACAACGGCCCGTCTATCAAATCAACCGCAGCCGCGACGAAACTGCGAATCCACCGGGTACAACCCGAATCGAAACGGTGCTGCCATCAGGTAATGCAGATGCTGACATTCAGTGGGAACCGCAGGTTTGGAGCGTTCGAGAATATCCTCAAGCAACCGCTGCTCTTGCAGACTGTCCACCAGTGCCATGGTCGACATCAGATGCTGCCCTTCCACAATCCGCCAGACGCGGCCGATATATGGCTCAGAGCGGAGCACGCTGCGCATCAAGATAATTCATCACATTGATCAGTCCGGCCGTGCTGACAACCAGCCCCTTGGGCACGCCGCGCAGATCACGGTTATTCGCTGCCATCCATGATTTCATCGCAACCCGGTCACCACCAACAATCACATCGAGCGAGCGGAAAATACGGATTAGCTAGCTCATCAGCGCAAACCCGCCATCCTTCATCCGGGACACGGTGGCACTGCTGACCCCAATCGCATCTCCAAGGGTTTTCTGGCCAAGCCCAAGGGCTTTGGCCGCGCGAAACCCGGCCTTTGACAGGATCGCGCCCTCGGTTTTGGTAGGGTGGATTTGGGCAACAGAGTCCATGAAAATACTTTCTATAGAAGTAATTTGGATTAAATCTATCCACTGATCAATAGTTACAGCATTTTGCCCACCATACGCCGGTAGGTGTGGGCAGTTGGCGCAGCCATGGGTAAGAATGTCTATTCAAAGGGATTAGAAACATGA
This sequence comes from Marinosulfonomonas sp., assembly GCA_002732955.1. GTDB lineage: Bacteria > Pseudomonadota > Alphaproteobacteria > Rhodobacterales > Rhodobacteraceae > NVTR01. The sequence continues at coordinate 2,960 of NVTR01000004.1, forward strand.
ACATTCGAAAATCGGTGTTGGTCAAAGAAACCATTGAAACCGACGCAAGCGGTAAACCCTGCGCACCAATAACCAGAATAGTCGCCATGGTTGTCGTACAAAACCCTTTTGCCGGTAAGTTTGCCGAAGACCTGTCGCCGCTTTTTGATCTGGGCGGAGAGTTGGGTGAAAGGCTGATAAATGATGCGATGAAAGCATTACCCAATCCGCCCGTCAGCTATGGAAAAGCGGCCATCATTGGCCTCGCCGGTGACATTGAGCATGGCGGCGCGATGATCCATCCTAAACTTGGGAAACCAATGCGGGCGGCGGTTGGCGGCGGTAAATCTCTGATTCCGTCCAACGCAAAGGTTGCCACCGCTGGAACGTCCATCGATATCCCAATCGGGCACAAGGACATCGCTTGGTCATTTGATCATTTTGATACCATGACCGTGATGATCGCAGATGCCCCACGCGCAGATGAAATTGTTATGTGTGTCGCGGTATCTGACGGTGCCAGACCCCACCCCCGCGTTGGTGACGGTCCAATTACTGATTAAGCATCTTAGCCCGCTCAGCGGCCCATCGGCTGCTCTGGAAATTGCCTGCCACCTGACCTACAGGTCAATTGCGAATTATCCCGTTCCCGTTCCAGCGCGATGTTTTTCTTTATTTCGCTCCAGCGCTGCATTTGCTCGGCCATCTGGTATTCTTTGTATTGCAGCGATTTGGCATCGGCTTCCTCCAACGCAACGTAATCCGATATTGGCACTAATGCCGCCAGATTTTTGCCGTGGCTGAGGATTCTCACCCGGTTACCAGTGTGGTTGACGCGGGAAGCAACATGCCCCAGTCGACGGCGCAACTTGCTCAGGGTGATGCTGATCATGGCGGGCATGGATTTCAATTTCGTTGGGGCAGGGAGCATCAGGCTAACCGCCACCGGTAAACGCAAACCTACCGGCCCGTTCGCAGGCTCAAATCCCGGCTTTCAAACCGTGTTTGTACAATTCATAGGTACCAATATTACCATTTGCACGATTATCCCCGGATTGTGTCGATCATCAGTTGCACGTTTTCCGGATCTGCATCCGGGGTGATCCCGTGACCAAGGTTAAAGATATGCGGCCCTTTGGAAAACGTCTTTATGATGCGCTTTGTCTCATCGACCAGCGCCTGTCCCCCGGTCACCATATGCCCCGGTGCCAGGTTGCCCTGAACGCAGCCATCCACCTGCACGTTTTCCGCAACCCATTGGGCGGAAACGGAATTATCGACTGCAACACAGTCKGCKCYGGTCRCTTTGGCAAAGCCGATATAGCGATCCCCCGCTTCCCGAGGGAACGCAATCACCGGTATGTGCGGATACCTGGCCTTCAACGCCCCAATGATCTGCACAGCCGGGGCCAGTGCGTATTGGTCAAAATCCGTGCCTTTTAGCGACCCGGCCCAGCTGTCGAACAGTTTTACCACCTCGACCCCGGCCTCTATCTGTTTGGAAAGATAGGATATTGTGGCCTCAGTGATCCGATCCAACAACGCCTCAAACGTCGCGCGATCCTCGGCAATCAGCGCATGCGCTGGCCCCTGATCCGGCGTGCCACGCCCGGCAATCATGTATGTGGCGACAGTCCAAGGCGCACCAGCAAAGCCAATTAGTGCAGTGTTATCAGGTAGTTCCCGACTTAGGATTTTGATAGTTTCGTAAATTGGCGATAAGGTTTCGTGGATATCCCCAACTGGTTTCAAAGCCGCCACACCACCCGGCGTAGTGATCGTCGAAAGTCGCGGCCCTTCACCGGTGACAAACCACAAATCCGCCCCAAGTGCCTGTGGTACAAGCAAAATATCCGCAAACAATATCGCCGCATCAAACCCATAGCGCCGGATCGGYTGCAGGGTAACTTCTGCTGCAAGATCAGGGTTGTAGCACAGGGACAGAAAATCTCCGGCCAGCGCCCGCGTCGCTTTATATTCCGGTAAATACCGTCCCGCCTGTCGCATCATCCAGACGGGGGGTACGGTCAAAGTCTCACCAGCCAACGCCCGCAGTAAATTCTTTTGTTCCGCCATCTCACGCCCCTTAAACAACTTCCCCCGTTAGGTCTTGTGCCTGCAACTCTTTGTCAACCCAATGGGTGGTTGTCAGGACCCGGTGTCGCAAGTATTCAGGCTGTTATGACAATGAATTTACCCGATCCTGGAAACCCACTGAAAATTGGCACCCGTGGCTCACCACTGGCGCTGGCACAGGCCCATGAGACCCGCCGCCGTTTGATGGCCGCGTTTGATCTGCCCGAAGATGCGTACAAGGTGATCGTCATCACCACCACGGGCGACCGGATACAGGATCGCCCGTTAAAAGATATTGGTGGCAAGGGGTTATTCACCCGCGAGATCGAAGATGATCTGCTTAGTGGTGCAATCGACATCGCCGTGCATTCGATGAAGGACATGCCTGTTCTGCAACCGAATGGCCTGCTACTGGATTGTTACCTGCCCCGCGAAGACCCGCGAGATGGGTTTGTGTCATTTAGTCCGGGGGGGCTGGATGGGTTGGCAAAAGGGGCTGTGGTTGGCACCTCGAGCTTGCGTCGTAAGGCCCAAATGCTTCACAAACGCCCCGACCTCAAAATTGTCGAATTTCGCGGCAACGTGCAGACACGTTTGCGAAAACTGAACGAAGGCGTGGCGCAGGCGACCTTCCTGGCCATCGCCGGATTGAACCGGTTGGGGGCAGAGAATGTACCAGCCGAAGCCATCGCACCCGAGGCCATGTTACCCGCCGTCGCGCAGGGCGCAATCGGGATCGAACGGCGCGCCGATGATAGCAGGATTGCCGATATGCTGAGCGCTATTCACCATGTTGAAACCGGGCAAAGGTTAGCCGCAGAACGCGCCTTTCTTGAAGCAYTGGACGGCTCCTGCCAGACCCCGATTGCCGGGCTGGCGGAATTGTCCGGCGGTATATTGCGCTTGCGCGGTGAGATWCTGCGCACGGATGGATCGCAGGCCTATGCGGATGATCAGACCGGTGCGATTGAAGACGGAGCAGATATGGGCCGCGCCATGGCCGCCCGGTTACTGGAACGTGCCGGCGACGGGTTCTTTGACTGGCACTAGCGCACTAAACAGCGGGCAGTACCTTGCCCGGGTTCATTATTCCTTTTGGATCAAGGGCTTGCTTGATRCTCCGCATCACCGCCAGCGCAACCGCATCCTTACCCCGCCCCATGGATCCGAGCTTTGACAGCCCAATCCCATGCTCGGCTGAAAATGATCCGCCAAGCTCTATCGTTACCTGATCAACCATTGTCAGGATGCTTTCCTTGTGTTCCGCGCTTTCAACCGTCGGCCACACCGTGAAATGCAAGTTACCATCGCCCAGATGCGCCACGGTTATGGTTTCGGCGCGAGGGTCAATTTCCGCCAGACGGTTGAGGGCCAGATCCAGAAAAGTCTCCACYCGATCAAGTGGCACCGATACATCCGTATCGACATAGGGTTTGCGCCCTAAAGTAATCTCTGCCGCTACCTCACGTATCGCCCACATCTTTTGCCGCTCCGCTCCAGAYTGCGCGACKACAGCGTYGCGGGCGAGYCCKGCWTSCATCATATCCGCCAGCGTATTTTCCAGCAGATTTACAACCGGCACCGATCCGTCGGTACCTGCCGTCGTGTCCCTCGGTGCCGTTGTGCCCAGCTCTACCAAAATTGTGAAWTCCTGATCATATCCAAGCGGTGGCGTCAGATCGGGGCGCGCCAGTTCTAACCGATTTAAATAAGTACGCGGCATAAACTCAAATGCCTCAACCATATCCCCCGTTGCCTGTTGCAGCTTGTTCAGCAGGTCCAGCGCGCCRGGCAGGGACGTTGCTGCAACCATCGCTGTCGCATAGGCAGCCGGGCGTGGTACCAGTTTCAGCACAGCAGCGGTGATAATCCCGAGCGTCCCCTCTGCCCCGATAAACAGGTCTTTCAGGTCGTATCCGGTATTGTCCTTGTGCAGCTCGCTCATCAAATCCATGACCCGACCATCGGCCAGAACTACTTCCAGCCCCAGACAAAGCGCGCGGGTATTGCCGTAGCGAAGAACATTCGAGCCCCCGGCATTGGTCGACAGATTACCGCCAATCATCGCCGAGCCCCGCGCCCCGAAAAACAGCGGAAACGCCAGATCATGGGCGTCGGCGGCGTCGTGCAGTCTGGATARAATYACCCCGGATTCCACAATTGCGATCCGTGAATCCGGGCGAATTTCACGAATGCTGTTCATTCGCTCCAACGAAATCATCAACTGGTCCGGAGCAAAGGTTCCCCCGACCAACCCGGTATTGCCACCTACCGGCACAACGGGGGTTCCCCGATCATTGGCCAACCGCAACACAGCTGAAACTTCCGCAGTATTTCCAGGGCGCACAACCACATGCGGTTGAGAAACATAAGCCCCCATCCAGTCGCGGCCATAGGGTGTGGCGTCTGCACCCTGCARTACATTTTTYACACCCAGTATTGCTACTAGCTGCTCTATAAGCCCCATTTTTCCTCACAATATCTGAAAGCTGCCGAACAGCTAACACCGGCCCTGACGGGTTTCCAACCCCTTCTTCTTTTCAGAAACACTTCCGCCGGAGGCAAYCCGCCCGAARGGCTTAAAGAAATGCGCCGAGAGGCGCTCTGCTAAACTGCCGGACTATGGCCACTTGCGTCAACAGCGTAGGCGTCCAGTTCGCGGGCGATCATCCGGGTGAGCGGGCGGGCATGGGGCAATATGGTCAGGGCTTCGTCGGTGTCGGTCARCATYCCCGGGAARCTACCCATCAAGGACGCGGTGACAGCGCGCAAAGCTGCAACCGGCAGGYTCAGCTCAWTTGCAATATCCCGGTAAGATAWCTCAAAATCGCACATYAGCTTTTCAATCAACCGGCCCCGTAACTTGTCTTCATCAGTGAATTCGTGTCCGCGACTGGTAGAYAATTCGCCGCCACGTACCGCTTTTTGATAGGCCGAAGTGGAMGGAGCRTTCTGCGCATACCCTTGCGGRTATCGCGATATCGCYGATGCCCCGACACCGATCAGCACAGTGCTGGTATCTTCCGTATAGCCCTGAAAATTCCGGCGCATCGTGCGATTTTTCTGCGCAGTTGCCAGCCCGTCATCCGGACGTGCAAAGTGGTCAATACCGATYTCCACGTATCCATCTGCYACGAAAATATCGCGCGCTGTTTCATACAAAGTCAAACGYTCGGGCGGATTTGGCAGTGCTTCCATGGGGATCAGGGTTTGTCGCTTGGCCATCCAGGGCACATGGGCATAGCCAAATAATGCTACCCGATCCGGCGACATGGAAACCACTTTTTCCACCGAATCTGTGATCCGCTCGGGTGTCTGATGCGGCAGGCCAAACAGAATATCCATGTTCAGGCTCTGGATGCCGCGTGCGCGCAGCCCGTCTACTGCCGCCTTAGTGATTGCAAAACTCTGTTCTCGTCCAATTGTTTGCTGAATTTCCGGGTCAAAGTCTTGCACCCCAATGGATGCCCGGTTCATTCCCGCTTCCGCCAATGCGTCCAGCCGTTCGTCATCAATTTCATTTGGATCAATCTCAACCGAAAACTGCGCGTCCTTAGCCAGCGGAACATGACCAAATATCGTCTTAGCAAGGTCGCGTATAGAATCGGCAGGTAACAAGGTGGGTGTGCCACCACCCCAATGCAGATGCTCCAGCTCAACCCCGTTTGGCAACATTGTCGCAATTAGCTTCAATTCCTTTTTCAATGTCCCGACATAGGCCTCAACCGGTCCTAATTTGGTTGTGCCTTGTGTACGGCAGGCACAAAACCAACACAGACGTCGACAAAACGGAATGTGGATGTACAGCGAAACCTTGGAACCTTCCGGAATTGCCGTTATCCATGTTCTCGCGGACACGGGATCAACCGAATCGGAAAAATGTGGAGCAGTTGGATAGCTCGTGTAGCGTGGCACACGGGCGTCAAAGAGCCCCAGTTTTCTGAGTTGCGAGTACTTAGACATCCGATTATCTATTCGGGAAGTAAAATTACCTACCATGATCCAGATCAACTGAGGGACAGAGTTTGAAAGCCCCTGTTTTTAACAATCGAGACTGCGGCACCTGCCCGATCCGCCACCGGGCGGTTTGCGCGCGCTGTGAGCCCGATGAACTCGAGTATCTGGACACCATYAAATATTACCGCACATTTGAGGCGGGGCAGCCAGTGGTGTGGTATGGTGACAAGCTGGATTTCGTGGCGTCGGTAGTTGTCGGGATAGCATCTCTGACGCAAACCATGGAAGACGGACGCACCCAGATGATCGGGCTATTGCTGCCTTCGGATTTTTTGGGGCGACCAGGGCGCGAGTTCGCATCCTTTGATGTCACGGCGATTTCCGATCTCACCCTTTGCTGTTTTCGCCGCAAACCGTTTGAAGAAAAATTGAAGACTTCGCCGCATCTAAGCCAGCGTTTGCTTGAAATGACGCTGGATGAACTGGACGCGGCGCGCGAATGGATGTTGGTATTGGGCCGCAAAACAGCGCGTGAAAAGATTGCGTCATTACTGTCGATTATCGCACGGCGCGAGGCCCGGTTACATATGGCGAAAACCCCGGATGGTTCAAAGTTTGAATTACCGCTGACTCGCGAGGCAATGGCAGATTACCTTGGCCTGACATTGGAAACTGTTAGCCGCCAAATATCTGCCCTGAAAAAGGACGGAGTAATAATCATTGAAGGCAATCGCAGTGTTTACATCCCTGACTTTGATCGCCTTATTGCCGAAACCGGCGACGATGCGGATGGTGGCATATTGGCTTAGTGTGCCATTAGCACCGGAATCTCGGTCATCTGTAAAGTATTTCGGGTTGCTCCGCCCAATATGGATTCGCGAATCCGAGAGTGGCCGTAGGCCCCCATCACCAGCAGATCGGCATTCTGGTCTTTGACGTGGCGTGCTATCACATCCGACACCCGCGGCATTGTTTTTGCCAGAACGGAAACTTCCGCATGTACACCGTGACGCGACAGCATTAGCGACAACGCTCCACCCGGATCCGAGCGATCCGGTGCGTGCGCAGGTGGGTCGACCAGTGTTATATTGACGACCTCTGCCGTTTTCAGGATCGGCAACGCGGCACGCACCGCAGTTAGTGCTTCGTAGCTTTCATCCCAGGCAACGACCACGCGGTCGATATCTGAGGGGAAACTGCCGTGGTCAGGGACCACCAAAACCGGGACTCCGGCGTCAAATAAGGCTGATTCAACGATTGCCTCTTTTTCGTGCCCCCTGCCTTCGCCGTAGGGTCGTGTAAGAACCACAAGGTCGGCAAACCGCGTGTGATGGGCCAGAAACTGCGCAAGTCCCGGAAGTTGGGCAGACACTGCCTGGGCAGCCCAATTTATTTCATAGGTATCAAGGACTTTTTTGACGGCTTCCTTACATTTGCGCGCATCATTTTCAGCTTCGACAAGACCAGATTGCAAAGTCATTGCATTGGCTCCTGCATAATAGGCCCCAGGTTGTGTGTGGTCGATACCAACGCACAATACATCCAGATGCCCACGATCCCGGCGAACTACTGTAACAGCCGCATCCAGTGAAATCCGATCAATTTCCATATCCGTGATAACGGTCGTAACGTTCATAAAAGTCATATTTATCGTCCCGMAAAACCAAAGTGTTTCTATAATCTCTTTTCCAGAGTGCGGCGCTTTGACTTCGATCAAACTAATGCTTCAACCTTTTGACATAGATCAAAGTGTTGTACAGGCAATGTGCCAAATACAATCTGTCGAACTGGGTGGGGGCTAATTGCGTCTGTCTGGCAAAAGAACAAAGGACGCAATATGTGGAGCTACACCAAACTGGCGGTATTTGCGCTGATCACAGTGCTGGCAGCAATAGCTGCTAACTATGCACGGGATCTGGCATATCAAGTGCACGCCGTTACCATCATGTTGATTGCGGGGGGAATGTTTCTCTGGTCGGTACGTCAGACCGACGAGCCGGTAAAGGCAAGTGGCAAAGAATACATGGACGGACCGATCCGGGCCGGTGTAATTGCAACTGCATTTTTCGGAGTAGTTGGGTTTACAGTCGGAACGTGGATTGCTTTCCAGCTAGCGTTTCCCAGCCTGAACTATGAATGGTTGCAGGGTTACGGGAACTTTGGCCGTCTCCGGCCGCTCCACACATCTTCCGTAATTTTTGCCTTCGGTGGAAACGCATTGATTGCGACCTCGTTTTACGTTGTGCAGCGCACCAGTGCTGTGCGGCTTTGGGGTGGAAACCTGGCATGGTTTGTTTTCTGGGGTTACCAGTTGTTCATCTACATGGCCGCAACCGGTTATCTGATGGGGGCAACACAGTCCAAAGAATATGCCGAACCTGAATGGTATGTGGATATTTGGCTGACAATCGTCTGGGTCGCCTATCTTATGGTCTTTATGGGTACACTCTTTACCCGTAAAGAAAAGCACATCTATGTGGCCAACTGGTTCTATCTGGCGTTCATTGTAACAATCGCGATGCTACATATCGTCAACAACTTATCGATCCCGGTATCGATATTCGGTGCTAAATCGGTGCAGGTTTTTTCCGGCGTTCAGGATGCCATGGTCCAGTGGTGGTATGGCCACAATGCTGTGGGCTTCTTCCTGACGGCGGGCTTCCTGGGCATGATGTACTATTTCGTGCCCAAACAGGCCGGACGTCCGGTCTACAGCTACAAGCTGTCGATTGTGCACTTTTGGGCGCTGATCTTTCTTTATATCTGGGCCGGTCCGCACCACTTGTATTATACGGCGCTGCCTGATTGGGCGATGACGCTTGGTATGGTGTTCTCGATCGTATTGTGGATGCCCAGCTGGGGCGGCATGATCAACGGTCTGATGACGCTGTCCGGTGCCTGGGACAAGCTGCGTACTGACCCGGTTATCCGGATGATGGTAATTTCCATCGGTTTTTAYGGCATGTCGACCTTTGAGGGTCCGATGATGGCAATCAAGGCGGTTAACTCGCTGTCACACTATACCGACTGGACTATTGGCCACGTGCATTCAGGTGCTTTGGGCTGGAACGGCATGATCACCTTTGGGGCGCTTTACTTCCTTGTGCCTAAACTGTGGAACCGCCCAAGGCTTTATAGCCTGTCCCTGGTGAACTGGCACTTCTGGCTGGCGACTATCGGGATCATTCTGTACGCGGCTTCGATGTGGGTCAGCGGCATTATGGAAGGCCTGATGTGGCGTGAAGTTGATGCCAATGGTTTCCTGGTGAATTCGTTTGCTGATACGGTGGCGGCCAAGAAGCCAATGAATATCGTGCGCGCGACCGGCGGCTCTTTGTTCCTCACAGGTGCGATAATCATGTGCTATAACCTCTGGATGACTGTGCGCAGTGTACCGGCGAATGCCGAGACACCTGCCATGGCTCCGGCTGAATAGGGGGGCCGGAAACATGGGTATCCTGGATAAACATAAGTTCATTGAAACCAACGCGACTTTGCTGCTGGTTGGCAGTCTGGTGGTGGTGTCAATCGGCGGAATCGTGGAAATCGCACCATTGTTCTACCTGGAAAATACGATCGAAGAGGTGGACGGCATGCGTCCATACTCGCCGCTTGAATTGACCGGGCGCGACATCTACATCCGTGAAGGTTGCTATGTTTGCCACAGCCAGATGATCCGGGCATTGCGCGACGAAGTGGAACGCTATGGCCATTATTCACTGGCGGCGGAATCGATGTATGACCATCCGTTCCAGTGGGGATCTAAACGAACCGGGCCGGATCTGGCCCGGGTTGGTGGTCGCTATTCGGACGAGTGGCATGTAGACCACCTGAGCGACCCTCAGTCCGTGGTGCCGGAATCGGTGATGCCGAAATACAGCTTCCTGCTCAACAAGCAAATTGATGGAAAATACATTGACGAACTGATGTCGACGCATCGCATTGTCGGTGTTCCATACACCGATGAGATGATCGAAGTCGCAAAGGCCGATTTTGCCGCACAGGCGGACCCTGACAGTGACTTCGATGGTCTGTTGGAACGCTATCCAAAAGCGCAGGTAGCCAACTTTGACGGACAGCCGGGYATTTCCGAAATGGATGCGTTGATCGCCTATTTGCAAATGCTGGGTACTTTGGTTGATTTTTCAACCTTCGTCCCAGACGCAAGCCGGTAAAGGAGAAATAGAGTGGACACCTATTCAATTTTTCGGGAAATAGCCGATAGCTGGGTATTGATCGCGCTGTTTGGTTTCTTTGTCGGCGCAGTTTTCTGGGCGTTCCGCCCCGGGAGTAAGCGCATCTATGATGATATCGCTGACATCCCGTTTCGCTACGAAGACAAACCTGCCCAGGATGAGGACATCCGGACAAAGGAGGCCCGCTAATGGCCAAAGCACCAGAAAAGAAAGATCCGGAAACAACCGGCCATAGCTGGGACGGYATYGAGGAGTTTAACAATCCCCTGCCGCGCTGGTGGTTGTGGACGCTTTATGCCTGCATCGTTTGGGCCATTGGTTACGTCATTGCCTATCCGGCCTGGCCGCTGATCAAAGGCGCGACACCGGGTCTGCTTGGATATTCGTCTCGCGGTGAAGTGGCCGCGGATATTGAGAAATTCAATGTCGCAAACGCCACTATTGATGCGAAGCTTGCAACGGCAGATATCACATTGGTGTCGGCAGATGCGGAATTGCAAAGTTACGCGATTAATTCGGGTGCAGCCGTTTTTCGGACYAACTGTATCCAGTGCCATGGTTCAGGTGCCGCCGGTTCCGGGATATATCCAAACCTGTTGGACAATGACTGGCTCTGGGGTGGTAAGATTGACGATATTGTTCAGACTGTCGCCTTTGGTATCCGCAGCGATGATGATGACACGCGGTTTTCAGAAATGCCGGCCTTTGGAGAATTCCTCGAAGAAGAGGAAATCGTGCAGGTTGTAAACTATGTACGCTCACTTAGCGATCTGGAAAATGATGCGGCCCTGGCCACCGAAGGTGCGATAGTCTTTGCAGACAATTGTTCGTCCTGCCACTTGGAAGACGGCACTGGTGACCGGGAACAGGGTGCGCCGAACCTTACAGACTTTATCTGGTTGTTCGGCAGCGACGTTGAGGACATCACCCAAACAGTGACCTTTGCGCGTAACTCTAAAATGCCAGCATGGAGTGGGCGTTTGACCACTTCCCAGATTAATGCAGTTGCGGCTTACGTCCACCAGCTTGGAGGTGGAGAATAGGCTAACTAATTCCGGGAGCTTCCAGCCCCGGATAGGCACCGACCCCAGATCCTGTTCGCGCGTTTCTTAGGGGTCGGTGCCGCTTAATTATCAGAAGGTGCGCCCAAGTGGGCGCGCTTTTTTTGCCCTGCGGGGCGAATATTTAGGCTGAAAAGAAAATGATGGTGTCTGGCCTGGTTCTTTCTTTTTGGTGCAGATTGCGCCCTTAATCTTCTGTGGTTTTGCCAAATTCCGGGCGTAATCCGTTGCTAAGAACAAAGTCATGCTGGTGATTGCACAACAGAATACGCTATTTGCAGGGACCCTGAGGGTATTGAAAAAGAACGGTYTGTTGATCGGTCTGGTGCTGGCGCATTTTGTTTTGGCGGTTCTGGTGGGCAGCATAACTGGTGCGCCATTTGATCCGGGTATGGCCCAGACACTGGCAATGCTGTTTAGCGTTCTGTTGCCATGGTTTGGTGTAATCCTGGTGGTTTGGCATTTGATTCAGATGGCGATATTTGTACGCCCTGAAAGGCCGATTTCTCAGTTTCTTTCGGATATGAAAAGCCTTGTAGGTGATGCWGAACGGATGGCAAATGGTGTATTGTCACTACTACTAATCACGCTGTTTATCGGYACGTTYTCCTATTTCAAATCCATTGTGCCGTTCCTGAACCCGTTTCAGTGGGATGTGAGTTTTGCCAATYTGGACCGGGCCCTTCACTTTGGCGTTGATCCGTACAAATTGCTGGCTCCAATATTYGCCACRCCCCTTGCCACTACGATCCTGAATGCGCTCTATCACCTGTGGTTTTTCATGGTGTATTTCATCGTTTTCCTGGCCAGTTTTTCCAGCCAAAAATCCCGTTCGGGCAACATATTTCTGTTGGCATTTGTGCTGACATTCGCCATAGGCGGCAACCTGTTGGCGACGGTTTTTTCATCGGCCGGGCCGGTGTATTATGAACGGCTTGGGTATGGTGAGGATTTCACACCACTGATGAACATGCTGAATTCATTCAATGAAACCATGCCGGTYTGGGCATTGGGCGTGCAAGAGGCKYTGTGGCAAAGCCACGCCAATGGYGGCCCGATCAGTGGAATATCCGCGATGCCCAGYATGCACGTTGCCAGYACAACACTGCTGGCGCTTTATGGCTTTCGCTATGCGCGCTGGGCGGGAATATTGTTGGGTATGTTCGCTGTAAGTATTATGATCGGCTCGGTTCATCTGGGTTGGCACTATGCCATCGACGGCTATTTTGGTGCCGCGCTTGCGCTGATCTGCTGGCGCCTGTCGATTTTCTTGAGCGACAGGTTTGTGCCGGTTGATTAACCRYAACCAAATGCAGTTTTCTTAATCCATCTTTACCGGGGTTAAATTTTTCGGCTGGCGAACCCTTACTATTTGTAAGAGTTTCCCACGGTTTTGCTAAAATCGTAAAATGCGACATTAACGACCTTAATCAGAGTTGGAAATGTTGCGTTGAGTTACCATTTGACTTAGGTCAAAGCACCAATATCTGAGCGTTTTAACAGACAATCACAGCGAACAGCATATGGACCAGTAACACATGTCTTCTTCAGACAATTCAGAACCGCTCTATGCAGCGCGGGAGCCAGTCTTTCCGCGTCGGGTATCTGGAAAATTTCGCACACTGAAGTGGTGGTTGATGGGGTTCACCCTTGGCATTTATTATCTAACACCCTGGATGCGCTGGGATCGTGGGCCGAATTTGCCAGATCAGGCGGTACTGATCGATTTGGCCGGTAGACGGTTTTACTTTTTATGGATCGAAATCTGGCCGCATGAATTTTATTTCATTGCGGGCCTTTTGATCATGGCCGGGCTTGGGTTGTTTCTGTTTACGTCAGCGCTTGGCCGAGTATGGTGCGGTTACGCCTGTCCGCAAACCGTTTGGACGGACTTGTTTATTCTTGTCGAACGCTGGATTGAGGGCGATCGAAATGCCCGCATACGGCTTTGGAAGTCGAAATGGGGCATTAAGAAATGGCGTTTGCGTGTAACCAAGTGGTTTGTATGGTTGCTGATCGGGTTGGCCACAGGCGGTGCCTGGGTGTTCTATTTCACTGACGCACCAACATTGCTGGTCAATCTGCTGACATTCAACGCCCACCCGGTCGCTTATACGACAATAGTGGTTCTGACCTTGTTTACAGTGCTTTTTGGTGGTTTTGCCCGTGAACAGGTTTGTATATACATGTGCCCCTGGCCTCGAATTCAAGCGGCGATGCTGGATGAAGATACCATCACCGTCGCTTACCGCGACTGGCGAGGAGAACCCCGTGGCAAGCACCGCAAAGCGGAAGGCGCGGATCAGCTTGGCGATTGTATCGACTGTATGGCCTGCGTGAATGTCTGCCCTGTTGGTATTGATATTCGTGATGGGCAGCAGTTGGAATGTATCACCTGCGCGCTGTGCATCGACGCCTGCGATGACATTATGGACAGGATCGGTAAGCCACGTGGGCTGATCGACTATATGGCCCTGACGGATGAAACTGCCGAACGTGCAGGTAATCAACCAAAGAATGTCTGGAAGCACATTCTGCGTCCACGCACGATCCTTTACACTTCGCTTTGGTCCCTGATTGGGGTCGGGCTGATATTTGCACTTTTTGTGCGCCCAGACATCGATATGACAGTAGGGCCAATTCGAAACCCGACGTTCGTGATTCTGTCTGACGGGTCAATTAGAAACGCCTACGATGTGCGGTTACGCAATAAAAACGGTGATGCGCGACCATTTGAGATATCGCTAACGTCGGAATCAGAATTTATTGTCGAACTGGAAGGCACCGATGGAAATGTGGTGYTGGTACCCGCTGACGCTTCATTTTTGCAGCGGGTTTATGTGGTCGCTCCCGTTCGCAGTGGTGCTGACACTGTTGATCGAACAGATTTGCGGCTTTGGGTCGAAGATACAATAAATGGTGAGCGCAGCTATAATGACACCGTATTCAATGGGAGAGAGAAATGAGTACCAAAGAGTTAACTGGTCGTAAGTTCTTTTTAATAATTGCCTCATTTTTCGGCGTGATCATCACCGTGAATGTTTTTATGGCCTATCAGGCGGTTTCTACATTTCCCGGGCTGGTAACCAGCAATTCCTATGTAGCGTCCCAAACTTTTAACGACGAACGGGCGGCTCAGCTGGCCCTTGGTTGGGACGTAAAAGGGGTTGTTGCGGATGGTGTTTTAACGCTTTCGATTGTTGATAGTGACGCAAACCCGGTTCCGGTTGCCAAACTGGATGCAATCCTCGGCCGTGCCACCCATGTCTCGGAAGACACAACACCGGCATTTGAATTCGACGGAACTGCCTATGTGGCGGCGGTTGATCTGGCACCGGGCAATTGGAATTTACGGATGATCGCAATTGCGCAGGACGGTACTCAGTTTCGCCAGCGCGTCGTGATCCAGTTTCAGGAATAGCAATGGCCAGCGGTTCCAACATGGCAGCCTGTCCGGCCTGCGTTGCAGGACCGGCAGCGGTAGATTTGGCGGATACTAAGGATGAAGGGCCTTCGCGCATCATGTTGTCGCTGCCAACGATCCATTGTGCGGGGTGTATTTCGGCGGTGGAACGGGCTTTGCAGGCTGAACCGGAAGTTCAGTCGGCGCGCGTCAATCTGACGTTGAAGCGGGTGAATGTTGAAGCGTCAGACAGTATAACTGCCGATCAACTGACAGATATTCTGGCCCGTGCGGGCTATGAGGCGCATGAGCTGGACGCTGGTCTGATATCCGCCACTCAAACGGATCAACGGGGTCAAGCCCTGTTGATGCGCCTTGCTGTGGCCGGTTTTGCGATGATGAACGTCATGCTTTTGTCGGTCGCCGTCTGGTCCGGTGCGGCAGAAGCGACGCGTGATATGTTCCACTGGATTTCGGCGGCAATCGCCCTGCCGGCCATCGCGTTTTCTGCGCAGCCATTTTTTATAAATGCCTGGACGGCGCTTCGGGTTGGCCGCTTGAACATGGATGTACCAATTTCTCTGGCGATCCTACTGGCCTCGGCAATGTCGGTCTATGAAACATCGCAAAGTGGTGAGCACGCTTATTTTGACGCGGCTCTGTCGCTGACATTTTTCCTGTTGGCGGGGCGGTATCTGGATCACCGCACGCGCAGTGCAGCGCGTTCTGCTGCGGAGGAACTGGCGGCGCTGGAAGTGCCGCGTGCCCTTGGCATGGATGGTGAGTCAATTCCGATTGCCGAGCTGAATGTGGGCGACCGGGTGCGGGTTCTACCGGGCGCTCGGGTGCCGGTTGACGGGGTGGTTACCAAAGGTGCCAGTGAGATCGACCGTTCATTATTGACCGGGGAAAGCCTGCCGGTGGCGGTGCTACCCGACGCGGTTCTAAGTGCGGGAGAGATCAATCTGACTGGCCCGCTGGATGTACGCGTTACGGCGGCTGGTGAAGACAGTTCGCTGCACCGTCTGGCGGATCTTGTGGCTATCGCCGAGACGTCGCGAAATCGATATACCTCGCTGGCTGATAAAGCCGCACGTATCTATGCGCCGCTGGTTCATATCCTGTCATTCATTGCGTTTGTCGGCTGGTATTGGGTCACTGGTGACTTTCGCCTGTCGATGAATATTGCTGTCGCAGTGCTGATTATCACATGCCCCTGTGCGCTTGGTCTGGCTGTGCCTGCAGTAACAACCGCGGCGTCGGGGCGTTTATTTCGGGTTGGGATGCTGATCAAAAATGCGACTGCACTGGAACGCCTGGCCGAGGTGGATACGGTGGTTTTTGACAAGACCGGCACGTTGACAGTCGGGCAGCCGGATTTATCAAACTTTGCGGATATTTCGACCAGTGACATGCAGGTTGCGATGGCCCTTGCCGCAGGGTCTGCCCATCCGCTGGCGCTTTCGCTTGCGAAGGCGGGGCAGCAAGCTGGGGTAAAATTCGCAAAAGTCACCGATCTGAAAGAGGTGCCRGGCTACGGTGTTGAAGGGTTTTGGAACGACCAGAAAGTGCGGCTTGGCCGTGCCGGTTGGTTGGGGGCAGTGCCGGTTGGGACGACTGCAACCTATTTGAAGATAGACGATGCTGGCCCAGTGGCTTTCACGTTCACCGATASATTGCGTGACGGGGCCGAAATTGCAGTTAAGGATTTGCTGGAGCAGGGCAAAGACGTGATACTATTGTCAGGCGACGTGCCTGCAGCCGTTGCAGACATAGCAGATCGCGTCGGAATATCAGCATGGGATGCTGAAATGTTACCTGCTGACAAGGCGGCTCGTATCGCGGTGCTKACCAAAGCTGGTCGCAAGGTTCTGATGGTTGGTGACGGGCTGAATGACACGGCGGCCCTTGCAGGCGCACATGTGTCAATCTCGCCTGCAACAGCGCTYGAGGCAGCGCGCGTGSTGTCCGATATYGTGCTTTTGGGCGGTTCACTGGAACCTCTTGGCGAGGCGATAGACGTTGCCAAATCTGCTACCCGCAGGATCAAGGAAAACTTTGCAATTGCGGCGATTTACAACATGGTGGCGGTTCCAATTGCACTTGCAGGTTTCGCGACYCCGTTAGCGGCAGCGCTGGCGATGTCGGCGTCTTCGGTATCTGTTTCTCTAAACGCATTAAGGCTGACACGAAAATGAATGTGCTTGTCTATCTCATCCCGGTTTCACTGATCCTTGGCGGGCTTGGGTTGGCGGCGTTCTTTTGGGCCTTGAAGGGTCAACAGTATGACGACCCTGAGGGCGACAGCAGGCGCATACTTAGCGACGAATACGACGACAAGCCCAAATCTTAGTCTGCGGTTGCCGAAACAACCARCGCCGCGACACTTGGGCCAATATCTTCCACAATCAATACCACACCATCTGCATTCGGGTGAATTGCGTCTGGTTGGAAATACTGCGCCAGCACGGCCGCGCGGTCGGGCAAATCTGCAAGCGCGCGCAGAAAATTCGGGTAGAGTAACACGCCGTATTGCTTGGCCAGATCWGGGTAAATTGCGTTGAATTGTTCCTGATAATCTATGCCRTAGTTGCCRGGAGCGCTGATGCCYACCAGTAAAACCGGCACTTTGCTTGCCGTGGCTTTACCCAGAATCCCGTCCAGATTTGCGCGCGACACCGCCGGATCAATTCCCCGCAAAACATCGTTGCCTCCGAGGGATATGATCAAGGCATCCACTTCCGGGCTAAGGGTCCAGTCTACCCGTGCCAGCCCGCCTGCCGTGGTGTCGCCTGAAACTCCTGCATTGATCAGTTTAACGTCAAGACCCTGCGCCAATAGCCACTGTTCCAATTGTGGAACAAAGCCCAGTTCCTGTTGCAGCCCGTAGCCATGAACCAGGCTGTCACCCAGGGCAGCAATCGTGATCTGCTCTGCTTTGGTTTGCCCAATGGAATTAATTCCAATAGTCAGGAAAATAAGCATCGCATACAGGTTGTTGGTAGTAACTTTTGCCCCATATCCTATGGATCGGGGCAGGCGAAATAAAAAGGGCAGTTGCATGGCAATCATTTCTCTCAGGGACGTGGGCTTACGTCTGGCAGGAAACGCCGGAATGGTCGAGGTGCTGCGCGATGTCTCACTGGATGTTGAAGCRGGTGAAACGCTTGGGCTKATCGGGCCGTCCGGGTCGGGMAAGTCGTCTCTCCTTATGTTGCTGGGTGGGTTAGAGCGCGCCACCAGCGGCTTGGTCGAAGTGTTAGGCAATAACCTGAGTTCGATGAACGAAGACGCGCTGGCGCGGTTTCGTCGTAAACATATGGGCGTGGTATTCCAGTCTTTCCACCTGATCCCGACGATGACTGCACTGGAAAACGTCGCTATACCGCTGGAACTGGCTGGGGTAGCGGACGCGCTGAACCGGGCCAGTGCGGAACTGGACGCTGTGGGCTTAAACAGCAGGCGTGACCATTACCCGTCGCAACTGTCAGGCGGTGAACAACAGCGCGTAGCACTTGCCAGGGCCGCAGCTCCGCGCCCCGATATTTTGCTGGCGGATGAACCAACCGGAAATTTGGATGGTGCCACTGGTCAAGCGATTATGGATTTGCTTTTTGAACAGCGCGAGCGCCACAATACGACWTTGGTRYTRGTRACSCAYGCGCCRGAWCTGGCCGCRCGCTGYGRYCGMGTKGTCAGKYTGKCTGATGGCCAGATCGACATGGCGGCTGCACTGGGGAAAGCAAGTTGAGCCTTCAAATTGCCGCCAAAATCGCGCGCCGGGAACTGCGCGGCGGTTTAAAAGGATTTCGGGTGTTTCTGGCCTGTCTGGCATTGGGTATAGCGGCGATTGCAGCCGTTGGAATTGTACGTGAGAGCATTGAACAGGGGTTGGCGCGCGAAGGGGCGGTGATCTTAGGTGGTGACGCAGAAATCGCGCTGACCTATCGACGGGCTAAGGAARCCGAGCGGTTGTGGATGGACGAAAATGCCATTGCCGTATCTGAGATTATMGATTTTCGTTCAATGGCTGTCGTRGAAAATGGCGARGTTTCAGATCGCGGTCTTACCCAGATCAAGGCGGTTGACGGGGCATAYCCRCTTTACGGGCAAGTACAACTGGAACCGGATATTGGGTTTGACGCTGCACTGGACGGGCAGGGCGGGCTACCCGGTGCCGTGATGGACCGGGTACTGGTTGATCGTCTGGGGCTATCGCCGGGTAACAGTTTCCGGCTTGGAGTCCAGGAATTTGTGCTGACAGCGATACTTGTGCGTGAACCAGATAGTGCGACCGGCAGTTTTACCCTTGGCCCGCGAACGATTGTTCGCTCCAGTGATCTGGCTGAGTCCGGTCTTTTGCAGGCGGGCACACTTTTTGATGCGCACTACCGAATGACTTTCCCGCCGGGTACCGATCTGGATGGCGTGAATTTGCAGGCCGAAGAAGTGATCGAAGGCGGCGGGTTCCGGTGGCAGGATCACCGCAATGGTGCGCCCGGTATATCGAGATTTGTCGAACGACTGGGCACGTTTCTGGTTCTGGTTGGATTGGCTGGGCTGGCGGTTGGCGGAGTTGGTGTGTCTGCGGCTGTACGTTCCTATCTGGATGAAAAGATTGAAGTCATTGCAGTACTGAAATCATTGGGTGCCGAGGGGCGAACCATATTTCAGGTCTACCTGATCCAGATTGGTGTGCTGACGGTTCTTGGGATCACCCTCGGTCTCGCGCTGGGGGCGCTGATACCCGTTGCCTTTGGGCCGATCATTGAGGCGCGCTTGCCAGTCCCCATTGTTTTGGGATTCCACCCCAGACCACTGGCCGAGGCCGCGATATATGGCGTTCTGGCGGCGATACTTTTCACCATATGGCCGCTTTCCCGCACCGCAAATGTCCGTGCGGCGGCGCTTTTTCGGAATGCGTCGCTTGGTATTTCGGGCTGGCCCCAATGGCGGTTTRTCGCCTTTACCGCTTTGATCCTYGCCTTGCTGATTGCAATAATGGTGTCCCTGTCCGGACTGCCAATGCTGTCAATCTGGTTCGCYGTCGGAATGGTGCTGGTATTTGTYACATTGGTAGGTGCTTCGTATCTGATCCGCTGGCTCGCGCGCTGGCTGGCCAAGAACCGCGCGCTACGGCGGGCTCCTTCATTACGGCTGGCACTGGCGTCGGTTGGTGGACCGGGCGGTGAGGCCACATCGGTGGTGCTGTCCCTTGGCYTGGGCTTGGCGGTGCTGGCAACAGTTGGGCAGATTGATAGCAACCTGCGCGGCGCAATCGTGCGCGACCTGCCAGGTATCGCACCGTCATTTTTTGTAGTGGATATCCAATCTGATCAAATGGAGGCCTATCTGGAGCGGGTAGAAAACGACTCCGGTGTAACCCGTGTCCAGAGTGCGCCAATGCTGCGCGGGGTGATTACCAAGATAAACGGATTGCCTGCCGCAGAAGTCGTCGGCGACCATTGGGTGATATCCGGCGACCGGGGCGTTACCTATTCAGTTGATCTGCCGGATGGGGCTGAACTGACTGCCGGTGAATGGTGGCCCGCAGACTACAGCGGCGCGCCACAAATCAGTTTTGGTGCGTCTGAAGCCGAAGAAATGGGCCTGTCGCTTGGTGATACCATGACAATAAATGTGTTGGGACGCGATATTACCGGCACAATCTCCAGTTTTCGGGATGTAGATTTTTCCAATGCTGGTATGGGTTTCGTTATGTCGATGAACCCGGCAGCGATTGCTGGCGCGCCGCACACATTTATTTCCACTGTCTATGCCGAACAATCGTCAGAGCCCGCTATACTGCGCGATCTGACCGAGGCGCATCCAAATATCACAGTGATCAGTGTACGCGACGCGATTGAGCGGGTTTCCGGGCTGCTGGGCGGGGTCGCGGCGGCAATTACTTATGGTGCCCTGGCTACCTTGATTACCGGTGTTATGGTGCTCATTGGTGCAGCCGCTGCCGGTGAACGCGCTCGGACCTATGAGGCTGCCATATTGAAAACGCTTGGCGCGACCCGCCGGGTTRTTCTGGCGAATTTCATGTTCCGCTCAGTTATCCTTGGGGCCGCTGCAGGAGCGGTTGCTGTGCTGGCAGGCGGCGTGGCCGGCTGGGCGGTAATGGTTTTCGTGATGGACAGTGAATATGTGTTTGAGCCGGTTTCCGCGCTTACAATAGTTTTGGGCGGTATACTGGTAACACTTCTGGCCGGACTCGCCTTTTCTCTTCAATCGCTCAACGCTCGCCCCTCGGCGGTTTTAAGGGCCCGCGAATAGAAATTTTTGCGGTATATACCAAGTTCTGACGTCAATTTCCCTCTTGACGCTAACGCCCCCCTCGCATACCACGCACTCGCTTCTGGCGGAGTAGCTCAGGTGGTTAGAGCAGCGGAATCATAATCCGCGTGTCGGGGGTTCAAGTCCCTCCTCCGCTACCATTATTCTTATGGCGTTTTTCCCTTTCATGGCTAAACAGGTTAGAGCAGTTGGGCGCTTAGTTGGGAATTTTTGTTCCCGCTTCGTATTCTTCGCGCTTTCGAATGGCCGAAATTCCAAGCCCCGAATCGCGTTTGAGATATTGAGCATCAAGAATTGAATTCACATCCCGCAAGGTGTGCCCGGTGATTGCTGAAATCTCCGCTTCGCTACATCCTGCTAGCGCCAGACGGGTGACGGCAGTTCCTCGCAAGTCATGGAATGTGACACCTTCAATCTTGGCTGTCTTACATGCCGTCCGCCATGAGGCACGGAAGCCGGATTCGGTCCATGATGCTTTTCGTGTCGTTGAAAGGATTGTGATCGTAGATTTTTTGGTCTGATCCAATAGCAAGCGTAGGGGTGCGCCAACCGGGATTGTCACCCGTGAGCCTGTTTTGCTCTGTCGTAAACGAATTACGTCACCGTCATATGCAGACCAAGGCAACCGCAACAAGTCGCCTTGGCGTTGCCCCGTCCAGAGTGCGAGCATGAGCGCGATACGTAAGTGTTCGGGCGCGGTTTCCATGAATGCTTTTTCATCTTCCGGGGACCAAATGCTATCAACACGCTTCGAGCGGTAGACTTTGCCGGGGCGTTCACAAGGGTTGCAGGGGACCATTCCCCGATCAWATGACCAAGCCAATATCAGCGCCAGAACGGAAAGCGCATAATCAGCTTGCCGCCGCGATTGTTTTGCCAGCCGGTCGCGCCAACTCAAGAATTCTCCGCGTGTTCTCCGATCCGCCAAGGCCGAAATTGGGAATTCCCCATATTCGATCTCAATTTTTCGTATCATACGAATATAATCACGGCGGGTTTTGTCCGCTAGGTCTGCAAATTTTTGCGAGTCCTGATAGCTGCGAAGAACAGCCATGAGCACACCTTCAGGCAGCTTGGATTTTTCGGCAACCGCATTGTTGTAGGCGGCGACAAATTCAGGCGAGCCGGAGTTGCCCGGCAGTCGCGGGCCACCTTTCCAAGCGTAATAGTAAGTAGCAAATGAGCCGTCCGCTAAACGCTTTCGGACCTTGTTCACGCCCTTGAGTCTAACACGCATTTTGTTTGCCCTTCCATTCATCAAACGGAGAATCCGGTTTTGTCGGGATCACATCGGAACCGATTACAACACGGATAGTTCCGCCCTTGGATATTTCTATGGCACCCACCTGCAAACCGGCGTTGCGCGTAGCTTTCACAGCGCGTTCAACGTCGGATTGAGAAAAAGTTGATGCCCGGCGTCCCATATTTCAGAACGCGCCGTTTAGCCGAATGCGAACGTCGTTGGACGGATTGGCCGCATCGGTGACGGCAACGCCAATCTTGGCGTTCRCTCCAGTGGCGTCATCCACGGTCACTACCTTGGCGGCGTTGTCCCAATAAATCGGATCGCCNACGGCAACTACGTCTGTGACCTCTTTGGTCATTTCGAACACGCCCGTTGTAGAAAGAACCATGTCGGCACTAGTGTCAGCGGCACCATTGGCGATTCCAAAAAGTGAGCCGATCAAGACTCCTTCGCCGCTGGAAATTGTGGACGGGGCAACCACCGTAATATTTGCCCCCGTTTGAATAAAGCTCTTCATGTCAGACTCCTTTGCTTGTCTGGAAGTGGAAGGATGACGGGGTAGCCCGCCCTTGGATTTCTGCGATTTGGCGGTCAAGGTCAGACAATGCAGCGGCCATTTGCTGATCCGACTTATACCGAACCCGCTCGCCGTTCTGGTCTTCGACCTCCATTACCCCCGAAGCGCGGCTTTTACGAAGATCGTCGCGCCTCTGGATCAGTTTATCGAGGGTAGCCATCATGCCCCCTCGTTTTTGTTTGTGCCGCGCCAGTCCAGCCAGCCCGCACCAAAGTCAAGGAACGCCCGGTATTTCATGCCAAGGGTGTCCCAAGCCTCTGTGCGCTGGATTTGCACGCCTTGGGCGGATGACAGGTAGGCATATTGCATAGACGCAAGCCGCGCCGGATCAGCAAAGACAAACCAAGAGCCATCTRTGATCCGGGGTTCCACCATAAGGGACAGCTTGCCGCCAAACGGGTTTACGTCATCTGTTTTGTTGGGCTGGATCGCAGCCAAGATTTGTTCGGCTTCGGTTTCCCGGTCAGCACCCACCAAAACATAGCGCGGGGTGGCGTTGATAAGGGTCTTGCCATCAAGGCCGGTGCGGGTCCGCATGGCTTGGCGGGCTTCATCCAGAGACGCTTGAGCAACCATGCCAGCGGCCATAATGTTCCCGCGCGAAGCGTCAAAGACTGGTGTGCCGTCTGACAGATTTGGATTGGACAATAGCAGGTTCACCAGAATATCGGCTTCGGTTTGCGCCGCCGCTTCGCCAAAGGCTGCCGTCATATCTGACAGAAGGTGCAGATCATCATTGATAAGCAGGTTGCGCGAAACCGTCATGCCACGGGCGAAAGTTTCAAGGAGCATGGTTTCACCGTTTTCGCCGCGCGATGTGTGGGTGATCTCACCTGACTCCGATAGCTTTTCGAGCCGCCCCATTTCGCCAAGGCGGATGGAAGAGGCTTCCTTGAAGTTGGGCAGCGTCCGCTGGCGGCAAAGCGTCTTGAGTGGCGACTGTGCAGCCGTATAACTGGCCATTGCGCTCTTGTTAGCCGCATTGCTAATAAGCTACGGGAAGTCGCTGCCACMGTGCTCTGCGGCCCGCTGAAAGGTTTCGTCCGCGCTCATGCTGCGCACGGAAACACCGGCACGGGTAAGCGAGTCACGGGCCATGTCCAAGAGCGACATATTGACAAAGGGGCGTGCGTCTTCGGTCAAATCACCACCTTGCATCCGGTAAACCAGTGCATCGGTTGCGCGACGTTGGATCACCGAAGGGTCATCATTGGCAGGCGTATGCGTGCGAATGATCGGTGTCGCGCTGGCCTTGGATTGCACCGCGTCGAATATTTCAGCTTTGGCGCGAGTCACGTCCGCCCCCGCGTCGATCAGATCATCCGCAATTTCAGGGCCAAGGCCCGCCGTGCGCACAAGCGAACGGATTTCGGTTCGGTGCTGTTTTTCCACCCGATCCGGCGGGATTACTTCCAGTGTGTCAGTCATTTGCTTTGCTCCATAGGTTTCGTGCCTGATCCGTGCATTGGGATCAGCAGGGTTTGAGGTTAAAGTGACCTCTGTTATTCGCCATTTGTTCGGCGTTTTTGTTCGGCCCTTGGCCGTTTGGTTCTCTCGCCATCCAGCAACCCGATAGCCAACGGAAATCCCTGTGACCGAGCCGTCAGCAATTCGTTGTGCGATAGGCTCCACATCATCTGCCGTTGAGATTTGCAGAGTTGCGATAACCTGATCACCATCCGGTTGGATGGACAGAACGCGCCCAATCACATCCCGAACGCTTGCGGTGCGATGGGAATCCAGAACAGGCATCCCGTCGGTGATTGACATATCCAGCGTGTCCGCCGTCAGAACTTCCAGAAATGGGCCACGGGCATCGCGGCGAGCCACTGGCGTTGCCGTTGCAATARTCGCTTCAACCGTGCGTGTTTCAGGGTTATAGGAATTGACCCGCGTTACAGCGGTGCGGGTTTGGATCGGATCATGCTTGGTCATTGGTCTCTCCATTGAATGAAAGGCCAAGGTCGGCTTCGCGGGCACGGTCGGCAGCTATTTCGGTGTCCAGTTCGGCAATATTCCAGCCTAGAGACGCCACGGCCTGACGGCGCGACATAAGCCCTTGGTCAATAAGGTCGCGCATAGCGCCAGCATCCTTGGCCGGGTCCACTTGCATAGGACGTGGTGGAAGCCATTCAGCCTTTAAGGCGTGGGCAAGATCGGCAACGTCYAGCGAACCAGAAAGATATTCGCGGGTGATGACGCGGCAAAACACCGGATCAAGAAATTGCGGGATAAGGGTGTGGTAAACAAATTGCTCCACCTTTGCGCGGAAAGGTAACAACCCAGCCCGAAGGCTACTGTAATTCGCATTGGAAAGATCGCCGTCCAAAAGATGCTGCGGCACGCCAAGCCCCGCCGCGATTTGGCCCAACGTCAGACGCGCAAAGGCAATGCCGTCCTTGGCTTGGTCAGGGGATGAAAACCGAATATCTGTTCCGGCTGGCAAAACACGGATCACACCCGGTTCTAGGCTAACATCTTCCAACCCATTTGCTTCGGGAATGGCACTGCCAATAGTATTTTGATCGACAATAAATCCCGCGTGCATGGCCGCAACTTTTGTTCCAACCAACAGGGCATCGTGCAATTGATCGAACTCATTTGCCGTCAACAGAATTGGCGAAAGTTGCGATATGCCCCGAACCTGACCCGGCCCAAGTGGGCGGAATATATGCAGAACACTTTCGGCGGGAACGCGGATTGTAGCGTGCGATGTGGTGAAGATTTCCGTCGGGCGGTGTTGGCGAATATGGTAGGCGCGGCGAACCCCTTCGGCGTTGAATTCAATCCCAGCCACGATATAGCCGCCGTTGGACAATTCCCGTGTATCGGATTCGTCCACAAATTCAGCAGGGATTAGCCGTAAGCGAACGCCAGTTTCGGTTTCTTCGATCACGGCAAAGGCTTCGCCATCCACAATTTCAGCCCGGACGATTTCGGCAGTCAAACCGCGCAAGTCTGTTCGACCTTCAAGATCAATGCTTGTGGCGGCTGTGCTGAAAAGCTCATCAATTTCCGCGCGTGTGGTTGCGTCAGGGTGGGCAGAGTTTGCCTCTATCCCAGCGCCAACCGTTTCTGCAACGATGGCATTCACCCCATTCCGAATCCAAGGATTGTTGGCATAGGCATGGCGTGCGCGTGACCGCACTGGCCCCGCCGCCGCAAGCGTCTCTGGCCCGTGTGACCCGAAGAATCGCCCAAACGAAGACCCGCGCCGCCCATCCGCCGCCGCGTCAAACTGACGGGTTTGGGGTTTGGCAGCGTCGCGGTTTATGGCGCGAAAAATTGATATGCCGAAAGGAAGGGTCATTTGGGTTCAGCGGCCCCACGAATAGCACGCACTAACGGCAAGAGAAGATTCGTCACCGGAATTGTGGTCGATCCTTCAATAACATTTCCGATCACTTGAGAATCTTTGCCCAAAGGGTCGGAATAGTCGAAACGGTTTCCATCCTTGATCCAAACAGTTCCATGATTGACTTCACCATTGGAACGATCGCGTAAATGAACAATCTCAAGCCGCCATTCTTCGTCGGCTCTATTCTTGTCCAACGCAGCTGAAATAGCTTCACCGCTGGAGAGAGTTACATCAGCGCCGACGGCCCAAATTTTGCGAGATTCGATCCGCATATCGTTGTAAATTTCAGCTAGTGCAGACGAATGGATACCACTGCAAATTGCAGCAAGTAAAATCCGCGCGGATAACATTTCGCGGGCAGAGTAACGAAAACCTGCTTTCGGTCCTTTATTGTCAGCTTCTTTCATTAGATTGCGATTTGCAGCGCCACGAAGCTGCTGAAAGAGCTTATCGGGGCTGGCGTGCCCTTCGGTTTTTGCGATGAACTGTGCAATCTGTTTGAGTGTTTTCGGTTCCATTTGCGCTTCCATTTTGCTGATTCGGTATCATCAATGTAACTAACATCATTAATGTTGTATAGGGTAAAAATTTCCATTATGAACCTCTTGCGCCGATTCTCCGGTCTTGGCGTTCCTGCGCGGGCTTAGGCATAGCTCCGCAATCTGCCTCGTCCCGGTGTGTGTTTTTCCTTCGGCACACATCGGGGCAAACAAAGGAAGCGATAATGTTCGAACTTAGCAAAATTGACGAAGCACGAGATATTGGGGTTCAAATTTTCGCAGAGGGAGTAGCGCGTGAGTTGCCTTTAGCGCTGGCTCACAGCGCAGTGAAATCTATGGTGCTTCGATTGGGGTTGCCCGTTCCAGAAGACATCTTGGCCTTTGTTTCAAAAGGAAAGACTTCAGATTCGATGGTCGGAAACTGGAGCGACCCGCTAGGCGACATAATAAAATAGCACGAAACTTAATTTGCACACTGATTCCAACACTAGCTTCCAAGCGCTTCAAGTTCCGGGAAGGGTGCGAATTGGACTTGGCGGCACAATTCGTCAAGTTGCCATCCTTCTACCGAACGAAAAAGAGTTCCGTCTTGCCTGAAAACATAACCCGACATTGTGATACCGGTGTATGCGCCCAATCTATTTTTTGCATTGAATTCCACACAAACAGAGAGAATTTCACTGTCACTGGGACCGCTAGAAATTTGGAATTCCGAAATTCGGGCAGCCCTAACGGAATAGGGGTCGAACAAATGCCGTTCAAGCCGCTTTGCCAAGGCCTCTCTTGCCAAGGCTTCCGAGCCTTCGATCTGTCGCGGGCTTACGGGATAGTCACATGTCCATTCGCTTTCAATGACTACAACATTTTCATCAAGTATCGCGGATGTTCGAGAGCTGTGAATGTTTCCAAAAAGAAACGAAATACCGTTGTGAACTTCGCGGCGATACGCACGAAATGGGGTGCCTGTACCAACGCGAGAAGGTGGAGCCCATTTTGGGTAAACAGCAGAAAGATCAGGTTTCGACAATATGGTGGCACCCGCTTCAACAGGCCAGCAATACATTTCTGTTGCGCGTGCCGCGCTAGAAACCACAAGGAAAAAGAATAGAAATAACGAAATAGCTTTCATAGAATTAACCGCCAAATGAGGATTGAAAATTGAGTTAAAGATAAATCAAACCGAACGAAGATTGAATGTCACAAACTCTTACTAAAGAAACCGATCCGACTTCGCCCTTCCGCGTCATTTAATTCAAGGCTGAAAGCGCTCTCAATATCGTCCTTAATCGCTTCCAAAAGTTCACTTTTTCCAGAGGTGAAATCGTTGGACAGAGTAATATTTCGTTCTTTTTTACCAACCAACAGCTTAAACTGGTCGCCAGTTTTCCAGATTGAAATAATGCTTCTGACCCAAGTGGCACCACTATCCTCAAGGTTTTCGATTTCCACGCAAATACCCATAGTTACAGGTTCGAGAAAACAGATGTTTTGATAATATGTGCTTCGGCAGGCATCTCGATAATCGGCCCTTGGCTCAAAGTCACCGCATGGCGGAACTCCGTACACCTTTGACTTTTCGCATTCTAGGAAATTTGGCAACGACGATAGCAACATATCGCCCAAACGCCTACTTTCACTATTCAGTTCAGCGGTTTTCTCGCCATATTTTTTGGTAAGTAACTTCAGGTTTTCATAATGTGTCATTTATTTTCATATCCCTTCAAGCCATCCGCTTTTTACTACCGTAGTGCGCGCACTGGTCGCATTTCCAGTGTTAAGTTGCTGATTCCGTCGGCTCAAATCAAGATTCACCAACTGACGAGCTGCAAACGAATACGTCAGCGTATCCAGCGCTTCATTTCGCCGCCCGCTGATCTTTTCAAATGCGCGAACCGGGTGGCCGTGGCGATAGCGGGTTGTGATCCGTTCGGCGGTTAATTGTTCAAACCAGTTCGCATCCAATGTGTCGGAAAACCGGATTGATCCGCCAGCTTCCAGCCGATTGAATATCTGCGATTTCACGGCGTCCACCCCGACAAGGATCAGCCTTGCCCGCCGGGATGTGGAGAGGGCCGTGGATGGGCGCTGGAAGCCCGCCACACCTTTCCCCGCCATGATCCGCCGCCCGTTGCGCGGGCCACAGAACGTATAGACCGCATCTGTATGGCCGCCAGACCCTGAATCCACGATAGCCGCGTCATAACGGATTATTCCTCCTAGCGGATGTTTCCAATGGCGGCGCAACAGGTCATCCACTTCGAGCCATGTTTCATCCTGCAAGGGGGAGCCGAACACGATTTCATGGGCCAACACCAGCGCGTCACCTTCTTTGGTCCAGCCTGTCGTGGTGATCTCGATCCGGTCATCTTGCACATCGCATCCCGCCGTAATGACAAGCACCTCGGATGGGATGGATTCCAGCGAAAACGGTTCGCGGCGAGAGAAGAGCGCGTCTTGATCCAGTTGTTCGGCGTCATCGCGCCAAGGTTCGGCCAAAAGCGTTGTGGTGAATGCCTTGAGCGTTTCAGGGCTGCGCTTGGCCTCAAGGAATTCGGCCACCAGCTTTGACCATGCCGCATTGGGCAACAGGCTCACCAAGGCATTGATCTTGTAACCGTGGTGGCCCTCCACATCGGGGCGCGTAATGTGCCAGCGGCCATTCTGGACCATTTGAGCTTTGCGGACTTCTTCCACAATCACGCCGCAAGAGGGGCAAGCCCAATGGGCCGTATCAGGTTTGCCGCTATCCCAACGAATATCCTTCCACATGATTTCGTGAAACTCGCCACAATCGGGGCAGGGGCATTCGTAGACGCGCCTGTCGCTGGTTTCATAGGCCCGCAAAATTCGGCTGGTGGCTTCGTCAACAGGGGTGGAGCCAATGACAATTTTGCGGTCGCCATATGACAGAGTGCGCTTTTCGGCCAAGGCCACCGGATCACCTTCGCCGCGCACATCAATTTCAAACCCATCCACTTCGTCCAAAAGCAAAATGCGGGCTGTATGGGCGCGAAGGTTGCGCGGGGCGCGGGCGGATACCAGTTTAAGCGAGCCGCCGGGAAAGCGGCGCTGCATCAATGTATCGCGCCCGCCTTCATCAGAAGACAAGGCGACCCTCAAGAGGGGGGACTCACCAAATGTTGGTTCGATCCCGTTCACCATAAGATTCCGAGCATCCGCTTCGGTGGGAACTACAACCAAGATAGGGCCGGGGTCGTTTTCTACATAATGACCAATCGCGGCGATTAGAAGTTGAGTGTAACCGATCCGAGCTGATTTCAGGATCGAAACCCGTTCAACTGCCGGATCGCCGATGGATTCCGCCATGCCGCGCTGGTGGGGCCACAGGCGCATCCGTCCGGGGGCAGCGGCGATGCTGGACGGCAGGTAGATATTCTTTTCGACCCAATCCGCCAGATTGAGTTTGGCGGGTGGTCGAAGCGTGTATAGGGTGTCGCGTTTGATCTTTTGCAGTGTGTCAGTGGTCATCAGCAATTACCTCCAACGCAGCACGGATTTCTTTGTCGAGTTCAACCATTGCATTTCGATCCAAGCCACAGTTTGCGGCGACCCGTTGCGGAATGGCTAAAATGACGGCGCGAAGGTCCACCATTGTCGAGGTCCATTCAGCGGCAACCTCTTTGGCATCCAACAGGTCGCCGCCGATCTTGGCATTGGCCTTTTCCTGCTTWTCAGCTTGAGCGCGAACAAGGCGTAGTTTTTCAGCATTCATTTCGGGATTGCTGGATGGGCGTCCCACTTGGGCAGTCCTAAGCCGTTCGCAATAGTTCCGCACCGAAATCCGTCGGGCATATAGATTGCGGCCTGCTTTCTTTACTACCCCTTTTTGAACCAGCCCGCCGATGCTTGAATTTTTCACACCAATCAGATCGGCCAATTCATCACGCGAAACTGAATCAGTTGGATCAGGTTCTCCAATAAGATCAGCAATGGCCTGCTTACTCTTTATTGTCATTGCGCCACCCCTTTTCGTTTTTCGTGTCTAAAAAATTCTGAAAGAGCGAAAGATCGCGGCTCCACGCCCCCCGCAACACGCCAAGTGCGGCTAGGACCCATTGAGGCAAATCCACCCATTTGGGACAGGTGGGACAGGTCTTCCGGTAAGGCTCCTAAGAAGGTATTTGCGCACGTATAGGCGATAGACTGGAACAGTTGTCCCACTTGTCCCACATCTTTACATATCAATAGGTTAGATAAGATCAGCGAAGTCATCCGCGATGCCCTCCTTGATAACTGACAACCCACGGTAGCCCCGCCCACGAATGCCATTGGTGTTCTTAATCGCTTCAAAGCCCCGCTGGGAAAGCGTCTCTGGAAAAGTGCGTTGCCGCGAACCGGGCGCTTCACCTTGGCGGTATGCAAATGACTGCCATGAATCCCAGAGTTTTGTGGTTGTGTCGGCTTCCTGCTTGCCAATCATGCAATGCTCTTCGAGCCATTGGCCAAATACATCCTGTTGATCGAAATAGGACTCCGTTGCCCGGCGGGCGATTTCCGGGCGAATTAGACCATTGGCCTGCCAGTCCAGGCACCCTTGTATCATCCAAGACAGAATGCCGGGCCATTCGGCCCGTAGCTTATTGGGCAGGTCTGGGTCTTTGACCTTGGGCGGGTGATCGAAGGGCAAAATTATGAAGCGCCGTTTGATCGCGTCGTCAACGGTTGTCAGCGATGGTTGGTTGTTTCCCACAATCACCAGCTTCATCTGAGGCGTAAATTCAAATGAGTTCTGACGCATGTTGCGGGCCGTTATCTTGTCGCCACCAGTAAGTGACTTGATCCGGTTTTCCGCCCATGCGCGGCCCTTCTCGGTTTCGCTGGCCCAAGCCATGCGTGCGCCATCCAGTCGAGCAAGCTCTTCGGGGTGAGCGTCGTGCTTGGTCGCCGTCAGCGTTGAGGTCGCCATGTTGGTTGCGTATTCGCCAATTATGTCGGCCATTGTATTGATCGCCGTGGATTTCCCTGACCCGCCGGGGCCATAAACAAAGACAAGCGCGTGTTCCTTGGTGACTCCCGTCAGTGAATATCCGCCCCACATTTGCAGAAATCGAATTGCTTCGGCATCACCTGCCAGTGCTTCATTCAAGAATTTCATCCATAGAGGGCAGTCGCGGACGGGATCGAATTCATCCAATGGGATCGGTGCTACGGCAGTCAGGCGGGAAATAAGGTCGTTTGGGTCGCCCGGACGCAATTCACCGGTGCACAAATCAACGGTTCCGCCCGGTGTCCCAAGCAAAAGTGGATTGCGGTTCCAGTCTTGTGACGTGGTTGCGAATTGTCGAACACTCWTTGCCCCGCGTTCAATCGCTTCCCATACGTTTACTTTACGCAGTGCCTTCGCTTTGGGATCATGTTCCGCCATTCGGGTCGCAAGTTTGCGGGCATAATGAAGGGCCAGCTTTGTCTCTTCCTGCCGCCATGCGTTGTCATCAAACCGAAACCATTTTCCCGTCATATGGTTAAAGCGCAAATCGTCCTTGTGTTTGGAAGTAAATGCGCGGATTACACCGTCTTCATCCAGCTCAAACGCTTCGTCTACTTCGTCCAGTAAGTCCAACAGTGACGGGTCATGCCAGCCATGTTTTCGCGCCTCGGCCAAGATCGTTTTGCCCGTAACTACCTTCCCCTTTTTGCGCTTGAAGGAAAGCCAAAGCTGTTCCGTGTGCTCGTGATCATACCCGTCAAAGGTTGCAGACCATTCATGCCAAATTTCTAAACCCTCGGCAGAACCACTTGTTTCGAAATGCAAAGCGGCCCCTTTGGCCAGCCACCAATCCCGGTCAGGATTGTCATTGGGAATTGCCATCAACGCGCTGCGCAAAACTTCTACCGATTGCCCAGACGGTTCCGGGTGCTCATTTTCTGCGGTGCGTTTGGGAAGCAATTCACTCGGCCAACAAGCAAGCCCGATCAAATCGTTGCAAAGTGTGAAATCCCCCGGTTCATATTTGCCAGAGGGTGCGACCGCACCGGCTGCAATCACAAACCCGCCTTCTCCCCGCACATCAACACCAGACGGGAGTCCTGTGGCGCTGTTGCCCAAGCCTTCAGGCCACTCAAAATAGAAATGCGCCCCGCCTGACGGGGTATCGCAACGGATATGGGAAAGCTCGTTTGGATCATGCCCCACCTTGCGAAGTGCCTCAAAGCCATCCTTGCCATTTTTTCGATCCACATCCAGCACGGCGATGCCATTCAGCTTTCCCGTAGGCAAGGCAGGCATGGCGTCAGGCCACCGCTTCCACCATTTGTGAATGGTCTTTTCGTCGGTCGTGGCCCGTTTCTGCCATGCCTTCAAATATGGTCGTTTATCGGGCTTCGCGGGAAAGATTGCGTAGCCGTTTCGCGCGTGCTCGAGGGCCGCTTCAAGATTGCTGGAAAATGCCTGATTTGCTTGTGTATCAGCGTTGTTTTTGCTATGGTGCGTCTGTATGATTTTGGCCTCGCGTCATATCTTTCAARCGCCGTTCCGACTGCAATCGGGGCGGCGTTTTGGTTGTCTTTTCTTTTGAGAAATGCCGGTTCAACGGTTGGGAAACCGTATGTAACCCATTGATATGTTATGGTGTGCTTTTACATTGGTTTGATAGAAAACACCGAAGATTCAACGGCAGGGACAGGAATCATAATCCGCGTGTCGGGGGTTCAAGTCCCTCCTCCGCTACCAATTTTACCCCCATRGTTTCAATTTYGCWGGARCCCAGCGCTTTCTTRCCCTTCCGGGCCATCAACAGCMCYCCAGCCAARTCWCCAAACARGTCWRTWGAAAGCTCGGTTCCAGCCTCGTTTGGAGTGAGTACKATWCGGTCGATCAGAGAGTGGATCRGCTCAGCGGCCTCTGATCTGGATTTCTCTTTATTCAGTGTTTCGATCAGTTTAGTGATTTCACTCGCTTATCAAATTGCGCTATTTGGAACCACAAGCGCTGACGTCAGACACGATTGCCATAGGTAGATTCGCAGACCAGCACGTTTGCATCCGCCAAGGGTTGCAGTCCACGCAGCAACGGATCGTTATCGCGCCCCAGATCTCCGCTGAAATGGACGATGGTGCCGTTCAGCCCCAGCCGGATTTGCGCCTCCCCCAACAGGTGACGGGCAGGCAGGAATGTAACGGCAATACCGTCCGCCAGAGCGATCCTGCGTTCAAAAACCTGCGTCTGGCATAACGCACTTCTTCTTCCTGAATATGCCCGCTGTCGGGCAGGATCAGGTTGCACAGCTCGGCGGTCGCCTCGGTGTACAGAACTTGCCCGCCAAATCCTGCCCGGACAAGCGCCGGGATATAGCCCGAGTGATTCAGATGCGCATGTGTGAGCAACACAGTGTCAATGGAGCGGGCGCGCMCGGGAAAGGGTTTRCGGTTGCGGGYACGCWATTGCTTGAAGCCTTGAAACAGGCCGCAATCGATCAGGATACGCCGCTGGCCGCTTTCGATCAGATTACGGGAAGCGGTCCCGGCAGCCCCAAGAAAGCGCAACGGAGGACGTAGCGGGGCATGCCAACTTCCCCCGGCTTGCAAGCGCGTTGTAAAGYCCGMCTAAAGCGGCGTTGGCGGAATTAAAGGCACGTTTGCGCAGCACTTTGTGGGCAGAGCGGCCCAGATAACGCAACAGCGCGCCNGCGAAACAACCGCCAGCCCAGCAGCGTGTGATCCGCCACCGGTGGCAATGCCACCGCAAGATGGGTCGCCCCGCCGGTCACAGGCGCACCCGCCATTTAGCGCCGTCGTTCTGATCAGTTGACTGCATGGGTTGTGTCCCCTCAATCTCGGCGGGCCACAACTGCAGTTGGTCGTACAGTTAACAACAAATGCGTTACGCCAAAAAACAGTATGGCTGCGCTGGCGAAGAGAAACAGAATGGTCATGATTTTAGCTYCTTTCTTTGTRGAAMGCTGCGCTGATGATTGCGCRGCCGCTCAAACATCATTKCGTSGCCACCATCTGATGACCCTCTCCATTGACCGGGAATTCGCCGGTGACGGTCAGGTCCGCACTATCAACGATCCAGACCAGAGGTTCCGCCCTTGAGGACACGAAGAACCGCCCRGTGCCTGGAATTGTCGTCAGATGATAAGGTTCAGGAGAGAGGGCAACGGTCGTAACCGCGCCGCTGCTCAGATCGATGGCTGCCAGCTTGTCCTCACCGCGCCCCGCAACGAGGAGTCGACTSCTGTCATCCGACAGACCAAGGCCATGGATTTCTCCACCGATGTCGATGCTACGGCGCAAGATYCCGCTAACAAGATCMAGTTCCAGAAYYTGCCCGGCGTCAGAGTCCGCGACGTAGATGGTGTCGGTTTCCGGRGCGATAACCATATGCTCGGGTGTTTCGCCYGCRATYAKGTTGCGCCGCACGATCCCGCGGGTCAGATCAACTTCGCTGATCGTCCCGTTGCCCGCGTTCGAGATATAGACGGTACCGGGATCGGTCCCGAATGCCGCATAATTGGGCAAACTGCCCGTCGGCACCCAGGCAACCACTTCGAAGCTTTCGAGGTCAGTCACCGAAATCCCGTCACCCGAAGGATGGGTCGCGATGGCAAACCGGCCGTCGGGTGATACTGCTGTGTGATGCACAGCGCCCGGTACTTCAACCTGGCGCAAAATCTCTCCGGTTGTCGCGTCAAGAATGCTGAGCAGGCTGAGCCCTGCATCCGCCGGTCCCAGACGCTTGGGCGCGGCCGTGTGGTGTGCTGCGTGCTCATCAGCAGATACACTTGCTGGTTTCACGATCTCGGTACGTTCGATTTCGGCATAACTTCCCGCTACCAGCACCGGCACCCCGGGGGCACCCGACAGACCGTGCACGGCCTCCAGTCCTTCGACCCGGCGGATCGTTTCACCGCTGGCAGCATCYACGAGCAGCATCGAATTTGCGCTGCCTTCCGGAATGAAGACTGTCTCGGCCGTCGATGTGCCCGCCGCGATTGCGAAAATCGCCACCGCTCCGAGCAGTTTGCCCAATTGGGTTTTTGTCATAGTATTTTCCTTTTTACTGTGGGTCCGCAGACGCGGCCAAAAAATTGTGAATAAGGACGATCCCCGATGATCTGTCGCGCCGGGCTTTGGATCCGCTGTGCAAGTTGAAGGCCTCTATTGGCACGTGCAACCACCTGTCCGGGGTGACGCCTTCGACGATTTCGAGCGGTCCTCGTGCTGGTGCTGCTGGTTTGCATCCGAAGTTGTGTCTTGGTGACCACCACAGCAGCCGCCGCTTTTTGCAACGGGTTTTTCATTGGTGAGATCGGTTTTCGTTGGTTTCGTTTCCATCTGGTACTCCTGAGTTTGAGGATTTCGATAAGTAGACGCTGCTCGACGCAAAGCATTACAGCGGACATGGTTTTTTTCGCGTAACAGGCAGGCCCAGGTCTAAATGAGGGGGGCCCCGTGGACTTTGGAGCCGGCGCGGGAAATACCAAATAGTCTGTGTTTGCTCATCCGGCCAAGGGTAGTTACTAGCCTGACATATAGTCGCGCACCAGCGACACCGCGCTCTGGTTTCTGGCCAGCTGGATTTGCACGACGACCAGACCATTATGGCGAAAACTCGCTTCGCTTGAAGCCAGATAGAATTCCCACATCCGGCAAAACCGGTCATCGTATAGCTTGGCGGCTTTATCCCACTTGGCGACGAAGCGTTCGCGCCAAATTTTCAGAGTTTCGGCGTAATGCAAACGCAGCACCTCCATGTCGGTGACCAACAGACCGCTGTTTTCAATGGCCGGGGTGATTTCCGAAAGCGATGGAATATATCCGCCCGGAAAGATGTATTTCCGGATCCACGGATGCGGGGCAGATGGTGGTTGCACTCTGGCAATCGTGTGAACAAGTGCGACACCTTCCTCTGTCAGCAAACCGGCAATCTTGTTAAAATATTCGCCATACCGAGGGGCACCGACATGTTCGAACATGCCAACCGATACGATCCGCTCAAATTTCCCGGCAACTTTCCGATAGTCCAGAAGCTGAAACCTTACCCGGTCTGACATCCCCTGCCTGCGCGCTTCGGCCTCGGCATATCGTTTCTGCTCGACAGAAAGCGTCACGCCGGTGACATTCACCTGCCCGCGCCGTGCCAGCGCCAGGCCCAGACCACCCCAACCGGAACCGATATCAAGCAGGCGTTGACCGGGTTTCAAAAGCAGCTTGGTCGCGATGTGGCGGATCTTGGCATCCTGCGCCTGATCAATACTCATATCCGGCCGGGCGAAATAGGCGCAGGAATATTGCCTGTGTTCATCAAGGAAAAGCTCGAACAGCTCGTCAGACAGGTCATAATGGTGGGCGACGTTTTTTTGTGCCTGACCAATCGGGTTGTTCATAACCAACCGACGCCCGGCCACCCTCAATCGTCGAAGTAAGCCCATCCATGCGGTTGATTTGCTGTTTGCCAGACACAGGTCCAGCAAATCATGGATATTGCCCTGATCAAACGTCAGCGTGCCGTCCATATAGCTTTCCCCAAGTGCCAGATCGGGATTGATGACAAGCCTGAAGATAGTTTTCCAGTCATGCAGCCTGACACCAATCTCGGCTGATCCCTTACCCAGCGAAACTGCGCTGCCGTCAGGAAGTTCAATCTGGACGGCCCCGGATCGGATAACCTGCTTCAACGTCCGGGTAAGGAGGGTTTTTGCCAACGCACGACCGTAATTGACCGGGGCGGTTACTTGATGCGGACCATCGTTGGTAATGCTCATTGCAAATCCTCCTGATTTTCCACGCTGAGATATTCAGATCCCGTAGCTCATGGCTGGCCAGCGACCTACATTCATTTCGATCGCCCCAATACCCGGCACGTTTTCCACAGCAACGCGGATCGCATTTTCATGGAAATCACTTTCTGCAACGCCCCAAATGGCGACCTCGCCGTCATCCACAGTGAAGTTGATCAAATTGACCTGGGCACCCGGCACTTCTGCCAATGCTTCCTGCAGGCGTTTGCGCAAAACGCGGTCATCCTCAGAAGGTGTCGGAAGCACGGCAGCATCGATCCGTGCAAGCGCGTGCAGCAGGTTTGAACGGCTGACAATTCCGGTTACTTCGCCATCGCGCACCACCGGCACACGCTTGATACGGTGTTTTTCCAAAAGACGGGCGATAACACCAACCGGCGTTTCTTCGTCAACAGAAACGATGTTCTTTGTCATGACATCGGCGATGCGTTGACTGCGTGATTTGACGAATTCGGTGGCGGTTTCCTGATTGCCGCTTAGCAACTCCAGCCACCAGGACCGGSSSWRRAYRYCSWRRRYWSCCACCCGCTGCATCAGGTCGCCCTCGCTGATCAGCCCGGATAACTTGCCGTCCGCGTCGATCACCGGCAAAGCGCTGACATTGTGGTCAAGCATCAGGTTGATCGCCTCTTCGACGCTGTTGTCCTGCGGGACCGTGACCACTGCCGTCGTCATGATATCTTTTGCCAACATGGTATTTTCTCCTTTGATTTTCCAAACGTGAATGCAGACCTAAAACCGAAAACCCGTGCCGGCCAATTTTCTCATTTGCACCGGCGCGGCACTTTTTGGTCATCGACTGGGTCAGTACATGCGAGACCGGTGTCTCAATGTGGACACCGGCATCAATATGGAGCGTTTCGCCGCTCATGCCAGAGGTATAGACGTTGGCCAATTGCAAGGCCCTACGCACCGCCTCATCGGCAGAAATCTTGCGTTGCTTATTCACGTGATCGATCTCAGCGCGAACAGATTATAGAGCGGGGCAAAGATCAACGCCACGAACCAGCCGTAAAGAAACGTTTCGGCCAGCCCGAGCAAGAAACTGGGCAGACTGATCCAGGTAACCCACGGCAGAAGCGGCAGCCAGATACGGTTCATCGCAACTGACGGAAAGATCAGATCGAAAACCACGCACAGGGCAAAGGTAATCGCTAAAAATAGACCAAGGCTCCAACCAAGTGCGGTCACTGGAATATGGGAAGCTTTTCGTGTTGCTAAGTGAGACTCCATGAAATTCTCCTTTCACATTGCACCCGATGCGACGTTCGCCAATTTCGGGCGCTTCTGATTGTGTAGACGCCGCAACCCGGCGATCATTACAAAAAATGTTCGGGGCCGGTCTAACCTGTAAATCTCGTTGGCCAGCGGCTGAACTCACCCATGGCAATTGGGTCGGGCAAACCAAGTGCCTGCGGCAATTGCCAAATAATTACGGCGCACTTGGACAGTTCAGGCGGCGTCTAAACCGTTTCGCGAGATTTGGCCGGCTTGCACGAACAATCCCCAAAGCCTTTTGCACAGCATAAACCACAGAACTTTAATAGCATGCCGCGTAACACCGCATGTGCTCTGTGAAGACGCACTGCAAGTGCACCAGTGGTCAGGCCTAAATCGGCGGCAACGGCTTTGCGGTCTTCGTCTTCGATGTCGATCCGGCGCACCATATCCGCATCTCTGGGCCTCAGATCCGGGACCAGCGCATGCGTACACATGCAAAATCGCGCAAAACCTTCGGACACATCGGTGGGCATCTGCACGTCCGGTTGTTCGACGGCATAAGCCTTTGCCAGCCGCTCGCGGCGGCCGGATTTACGAAAAAAGTCGTTCAGAGCCGAGCGCAAAATAGAATAGAGCCAAGCTTCGGTCCGCCCGGCGTCGCGTAATTGATCCTTGCGGGCAAGAACCCGGAAACAGAATTCCTGCAAAACATCCTCGGCATCGGCCTGATTGCCAAGCCGTTTTACAAGAAACCCCAGAAACGCAGGCCGCCCGTTTATGAGTTCCCGGTCAAGCGCGCTTTCAAATTGGGCTTGCCGTCGCCCATTAGTTTTCAATGGTGTCATCACAATAAATCCCCCACTTCCGACCGTATTTATCCGACACTCCAACCCGGAAAGAACACAATCAAAATCGTACTTGAAAGGTTCACGGGCGCATTGACATGGATCAATCATGACCGATTGTTTTGGCGTAGCGATGCGAACCCCTTGCTRGTTTTGTTAGGGTGACAGGGATAATTTCGGCGAAAAAGACAACATTTTGGGTATGGTTTTTCAAAGACAATCTCCATGTGCTGCAGCTGCTTCCAACGAAAGTCTGATACAGGTAACCAAACCCATCACTACCAGTGATCGGAGTACCCGGTGCAAAGCACATGACCGTTCTCGCAACTTCCARAATTATTCTGGCGATGCTGCTAGGGGCGGCCTGCTTTCCACTGATAACCACCGGGATCACCTAATTCTCCACACCTAAGTTTTGCGACCTTGCGTGCACTACTGGCCGGGCTGGTGCTGGTTTATTGGCTTTGGACTTCGGTATTGGCGGTCGTTCCGCTGAACCGCGCCAACGCTTTCAGTTTTCCGGTCCCCATTTTCGATTTGATAATGGGCGCGGTTTTTTACGGGGAATCCCTGGGGTTGCCGGAACTGATTGGCATAGCTCTGGCAATTTCAGGCGTCCGC
Source organism: Marinosulfonomonas sp. (assembly GCA_002732955.1). Lineage (GTDB taxonomy): Bacteria > Pseudomonadota > Alphaproteobacteria > Rhodobacterales > Rhodobacteraceae > NVTR01. Next base: position 43,066 of record NVTR01000004.1, read on the forward strand.
ATGGTCCCGCGAAGCGGCATTGCGCCACCCGAAACACCGGTGGCATCCGGACCGTAAAGCAGGCAATGATGAATAGGCCGATCGTCGGTACTTTAAGGTGGGATGCGCTGGCCCGATCTATTTAGATCATATTGCTGGTGTCAGGCAAACAGCAGAGGACATTCGCGGGCACATTTGTTGCGCAGGATAATGTAAATCAGGTGTAACGTACCCAACCCCGCCAGCAGGCAAAAGAACGAAATGTATGCATAGCGAAGCAGCAAGGCATCAACCACGACAACACCAATTAAAGTCAGGCCAAAGTAGCGTAGATGCAGGTAGCGTGACATCAGCGGCGGAACAATGATCAGGAAAAGATATATCCCATTTGTAGCCCATCGCGGCATCAGGTAGTCCAGCAACATCGTGCCCTCATAGGCCAGCGGCAACTGGTTGACCGAAACCTGAACCCAATCCGGGTTTAGCGCGTGCGGGACATACAAAAGCAGACCAAACACAATGCCGATTGCTGCGATTATCAGGAACAGTTYCTTGCGAGGGCTGTCGTCAGGCTCCAGCACGTAAATTTAGACCGGGATCCAGATCGGCCACATGAACCAGGCGAAAAAAATGAACCCCATCGCTCCTCAAAGCACCGTGAAAGGATCACCGCTGTTCACCCCCGGCCAGACATTGCCTTCCATGAACTGCTGCATCCCGGCAAACGCCGGCACCAGCGCAACCGACAAGTAGCGTTTGTTTATCTGCCAGGCCTTCCAGGTCGCAAATGTCCCATTACCCACCGGAAATATGCTGGCGGCAAAGCTGACCGGCGCGGATAAGCACATTGGCGTTCCTTCTYCGCATTCGGAGAACAACAGGTCCWGRTCAGAYYTTAAGAGATTGCACAATGGCTGGGAGTTCAAGCTGTCTTGTGAATAAAACCGGTTCAAGTTCCACAGGGACTCTGCCGCCTTGCACCTTATCAAGGGCCGGTCATCAAGGGCCGGTCGCGTGGACCAGCCGCCTGAAAAGAAGGGCGGCGAACCAACGTGATATTTTTCTGCTTCTCATTTGGCGACCTGGCGTCCCGAATTACCCATCACGCTTTGTACCAACTAGTCCCTCTGACCTGCCATGGCTACTTGTCAAGCACCCTGAGGTATCGAAACAGGCAATATATCCTTCCGCTTCGCTCTGAGCAAAAAACCCGCAAAATCTACCATCAGCGCATGCAAAGGCCGCAGCCGAAGTCGTTGYGATGTCGGTTCTTGGCAGYAAGGGATAGACACCCAGATCCAACCGGGGCGCTCGCCTTTCGATGCGGTAGTGCAAAAGGTGTTTGATGGCGTCAAAGTTGACGGCCCTCATCTGCAGAGCGTCCTTGATAGCGAAGTGCAGCGCGTCCATCTCGAAGCCCTCCAACAGGCGCAGAACCAGCACGTATTGCCGCTTGCCAGTCTTGTTTTGCCGCGCTTCCAGCAAACGCAGCATCGTGGAGAATGCTTTTGGCAACTCCCACCCTTGCAAGGGTGCCTCTTGGTCGAAAGCCATTATTTTGCGCTCCGACAACGGCAGGTAATGCACCGGATCAAACATCATATAACCCAAGYYATASGAATGGAGATGTATGGCAATCACTTCGGCGGCGCACCCGATGACCACACGGTTAACAAAACCTTTGATCCAGACCACACAGTGGCCATAGGCAACGGGCACCGAGTAATCGGTGCCACGGTACCCGGACAAGGCGCTCAGCGTTGATRCACCCTTTGCACCGATAACAACCTCACCCACAATACCGGACTCCAATCGGATATCCCAACGACATCCCATGGACCTCTCCAAATAAATCTACGTCCCAAAACGGAATCGCAGATAGCCAGMAAATACGGAAGATGGGGGCGGAAACCGCTTACAATCTTCGCAGCCCAGATTTGGATAATCGGCTTCGCAATTGCCCGSGAGGGCGACACGTTCAGCGCTTTGCGCCGGAGAAGTGAGCAGAGGGGAATTTTCATGAGCCTGAGCCTGCTCGCCAATTGCGGTCTAGTAAGCTATCTGGTGTTGAGTTTTCTGGCGTAAGTGGTCGGTACTTATATGCTGTTCAATAGTAGATAGCCGACGTTGTATGTGCTGTACAAAATTATAAGTCTGGGCTCGGATTTGCCATTCGCCACCTTAAGAATGTAGGCCCGCACCGGGCCGTTGTTCCTAACAAATGAGAGAATACGTGTTGTTTCATTGGCAGAGATACTAGGGGAATATTATAAAGGTTCGAGTCACTCCTCTGCTACCAAAATCTGCTCTAGAATCCTAATATATTATATGCTGGCCTCGTTTGAGCGGGATCAAAGACGGTCGATATTTCGTGAGGTTGAAAGTCAATGTTTTTGAAAAATATGCAGTTCAACCCTTATACCGCCAAGCCATAAAGCAGCCTATCAAACATTTCGTCACAAGCGACCAATTGCGAAAGCTTGATGCACTCGTTCGGTTTGTGACCTTGCCCTTCCATCGAGCCGGGGCCACACACAATTGTTGGAACCCCCAGATAGGCGGAAAAATAACCAGCTTCGGTTCCGAAGGCGACTTTGGTTGTATCGGTTACCTGTGCCAGTTTCTGAGCATATTTCACGACCTCGCTTTTTGCGTCGGTATCCAGCCCCGGGTAAGAAAAATTTTGCTGCACATCAATTTTGGCGATCGGAAACTGCGCCTGATACGAACTGCTGACTTTTTGTGCCACCGCCAATACCCGGGCAAGAATGTCGGCTGGGATGTCTGCGGCCAGATGGCGAAATTCGAAATCTACAACCGCTTTTTCCGGCACGATATTCAGGGCAATTCCACCGGTAATCTTTGCAACATGAATGGTTGAATAGGCGACGCTGTAGTCACTGTCCTGCGCACCATCTTGTGCATAATCCTCCTGCAATTCCCGCAGTTCCGAAACAAAGTCGGTTGCCAGATGAAGCGCATTCAAAAATTTTGGTGCCATCGCCGAATGACCGTTCATGCCATGACAAACAGCTCGTAATGCGGCCTTTCCTTTATGGCCGCATGCTACTTGCATTGACGTAGGCTCGCCCACAAAACAACAGCGCGGCAGACCAATGGTATCCTCCACACGATTGATCATGGAACTGATCCCGATACAGCCGATTTCCTCGTCATAGGAAAACGCAATTTTTAGCGGTTCTTTCAGTTCAGCCTTGGCTGCGCGATCGGCCAATGCCAGGACACAAGCCAGATAGCCCTTCATATCGGTTGTACCACGGCCGTAGGCTTTGCCATTTGCTACGGTCATTTTAAACGGGTCCGTGGTCCAATTTTGACCCAAAACCGGAACCACATCCGTATGGCCGGACAGCATGACACCAGCCCGTTCAGTTGGGCCAATCCGCGCAAACAATCCAGCCTTCAGGCCGGTTTCATCGGGAATTCGGTGAACCTCAAAACCGCGCGTTTTCAAGTARTCCTGAATRTAGTCGATGATCGCAAGATTGCTGTCGGCACTGACGGTCGGAAATGCAATAAGCCGGTCCAGAATGTCGAGGGTTTTCATAGCTGCTTCCTTCGATTTATTCGTCGCCGGGAACACCATATGATGGCGCCTCTCGCGGGTCGAGAGCGCGCTGAACATAGGCCTCCAGTTGCGGTTTATAGATGTCCCAGGCGGTGGCGATATTTTCGATGGGGCAACCGTCGGTCCAGTCRCAACGCAGATCGGCCACCGGCCAGGCCACTGTGTCGCATATTTGTATCCCCGCCGAATGGATCGGACCCGCTTCGCCACCCTGGGCCAGCCCGGCGCGCATCGCGGTGATTAGCCGATCACCAATGTGACCGCTGGCCGCTTGGAAYCCGTCCAGAATTGCCGGTGGCACCCCGTCGTTGGCCAGCATATTGCCGCCGGATGCCACATTTTCGATCATTGCCTGCGTCCAGATGCCCAATGAATTTGGCCCGGAATGTATCGCGGTGCCACCGTTTCTGTCCACGGCAAGTACCTGTCGGTAGTCCATGAATTGCCCGTTTCGAACGATATCAGCAATCGCCTGTTCTGCGGTAAGGTCACGGCCCATCAGATCAAGCGTGCGCGACCCCAAAGACGGGTCGGTAATATTCTGCGACGCCACCGCCCCAACCCGCGCACGGGTGTAGGAACAACGGGCCGCAACAGCAGGAGARGATGACGCAATCGCCACCCCGAACATGCCGGTWTTTTCGCAACGGGCTACAAGGGAAAATGTCATATCTTCAATCCGGTATGACGGCAGTGCCGTCGATTTCAACCAACCAGTCGGGCCGCGCCAGCGCCTGYACCACCAACCCCGTCGAAACCGGATACACACCTTTGATATATTCCCCCATGGTGCGGTATACGTCTTCTCGGTGGCGCACGTCGGTGATGTAGACAACGACCTTAACCAGATGCTCCATACYACCACCTGCCTCTTCAATMAGYTGCCTGATATTTTGCATCACCTTATGGGTCTGCTCCACCGGATCATGACTGCCAATATTCACCGCGTCATCCAGATTTTGCGGGCACTGGCCGCGCAGATAGATGGTTTTTCCCCCTTGTGTGACCACGGCCTGACAGAGATCATTATCAAGGTTTTGCTCGGGATAAGTTTCTTTGGTGTTGAATTTCCGAATTCGGGTATGGGCCATTTTTTGCTCCGTTTAGGTGGYGTCCGGGCCAGTATACTGCGAATATATCCGCTGTATGGAAATCTGATCTGCCAGATATTTGGCATCATGCCAGACCCCCCAAATAAAGGTCGACCCACGGCGCGATTGCCAAGGCAGGCCAAGGAAATAAATCCCCTGTTCGCTGGAAACACCGCGTTGATGCTTTGGCTTGCCGGCGTCGTCAATAGCGTCAACTTTCAGCCAGCTGAAATCCTGCGAAAACCCGGTGGCCCAGATGATGGATGTCACTCCGGCATTGGCCAGATCCAATCTGAGGACCAGATCAGTCATGCACTGAGGATCAGGTAATGCTTTCCGGGCCTCGGGTTCCTCGGGGAAATCAAGACCATTGCGGGTGATATAAGTGTCGGCGTCATCCAGCATCGACAGATAGCTGGCATCGCCATGGGAAATATTGTCCACAAGATCCGATGCGAATGTCAGCACGCCATCTTTGAAGGTTTCAGTTCGGCCTACCAGTGTCATCCCCTGTACTGCAAKCTCGCGAAAATCGATGGTAACACCGCCCCGCGCACCGCTGACGGAGATTGTGACATGTTCTGCGCCAGGATTGGGGGCCGCAACATCCCACATGCCAAGCACCCCAAGCCACCAGACGAAATCGCGCCCGCGATAAGCCCGCGGCGGACGGTCATGCGGGCCTACGGACAGGTAAACACGCTTGCCTGCGCGCATCAGTTCATCCGCAATCTGCACACCAGATGAACCGGCACCCACCACCATTACCGCCCCGTCGGGCAACTGGTTAGGATTGCAGTAATCAAAGGAATGCATCTGCGTGATTGTTGCGTCTGTTGGAACGATTTGCGGGATCACCGGGTTTTGGAAAGCCCCGGTAGCGGCCACCACGCTGCGGGCTTCGATTGCGCCCTCTGAGGTTTCGACCTGAAAACCAGGGCGTCCGACGTTTCGATGAACTTCGAACACTTCAACACCGCACCGGATGGGGGCATTTATCTGTTTCGCATAGGCGACAAAATAATCGGCGATATCTTCCTTGCTGACAAATTCTTCCGGATCCGCAAACGCCATGCCCGGAAACCGGTCATGCCAGGCTGGTCCGTTTGCRACCAGAGAGTCCCACCTTCCAGTRCGCCAGCGTTCGGCAATTCGGTCCCGCTCCAGYAYCARATGGGGTACACCRGCGTTGGTCAGGTGTTCGCTCATAGCTACGCCGGCCTGACCGGCGCCAACGATAAGTGTGTCGATTTTTTCGATTGCCATTCGGCGGTCCTTTCTATGATCGCAAAGGGCTTGGCCCTAATACTTGATCCATGTGGTTTTCAGAGCGGTGTATTTGTCAAATGAATGGATCGACARGTCGCGGCCATAACCTGACTGCTTCATTCCGCCAAATGGCGTCATCGCGCTTAACGCGTCCACCGTGTTGACCGATACGGTTCCGGCATTCAGCGCGTCCGACACCCCAAGGGCGCGGGAAAGGTCGCGGGTCCAGACCGAGGCCGCCAGACCATAGATGGTGTCATTGGCCATGGCGATGGCTTCGTCATCCGTTTCAAACGTTTGCACCGTCAAAACCGGGCCGAATATTTCTTCGCAGACGATTTTGTGGTCACTTTCCACATTGTCGAAAATTGTCGGGGTTACAAAAGCATCGGAACCGTTCAGGGTCACACGTTCGCCACCGGTGACCAGACGGCTGGATTTTACGCCGCTTTCAATGAACCGCATCACCGAGTCGGTGTGGAGTTTGTCCACCATCGAACCAAGCGTCGAGGCCGGGTTCAGCGGGTCGCCGGGGGTTATCGCTTCAGCGCGGGATTTCATCCGATCCAGCATCTCGTCCTTAATCGAGGCATGAACCAGCATACGGGAATTGGCCGAACATACTTCGCCCTGATTAAAGAAAATACCGAACGCCGCCATTTCGGCGGCGGCGTCCAGATTGGCGTCTGGGAAGATGATGTTGGGGCTTTTGCCGCCGGTTTCCAGCCAGACCTGTTTCATGTTGCTTTCACCAGCATAGCGCTGAAACAGCTTACCCACTTTGGTCGAACCGGTGAACACCAGACAGTCCACGTCCATGTGGCGACCCAATGCCTGACCGGCGTCTTCACCATAGCCCGGCACCACATTCAGCACCCCWCCRGGCAAWCCTGCTTSAACAGCCAGYTCGGCCAGGAAAAGGGCCGACAATGGCGATTGTTCCGCAGGTTTCAGCACGACTGAATTTCCGGCGGCCAGTGCTGGTGCCAGTTTCCATGTCGCCATATCCAGCGGAAAATTCCACGGAACCACAGCSCCGACAACGCCAAGAGGCACCCGGCGGATCATGGCAATGTCACGCCCGCCGGTTGGGGCAATTTCGTCATATAGCTTGTCAATTGCCTCGGCGTGCCACTGAAAGAAATGTGCTGATCCGGGCGCGTCCACGGTTGAGCTGTCCTTGATCAGCTTGCCCATATCCAACGTTTCCAGCAGCGCGAATTCGGGAATGTTTTCGAGGATCAGGGCGGCGAGTTTCAGCAACACTTCTTTGCGCTCAGACGGGGTTTTGCCGGACCAGACGCCGCTGTTGAACGCYTGGCGGGMAGATTTWACCGCCCGGTTAATGTCGTCACCATTGCCCCGCGCCACAGACGTTATGACCTCGCAGGTGGCTGGGTTTATAGTGTCAAACTTTTCACCCGATATGGCGTCGCAAAAGGTGCCCGAGATGAAGCATTGATTGCGGAATTTCAGGGCCGCAGCCATGGTTTGCCAGTCTTTGAAGGACAGGTCAGTCATTGTTTTCCACCTATGTAGGAAGAGTTGCAGTGACGGCTAATATGCTGTCGTGCAGGATGGTTTCTATRTTGCCAATCATAGCTTCATCCATAATCAGGGTTGGCGACAGGATCAGGATGTTGCCAAGGGGGCGTGCTATCAATCCACGTTTCTGGGCCTCCTGTGCGATCCTCAGGCCTACGTTGAGCTCATCCGCGTAGGTTTCTTTCGTGCCTTTGTTTTTCACAAACTCTATGCCCATCATAAAATGACTGCCCCGGACTTCGCCGACGATATCCAGATCGCTCARACCATGCAGGGCGTTTTCAAACACTTTGCCTGTCACCCGCACTTTTTGCGGAATTTCTTCACGCTCCAGAATGCYGATATTCGCCAGTGCCGCCGCCGCCGCCGCAGGGTGGCCGGAATAGGTCATGCCGTGCAGGAACATGGCGCCGGGTTCTGAAATTACTTCATAGATTTCGTCAGATATGATGGTTGCCGACAGCGGTTGATACCCCGATGTCAGRCCCTTGGCGGTRTTGATGATGTCGGGCACRATACCAAACACATCTTYGGACGCAAACATGTGACCCAGACGGCCAAAAGCTGTGACCACCTCATCCGAAATATACTTGACGTCATGCTCTGTCGTGATCTGGCGCATCCGTTGGTGATAGCCATCCGGCGCCACCAGAATTCCGCCCGCACCCATGATCGGCTCGGCGATGAAAGCGGCGATGTTCTCGGCACCAATATCACGGATAGCCGCCAGCATGTCATCTGCCAGCGCATCCAGAAATTCGGCATCTGTCATGYCRCCGGCTTCRCGGTAGGCGTATGGTGARCGCAAATGATGAATTAGCCCTTCGGCAGCGGTATCCCAGCCATCGCTATAGGCTGGGGTGGTCATCGCCATCGCAAGGTGAGTCGAGCCATGATAGGCACCGATCCGCGACAGGATTCTTTTCTTATTCGGGCGCCCAAGACGGTTGTTGTAGTGGTGCAGCATCCGCACGGCGGTATCGTTGGCCACCGACCCGGAATTGGCAAAATAGACCCGGTTCAGATTTCCCGGTGCAAGACTCGCCAGTTTTTCAGCCAGCTCAGCCGCCGCCGGATGGGTGAAGTTGTAGAAYGTCGAATAGTAGTCCAGCGTTTCAAGCTGCCTGGTAATCGCTTCAATGATTTCCGAGCGCCCGTGGCCGACATTCACGCACCACAGCCCACCAATACCATCGATCAGCTCATTGCCTTCGCTGTCAGTTACATACGCCCCTTTCGCAGCCACAATTGCGGTGCGCGCCCCCTGTTGTTTTAATGCGTCCAGATCGGCGAATGACTGGATCAGATGGGCGTCTTTRGCCAGGATGTCGTTGGTGCTGAGTTTGTTCATTTGATGATCCTCGGGGTTGGTCTTGGGCAAACYCCTCTGGTCAGCCGCCCAAAATAGGCGGCAGTCAGAGGAATTCAGGCGGCCCCGGTTAACACGGGGCCGATAGGTTCATTTTTTCAGGTCAGTCCATATTTTGTCGTAAACAGTTTGGACTTCTTGCGAACAGGCCATGATGAATTGCCCGGCTCCACCGGCTGGTGGGTTCAGTTCTGGTGCACTGGTAACGGACGCGTCCAGGTACCCGTCAACACCTTTTACACCGGCAGTGTACTGGGCGTAGTTTGTCACAGCTGCTGCGTTTTCCGGCTCAAGCAGGAAGTTCATGAACTTCAGCGCGTTGTCGCGGTTTGGTGCATCTTTCAGCAAAACGACGTTGTCCATCCAGACCACATAACCCTGCTTGGGGAAGGCATATTCAACATTTGCCCCTTCTTCGCGGGCCTTTGCCGAAAACCCGTTCCAGATCATGCCCACAGCTGCGTCGCCTGACACCAGAACGTCCTTGGCAATGTCAGACCCGAAAGACGCCCAGTGCGGTTTGGCTGCCTGCAACAGGTCATTTAAGGCCCGCAACTGATCACGATCGGATGTGCATTGCGGAATGCCAAGGTGCATTGACGCCAGTGCCAATACTTCACCCTGGCTGTCCAGAACATTGATCTTRCCCTGCAATTCAGCAGGTGGRTTGAACAGGATGTCGGTGGTGTTGATATCACCGCTATAAACGTCGCGGTTTACCGAAAAGCTGGTGGATCCCCACTGATAAGGGATTGAACTTTGGCGGCCCGGATCGAAACTGACATCCACCCATTCATCGGCGATGTTACCAAAATTGCTAAGCTCTGATGGCTCAAACGTGTCGAGCAGACCAGCAGCGGCCATGATTTCGACCATGTAATCACCGGGCACCGAAACATCATAGCTGCCCATTTTGCCGGCCTTAAGTGATGCCAGCATGGCTTCGTTTGAATCAAAGGTATCCATGGTTACCTTTATGTCGTATTCGGCTGAAAATTTGTCCAGCAGCTCCTGCGGGATGTATTCAAACCAGTGATAGATAGACAGGTTGCCTTCGGCGTGCGCGGCGCTGGCCGCCACTGTCAGAGCAAGGGCGGAGGCCCCCAGTTTTAGCAAGTTTTTCATCGTCGTTTTCTCCCTTGGGATTGGTCGTTACTTTTTATTTTGTCCCATCCGTCCGACCAGATAGGACAGGGTGACAAAGACCACCGACACAAGCAAAAGCAGGGTGGAAATCGCCATAATGTTAGGTTTGATACCTTGTTTGACCGAGCCAAAAATAGCAGTTGGCAGTGTTTCAATTCCGGCACCTTTGACAAAGTTAGTGATGATAAAATCATCCAGCGAAATGATAAACGCCAGCAGGAACCCGGATATGATACCCGGCGTCATCAACGGCAACAGGATCAGTTTAAACGCCTGAAAGCGGGTTGCGTACAGGTCCAGCGCGGCCTGTTCATACACGTCTTCGATACCCTGCATGCGCGCGGCAATGGGCAGATATGCAAAGGGAATGCAAAACACGATATGGGCCAGCAGGATCGTCAGGTATCCTGACGTGAAWCCGATCGCTGAAAAGAACACCAATGTGGCAACTGCGGTGACAATCTCTGGCACCATCAGCGGCAGGTTGATCAGGGCAAAGCTGATTGATTTACCCCGGAACCGGCCAGCTTTTAGCATTGCGGTGGCGGCCAATGTTGCAATCGTGGTTGACGTGATCGCCGCCATCACGGCAATGGTGATTGAATTCAGCGCCGCCGCCTTGAACTTTGCTGATTCAACGCCGGTGAATACTTCTATGTACCAGCGCAGCGATAGCCCGCCCCAGTTTGTAATCGAATTGCTGTCATTGAATGAATAAATCATCACAATAACCAGCGGTGCATAGAGCAGGAACAGACACAGATATGTCAGCGGCAAAAAGCCCGGGAAACGTCGCAGATCCAGTTTGCTGGCCATCAGCGCGCATCCTCTTTGCCTTGTTGGCGGGCGTAGTAAGTCAGCACCACTAACACCATCGACAGCAGGATCATCGACACCGCCGCACCGAAAGGCCAGTTGCCCGCATTGCCTTTGAACTGTTCTTCAATCAGCGAACCGATCATAAAATTCTTTGCCCCGCCCAGCAGGTCCGGCGCCAGAAACGCCCCGAGCGACGGCACAAACACCAGTATGCAACCGGCAATAATACCGGGTTTAACGAAGGGCAGGATGACTTTGCTGAGCGTTGTCCAGCGGCTGGCGTATAGGTCTGCGGCGGCTTCTGAGAAGGCGAAATTGTAACGTTCAACACTGGCGTAAATCGGCAGCACCATGAATGGCAGGTAGGAATAGAACAGGCCCAGTTGCACCGCAAAATTAGTGTTGATCATATGGATCGGGTCCGAGACTATCCCCGTCCAGATCAGAAACTCATTCAACGGACCGGTGTCGCGGATCAGGAATTTCATCGAAATGGTGCGGATCAGCAGGTTCACCCAATAGGGGATGGTTATCAGGAAAAGCCAGATAGATTTGTTCGGCCCCGTGCGGGTGGCGATGAACCATGCGGTTGGGAATCCGATCAGCAAACAAAAAACCGTCGCAAGACCGGCCTGCCAGATAGAGCGCCAGAAAATCTTGATATAGGTCCATTCAATGACTGGTGGATCATYACCAAACAACCYGCGATCAAAAAAGAACTGATCATACGCGGCAAGTGAAAATTCCCAGATCACACCACCGCGAAATTCTTTGGTCAGGAACGAATAGACCAGCATCATGCCAACCGGCAGCACCAGGAAAAACCCAACCACCAACCAACCGGGAAGCATCAACAACGGCCCCAGACCGGCGTAAGTGCTGGTGTTGGACGTGCTGTTTTTTGCCAACCCAGCCGCCATCAGTCCACCAGCAGGCGCGCAGCACCTGTCTCAAAATTCAGACCAACGGTTTCGCCTGTTTCGGGAATATGCGTGCTTTGCGAATTTTGCAGACGAATGGTCACGGTTTCCCCATCGGTCAGCTGAATATCAACGTGCATATCTGTGCCCAAATAGGTTTGCCGCGCGGCGGTGCCCTGCATTAATCCATCACCTGGCTTGACCAGTGTTACCCTTTCCGGGCGCACTGAAAGGTGGCCAGTTCCCGCTTTCGCTCCAATAGCGGCCGGGCAGGTAAACATTGCGCCCCCGGGTAAAATGCAGGTCGCGTTGCCGTCTGAAACATCGGAAACCGAAACATCGATCAAATTTGTTTCGCCGATGAAATCGGCCACGAATTTGTTCAGCGGGGCTTCGTATATTTCTCTCGCAGTTCCAACTTGCTGCACCAAACCATCGGCGATTACAGCAATCCGGTCGGACATTGTCAGGGCTTCTTCCTGATCATGGGTCACGAATACAAATGTAATCCCGGTGTCSTGTTGAATCTGCTGTAATTCCTGACGCACTGCTTGTCGCAATTTCAGATCCAGCGCYGACAGAGGTTCATCCAACAGCAACACTTTCGGCTTGGGAGCCAGAGCGCGGGCCAGCGCCACGCGCTGCTGCTGGCCACCGGAAAGTTGCGAGGGCAATCGATCGGAAAAATCCGTCAACTGCACCATTTCCAGAACTTCGCTGACGCGCTTGCGCGCCGYGTTCTGATCCTGCCCCAACTGCAATAATCCAAACATTACGTTTGCCGTCACATCCATATGGGGGAATAGGGCATATTGCTGAAACACGGTGTTGACCGGCCGTTTGTTGGGGGGCAGATCAGCAATGTCCTGGCCGAACAGCTTAATTGCGCCTTCAGTTATTTCCTCAAACCCGGCAATTGTTCTCAGAAGTGTTGTTTTGCCACAACCAGACGGCCCTAGCAGGGTAAAGAACTCGTTATCCATGATGCTTAGCGACACTTCTTTTAGCGCGACAAAGCTTCCGTAGAGCTTGGTCAAATTTTGAATGTCGATGGCAATATCTGTCATTAGCAGCCAAATCCCCCTAACGCTGTACAAATACCCCTTGTTCACCTTAAATCAGAGTACATCTATCCAAATCAGGGGTATATACCCCCAAAGAGGTATTCATGCGCGTCGCTGCAGATACAGAGGAAACCCTGCTCGCAACGGCGATCGCCAGCCTTAACACTGATCAATTTCCAAACAAATTAAGTGTCTGGCTGCATTCCTGTCTGCCCTATGACAATATTACGATCCTGGCYTATTTTCAGAACCACCTGCCGGTTTCATTGATGATTGAAAGCCACCAACCCAAGGTGCATGAAAACATACGCCAGATTTATCTGGTTGGGGCATATCTATTGGATCCATTTCACGATTTGCACCTGAATACTGCCCCTGCCGGGGTCTATCGGCTTAGTGATATTGCACCGGATAAATTTCGCGGGAATCAGTATTTTCTTGAGTATTACGGGAACACAACAATGGTGGATGAATTTGCATTTGTCTCCTATCCTTCGCAAGGTGTTTCGCTGCATGTTTGCCTTGGGCGTGACAGCAATTCTAACAAACGTTTTACGGCTCGGGAACTGGCCAATGCCCGTCGGTTATCGCCGATTGTAAATTCGCTGACTTCTGGTCACTGGAGGGAATTGATACCCGAGGGAGAGGGTTCTGAAGGCGAATTTGCTTCCAATCTGATCAGCGCCACCAAGCGCGCACATGGTATTTCCCTTAGCCCAAGGCAAGCAGAGGTCGCCATGCTTATTCTACAAGGACACTCATCGGTATCGATCGGGTTGAAATTGGGAATCAGCTTTCAGACTGTTAAGGTATTTCGCAAGCAACTGTATCGAAAATGCGAAATTTCATCTCAGGCCGAGCTGTTTAATCTGATGCTTCCAATTCTTGGATCGCTTTCAGAAAGCTGAAAGTGGATCAGCAGGCGCCGGGCAGATCACAAATTACTGCCTTCCTATTATTCTGCACCTCCATTGTTCAGCGTATTGAACGCAACAGAGTATGCTAAGACTGGAAATCGCTGCGAAGAGTTACTACCTGCACATTTCGCTTCAGCCAATGAGAATTCCCGGAAACTGAATCAAGCTGGCAATAATGTCCGACTTCGACACTTAAAACGATTTGCAAATTGTTATGCGCGAAGGAGATGAACCGATGTCCAAATATGCTTACCCGAGTTTTGCGCCGCAACATGGCTACATGTCCGAATCTATCCAGCAGAAATTTATTACGTCGGCGATTGAGAAAAACCTGCTACCGAGCGACGCCCACAGGATGCGGCAAATCGTTTCGCTGACCGCGTCAAATGATGAAGCCAAGCCAATTCAGTTCTGGCAACTGTACTCGGTGCTGGGACAGGATCGTATCGTCAGAATTGTGACAAATTTTTACGAACGCGTATTCAATGACGAAGAATGGTTTCGTTCAGTTTTCATCCGGGTCGGCCCTATGGACCACCATATCAGGACACAAGCGTCAATGTGGCTTGACGTGATGGGCGGTGGCTTTGCCTATCACGGTGGCGAATTCAGGCTGAATTTTCATCACACCCATAATGCGATGGACCTGATGAACGAAAAAGGTGCGGCGCATTGGGCGAAACTTATGGTGGAAACTTTGGATGACTCGGCAGTTCATATGACTGCAGACCCAAGGGTTCGGACCAGCCTAAATACATTCCTTGCCTATTTTTTTGACAAATACGCAACGGAATTCAGTTTCAAATACGATAGTGCGTTTGGTGATACCAACCCGGCGGTGATCCGAAAAATAAACTTTAGGAATATGACATCCGATGCGATTGAAGCATTGACGGAAACTGAACTGCGTGAAGCACTTGTTGGGCGCGGGGTGGACCTGTCAGAATCCCGGGGCAAAAAGCAATTGGTGAGTAAAGCGTTGACTATGTGACGCAGTATTGGCCCGGTCGCCCCTGGGGGTGGCCGGCCACTATTCAGTAGCGCCATCACTACTTCTCAATAAAATCAGCTACGTCCGGTTACCCAGCCAATTCGGGGTGCTCGTATGCTTCGGGATATGGCATCGGATGCAACGGACCCAGCGGCACCACATTGTTCCATGAACGGCCAAAATACCCCTGACGGCAATGCACCAGTGAATTGCTCGCTGCCACGCCCGGTAGGGCATATACACGACACAACCAACGCCAAAGATGTGGGTAATCCAATATTCTGGCACCATTTAGCTTCATGCGCACATAGTATACCGGGTCATGGCGATAGAGGGTCGGGAAAAGCCGCAAATCGGCCTCGGTAAAGGTATTACCAGTTAGAAATGGGCGATTGTCGGCAGCCAGTCGGTTTTCCAGATCGGCAAGAGTATTGAAGTAGTTTTCGAATGCTTCGGCATACACACCCTGATCGGAAGAAAACCCAGCCTTGTAAGCCCCGTTGTTAATATTGACGTAGACTTGATCGTTYACACGATCAATTTCGTCGCGAAKAYGCGCGTTGTTTWCRCCTTCCGGGTACAAATYCAGCCGATCACGGGCCGCYAAATTACTRCCGAGYGCGCCCGCCTGTTTGTTCAACATACGAATGATCTCGGCGCTTTCATTCGCAACAACCCGTTTGTTTTTCTTGTCGTACAGGATYGGCACGCTGTTTTCGCCTGATCCATCAGCTTCGTAAATTTGTCTGGTCAGGCGGAACTGTTTGCCTGTGGCTGTCTCGTTCGTGCATTCAGGTAACGTTGCCCCGGTAAGTGTTGAAACCCGCTGCGGGTTAAACTCCCAAAGGTTCGGCCCAACWGGGTCAGTTTYTGTTGTTCGATTGGGRAARGCGATGTCCAGCGTGATACTATCTGCAAGYCCCAGGATATTCCTYGCCAGCGTGACCCGATGGCACCATGGGCAGTTCAACGCCACAAACARGTGGTACCGGTCGGGTTCAGCAGGAAAGTCAGGATCATCGCCTAAAACGCTGCGAAACCCGCTGACGCCTCGCACGAACTCACCTTTTTTTCTGCGGTCCGCTGCATCAGTCTGGGATTCTTCGACTGCAGTGTTAACGGCGGGTTTTGTAGAGTCAGGCATGGGGTAAGCTCGCMTTATAGWCAACGGGAACAGACTGAAACGTCGCGAAACTATTGTAGCTGTCCTAACCCAAAAACTCTATGCAGGWSMYWWGCYKYGSGWARKKSGYAANCNTYTGGMRCTGTGGAAATAGGAGCAAACGTCAGGCATWGTCACAGCTATGCAGGATCACTTTACCAAGCGGTCAGTATCTCGCCAGGCTGAAGCCGGCCGTTCAGCGTTCAGGCGAAAGGCGATAGCCTGAAGAATGACACCGTTAGTGTTGACATCGCTATAGTCTTGTACAGATTGTCCTGTCGCTGAAAAAATTCCAGGAGCGAAACCGAGTTCGCTATTTCTAGCCTTTTCGCGCACCTGCTTAACCAGCAAGGTAGAATAGTCGCCGGGCCGCACAACATGCCAAAGATAGGCCGCCTTGCTGTTTAGCATCTCAATCGCGCGGAGAAATCCCCTAGTTTTAAACCGGGCTGAATTATCAAGCGTTTCAGCAGTCCAGTGTTCTTCTGTATCAAGGCCAATCTGGTACCCGTGATAGACAAACCAGGGTTCACGGTTAATTGGTGCTTCTGATATACATTTTAGTTTACCGGTAGTCTCGAACTCTTCCACCTGTGCGGCAAATAGGGCTTCAGATGTCGCACGCGCGACGTCCGAAAACCCGAGTTCAACTGCTTCCAGAAGATGCGGCTCTGTCCCGATTGGGCCAAACGATGCGACTTCGTGCAACATTGAGACGTCCGAATCCATGCCGGCTTCAAACTCTGACAATGAGTAGGGCCATGCCGGATTATAGCCCCACGCACCAAATCCGCGTGATATGTAACCCGCGTAGTTGGACGCGTATGCACTGACAAATTGTCCATTTTGAACCGTTTGCGGCACACCATCTTTAAAGGTCTTGGCGATGTCCCACCGAGAAACGATGTCAGCTATGCCGAATTCTTTTGTGGAATAATTTTGGAGCGTCTTAAGTGCTGTCAAAAGCCGCGCGGTGTCGCTGGCATTGTATTCGTTCTCTCCGGGGGCTTTGCCATCTGTAGACGATAATCCTCTTGGCAAAAGCTGATCTCTGAACAGGCCGTCTGCCAGGCTGCCGAGCAGTTTAACAGACCGATCATGGAATTCGCCACCATCAATAAGCCCGATCGTGTGCGCGCTGATAAGGGCTTGAATATGCGAGCCCGTGTCCCACATTGTGGTAAAATTATATGATGCAATCGTATCACCCTCTGTCCATACCGTCGCAGGTACAAGGCCGGTTGTGGGGTCTGTCAGGCGCTCGAAATATGACCAGGCGTGCCTGGCGTCTTCCAGCAAAGTAGCCATTTCGGATGTGCCCGGGGGCTTTTCAACCGGTGCGATAGGATGCCGATGCGCCGATCTTAGAAGGCGCGCGGGTTCGTTCTTAACTGAGACCACGTCAAGGTGTTGGCGCAAATCCACTACGTCTATATTGTCGCGTTTTTGCAGCTCGGACARAACWTCCACGAGCATATTGCCGTCTGTTTCATTCTCGAATGCGCTGCTTCGGATTAACACCAAATTGTCGTTAGCGGCTTGAAATAGTTCACCRATTTTGTCTCGGAAAACGGAGGCGGGATTTACACCAGACACGCCATCAATCTCAACTGAAACCGACATACGAAGCGCCCCGAATCTATCCAGTCCGACAATGTCAGAACCGCTTTTTGACAAATCGACGAGCAAGTCTAACCCGGCACTCCCATCCTCAGTAAGACCTATAGGATTGTTGTAGAAACCGGCGCAGGTGGCAGTCAAAGGGTCGGACATAGTTGGCTTGGTAAAGGCCATATTCTTGTTCTTWTCCCAGCTAGTTTGGGAACCGTMTTCAACCGCCCAGCATGTGTGGGCGGGTAAACCAATCGGGCCTGCCGTTTCGTCATCTGGATGTTCAGTCCGGCCGTCAGAAGCTRGACGAAGTTGAGTGAAYGAAATGTTTGCCTTGTTCAGCTTTTCCAGGAACATTGTCTGGGAGACGCTTGCGCTGCTAACTTCGACACACAAAACAAGATTGCGAGAAACACTTTCGCCAGACATGAGTTGTAAGTCAGACGGCAGTGTCATGAAGTAGTTGCCTGAGTTTGCTGAAATGGAAACCGCATCCCCAAGCGCGGCCCCGCGATTGAATAATTCTTCCTCACCAAGTTCTGTGGCATCTGGAAACGTTGCCRCGAGGACAAGCGRATGGCCCAGAGTCAATTCCTCTGAGATGGCTTTTAAACTTTCATTCTTGTCAGAACTGACAGCCAGTCGGCGCCCGCCGAATATCAGCTGCGTGCCATCATTGGTTCGCCAGATTTCAGCAGGTGACCTTTTTGAAGGCAGCAAAATCACGTTCTGAAATCCGGCAGACCGAACGCCATCAAAGTCAGGCGGGGTACCGGGGGGTTGTTCTGTGGCGAGCGTAAGCGAATTGATCATTCGGCCAGTTGGCTTGGATATGTCCGCCTGCATCTGTCGGAAAAGGGTCTGTGCATCACCGGCGCGGCGCATTCGTAAATACCCGTTTTGGTCAGCCAGGCCAGGAACCCCCAAGATCATCTCAAACAAACCCGAATAGTCCGACCCTAGCTGGCAAAGCAATTCTATCAGTTCCGGATTCGATGCAGGCTGTTGATCGTCTTCAAACAACTGCAATACACATCCGACGGGAACGCCCTGCGAAATGATCGGATCCAGAAATGAAAACAGCTTGGCAGCAGGCGTTGAAGGTGAGATCCCGTCAATCACCAACATAAATGGTTTTGGGTCCGAGCTGAGCGCTGGCAAGGCGTAGGATCCCAGCGCAATCGGCGCGCCGATGCAAACAGAATTCAGGAAAACACGTCGATTTACTTTCATGTTACTCCGCTAAGATTGTCTGGCTCAGGTGAATAGACATCGGAAATGCAGTTCATTTTTGAAGACTGTGCCACAAATTGTCCAACAATTAAGTTTYCCATTTTCAGCGCCGCTACAAATTCGTATCTASAGATATGTTGAATTCACGAAGTTCTCAAGAACCAGAAAGCTGTTTTGGCGAAAGAAAATAAAGGAAAAAAGGGCAACCCAAGGGTTAGGCCGGTCTTCTTTGATCCAACCTCGCATCGGTTTGCTTTGGTTGTTGTGCTTTCGGTTTTTTTTCTGCTGTTGKCCGTGRTCTGGGCTGCCCTGTTCACCCGTCATTTGTATGTCTCAAATTTACTTACTGGCGATGAATATGGGTCRACAGTGATAACGGAAATTAACGCCACGCCGGGTGGAATWTTGCCGGGCCAGCGGGATGCCMYYGCAAATTYGATCTCCGGGCCGATCTGGMACWCACCTGATACTGAAGTGTTCGCTTTYATACCGGCYTGGTCKCCTTCCGGTTTCAACTCGGTGAAAGAAAATTTCGCCAGCATCGATGTCGTCATGCCTGAATGGTATGAACTTACYCCGSAAGGCACCGCGCTTACGGAGCTGGCAACTGAAAACCAAGCCGAACTGCGTAATTTTGTGTATGTTAATCGTGGCAGTAAGAGATTGCTTCCAGTCGTGAGAATTGAGTCGTTTCAAGAGGGCGGAATAGAACGGCTGTTGGGCTCCGCCGAAACGGYACAATCGATTATTGGCTCSGTCGTKGRAAAAGTGCTGGCGGATGATCTTGACGGTATGTGTTTCAATTTCACCGGTGCGGGTCCGCAATCTTCCGCTGCTATCGTGTCATTCGCCACCCTCTTTCAGAAAGAGATGGCTRAAWTGCACCGGGAAAGTTGCCTTATTGGCGGCATGGCCGACGCGCTTTGGGAGCATCCACAAGTCAACGAACTGGCGGACAAACTTATCRTTCTCGGCTTTCGGGARCCSGGCCCATTCAGCCCGCCCTCACCACTTGCCCCGCAAGACTGGTTCGACAAAACTCTGTCYCAGTTGGTCGCACGCATCGACCCGGGCAGGCTGGTCGTYGGTATCGGTGGTTTTGGCTTTGACTGGGTGAGCGGTACATCGCGCCCGGAGYCAGTCGATTTTTTTGACGTCACCGGGGCTGCGTCAATTTATGACGCGAAAATCAGGTTTGATCCATCAAGCCTAAACACTGCTGTATCCTACTCTGACGCAAATGGGCGGAGGCACCAAGTGTGGCTGTTGGATGCACTGAGCGCCCACAATCAAATGTTSAGCATCGCTTCGGTGAATGTCGGTGGCATTGCRGTTTGGCCCAGTGGGCACGAAGACCCGGGAATCTGGWCACTTCTTGATCCGAGTATCRCYCAGACGGATGCMGCGACRTTGYTAAAGYACRTYAAGGCGGCGAATGASGTCAGATATGTTGGCAAAGGTGCGCTTCTGACAATTGCTAACCCGGAACAAAGTGGTACGCGTACCGTTACCGTKGATCCGGGCARTGGTCTGRTCAGCGGGGTGGAATACCTGGTGTTTCCACGTGCCTTTACAGTTACGCGCAACGGTTAYCCCGGCAGCAAYTCGGTGGTRCTGACMTTTGACGATGGGCCCAACCAGTTATACACGCCCAAAATTCTGGACATTTTGCGTGAATACGAAATCCCTGCTGTGTTCTTCGTTGTTGGAGCACGTGTGCTGGATAACCGTGAAATCGTACGGCGCATATTGAACGAGGGTCACGAAATWGGGATTCACACCTATTATCATCCCAACCTGGATTCGATTTCAGACGTTCGCATGGTGTTTGAATTACATGCTTCACAGGAATTGCTTGCCAGTGTTGCCAATCACAACACAYCTCTGTTTCGCGCCCCTTACGGCATTGACGAAAACCCCAAAACACCGAGTGAAGCCAAGGTCCTGAAATTACTTTCGCAAGAAGGATACGTCGTTGTCGGGGTCGACATCGATTCCAAAGACTGGACACTTCCCGGTACTGAGAAGATCGTGGAAAATATTCTGGGCCCGGTAAGAGACGGGGCCGGAAACGTCATCCTGATGCATGATGCTGGCGGTGACCGTTCTCAAACCGTGGGGGCTTTGGGCGATGTTATCGAAGCGCTKCAGGCGAACGGGTTCACTTTTGTCACCCTTGCAAGCGTCGTGGACGCTGATGGGGGTGCATTCGTGGCAGAGACGTCTGATGGAGATAAACTAAGCCTGTATTCGTTCCATGGCATCCGACTGTTCAACCTGGCTATAACAAGTCTCTTCTTTGTGCTCATTCTCGCAGGCGTTGCGCGCAGCTTGGTTATTATCGTCCTGGCACTGATTAAMAATCACCGCCCGCATAAGAGCAAAGCAACCAATTTKCCCGTCACGGTTGTTRTACCCGCCTATTGCGAAGAGACAGTAATCGTTTCGACGATACAATCTGTGCTTGCGTCGGATTACCCGAATTTCGACGTCATTGTGGTTGACGATGGCTCGACAGACGAAACCGCAAGGATTGTCAGGGAAACATTCAAGTCAGAGCCGAAAGTACGGCTCATCTGCCAACCTAATCAGGGCAAAGCGGAAGCGCTGAACCACGCCTTTCGTGTTGCATCTTCGACAATTGTGGTTGCAATCGATGCCGACACAGTCATTTCATCCGACGCCATCAGTGCGCTTGTCGGGCATTTCCACGACCCAGAGATCGGTGCCGTTGCCGGGAACGTAAAAGTTGGTAACAGGCGTAATCTTTTGACCCGTCTCCAGGCGATTGAGTACATAACCTCGCAGAATTTGGACCGCCGTGCCTATGAGGTGCTTAATGGCATCATGGTAGTTCCCGGATCCATTGGCGCCTGGCGAAAGTCGGCGGTCGACGCAGCAGGGGGCCACACGACGCAGACGCTGGTGGAAGATGCGGATGTAACCGTATCATTACTCCGCGCYGGTTACAGGGTGATATTTGAACCCAAAGCACACGCCTATACCGAGGCACCGGAAACTATTCGACAGTGGGTAAGGCAGCGGCTTCGCTGGAACTTCGGAATGTTGCAGATCGCGTGGAAACACAAAGGCGCATTTCTGGAGCGTCGTGCCGTTGGATTGGTTTCTATCCCTGATCTTTTGATATTCGGCGCATTTGTTTCGYTATTTGCGCCGCTTGCAGACTTTGTGCTGATATCTAACATTTTCAAAATTGTGTCGGGACTGATCAGGGATCCACTTGCCCCGCTGAACCCGRTTTCGCTTGCCGTAGTCGTTGCTTATTTGGCATATCTTTTGTCAGATTTGGTTCTCGCGGCTCTCGCACTCAGCCTGGAACCAGAAGAAGACAAATGGCTTTTGGTCTGGGCCCTCACACAGCGGTTCTTCTATCGTCAGATCCATTGGTTCGTCGCCCTAAGATCGATCGGGCGCGTCCTTACCGGGCGCTTCACCGGTTGGCGCAAGATCACACGCACAGCAACCGTCAGCGCAGGTAGTGCGTTAACGATGCCCCGCGCGAGCAGACGGATCGTTGGCACCACAAGGCATGCAAGCGACTAACAATTCTTGAAATACAGTACGCAGACATTTGACTACAGATGCGCCAGTCTGCGTTTCCGCTGGCWTGGGACGGCGCGACCGATAGGGTCGCATCGTCCGTCTTTTGATTAACCTGAAAAAACCTGACAACCGCTTTCAGTGAGAGCGCCAACWACAACAGGGTAATCCGGRYYAGGATTTTGYACCACGTYGTGWACTYTGGTYAGTYTGTTCATACATTGCTCGGACGCACTGCGCGGGCTCTTGGCGCCATCAACATAGATATCAAGCCAAGGGTTACCCTGAAAACCTGTGTGGCAGGGTCCGTTCTGTGGTTGGTTCCCGTCACCGCAAAGATCTTCGACAATCGCATATTTCCGAAGACCGCTGAAATAGAAACGTGTTCCAGCCGGAAAATCCATCGTGCTTCTGGACCCGCGGATAGTATGTCCAACCGCAATTGTGATGGGATCCTGGTAAGTCCCAGTGCCGCCGGCACGACGGTGAATAACCGGACGTGCGATTGCAGAAGAACCGGGTGGGGTGTTGTCCCAATAGCTGTATCCSGTAAGAAACGCAGAAAACTGGGTTTCTCGCGAAGTATCGCTACTTGTCATGGTCCCTGCAACATTTRCATTTGCCGGTGTCGAAATCGMKCGTGTTGYCGCCGGGTCGTTTGTGATGCCAGAACAACCTATTAAGATTAGGGACGAAATWGTGAAAACAACGCCCAGGCGAAAAAGTTTACGCATGGCTCTCTCCTTGCCAATTTTTGCTTAGCTTGTACCTGGAACCCCTAGCGACCGGCCGCTCCATATTCGGCGACTGATTGTCCGCCTATTTTGTGTCCAAATTGTGGAACTTGGAAAAAACATATAGTGGAAAGAGAATGCGGTTCCACCGTGTTCTCTGAATCCAGTGCGAATTGGCAAAAATACGCCAAGCATGGATTGAAACAGATCTGCTAGCARTGAACTAGAAGCAAAAATATAGGGTAATCCCCCGAYAAATTAGTGATGTTCACAGGTAGAATTTCTGCATGGGYAAAACAAACAAGTTTGGTACGCATGCTGTGAAACGAAAGYCGAGGCCGCAYTGCTAGCTGTCATGCCTGTTTCAGACGGRCCGGCTGAGTTTGCCCGGTTTATCCGGCCGGCACGCTCGACAAACCGGCCCCTATTCYGCCTGACTTAWAAATTTTCACWTCAACAAAACYRTTTGGATTATNTTYCCCCCGGGCTCTRCGGWTTGCGTAAGGYCGGGGAAATGTCTGGACACAGCKATGTCGCAAAATGAGTGCTCTTTATGCAGCAGCGGTACTGTKGGTCGTTTCRCAAAGGCCCTTCAGTTCCGGGACACCAACAGGTTCGCTCGCCTGCATCGGAACCACGCAGTAGCGGCTGGAAAGATCAYCCCGTACGCTGGCAATCTGGTCAAGTTCTGCATGGGCTCGTTTTCGCAACAGGGGCTGGCTGACACGCGCAGCTGCAAGACTTGAATTGATGATCCACGCCCATGGCTCGATCCCGGCACGCCGCAGGTCCTCTTGCAAACGCGATGCTTCCAGAACCGGGGTGGTTTCCGGCAATGTTACAATCAYGATTTTCGTCTGCTGCGGGTCTTGCAGGCGCATCATTGGCGTGGTCATGCGGGCGCCGGTTTTCCCATCAGCATGGCGCATTATTTCTTTGTGGTAGGAACCAGTAGCATCCAGCAACAACAGCGTGTGGCCGGTCGGGGCGGTATCCATGACCACGAACTGTTTGCCACTGGCGCGGATCACCCTGGAAAATGCCTGAAAAACAGCAATTTCTTCGGTACAGGGTGAACGCAGATCTTCTTCCAGCATGGCGCGCGCCTGATCATCCAGATCACGCCCCTTGGTGGCCAGAACCTGCGCCCGGTATTTCCCGGTTTCAACTTCGGGATCAATACGGCTGACGGTCAGGCCGGGCTGGTCACCGGCCAGAGTTTCGGTGATGTGCGCTGCCGGATCTGTAGTGGTCAGGATCACCTCATGGCCCCGCGCCGCCAGTTCAGACGCGACCGCCGCAGCCATTGTGGTTTTACCAACGCCGCCCTTGCCCATGAACATGATCAAACCCTTGCCGGGTCTTTCGATGTCATCGACCAGATCGCCAAGGTTTGGAAATTCTGACAAATGGGCGGCGACCAAAACAGGGGCGTCACCTGCATCTTCGTCGCGAGCCACAAATCGTTTCAATGCCTCAATGCCAACCAGATTTTCTGAACGCAGCGCGAATGTTKCGCGTGGCAGGGCAGCAACCTCAGGTGCCATGTTCGCCAGCGCTTCCTGATCACGTTTCAACAAAGCCGCTGCAAGCGGATCGCCCCCGGTATCGTTAGGCATCATGCCATTGATCGCCAAATGTTGATTTTTAATGCCAATGGATGCCAGCTCAATCGACGTTCGTCCAACTTCGGCCAATGCAGATTGYCGSGGGCGSGCCACCAGRACCAGCCGTGTGGTCGCAGAATCCGACAACCGATCGACCGCTGCAGCATACCTGTCACGTTGCTTTCCCAGCCCGGCCAATGGTCCGAGGCAGGACGCGTCACCCTTGCCGTCTTCCAGGAATCCGGACCAGGCGCCGGGCAATTTCAACATACGGATTGTGTGGCCGGTTGGCGCCGTGTCAAACACCACATGATCATAACGTTGGACCAGTTCGTCATCTGTCAAAAGGGCGGTGAATTCATCAAAGGCTGCGATTTCAAKCGTGCAGGCRCCYGAMAGYTGYTCTTCRATRCTGCGAAGYGCRTCTTCGGGSARWATMCCGCGCATSGGKCCGACGATACGCTCACGATAATCTGCCGCCGCTTCTTCGGGATTKATTTCGATTGCATCAAGACCGGGCGTGTTATTGATCGCAGTGATTTTGTTGCCGATTTCAGTTTCAAAAACTTGCCCCACATTTGATGCGGGATCAGTGCTGACCAGCAGCACCTTTTTGCCCTGCGCGGCAAGATCAAGCGTTGTAGCACAGGCGAGAGACGTTTTGCCGACGCCGCCTTTACCGGTGAAGAATACAAATTTTGGCAGGTTTTCGAACATGGTTTTCACTTTTTGTAACGGGTGTCAGAGATTARCAGCAGCCWGYYGGGGCWWCTTCKGCRGWGYYTTCTTCGCTGYCGCAGCAGGAGSTTTTGGGTTGCTCAYTGGCGTCTGGTGTAAATTCTACACCGGCCAGTTCAGCTAATTCAGCGCGCGCGGGATAACGRCCAGAAGAATGCATCTTCCCGCCAATCAGAATAACGGGCAACCCATCCACGCCGTATTTTTCCAACACCGATTTGACGATGTCGTTAGTAGCAAATTCGGCAGGTTCCTGCGACAAATTCAGGCGCGTGACTTTAATTCCATTGCTGCCCAGCCAATCAAGATCTGCCGCGAARTTAACAAGGTTCTGGTCAACTTCGGCGCCGCAAATTCCRGTKGAACAGCACATTGCCGGATCATAGACGGTTATAGYGGTCATTTGATTTCTCCTGATATTGGTGAGTTTTCTTTATGTTGTTTCAATGCCTTGGTTAATTGCGCCAGGGCGGATTCCAATTTTGCGCGAGTGCAGGCGATGTTGAGTCGGGCGAAGCCTTCTCCTTCAACGCCAAAGGCCTGTCCTCGGGTGACAGCCCAGCCTGCCTTTTGTCGTAGAAACGCGGTCAGGTCATCGGGTGACAGCCCCAGCCCCCGAAAATCCAGCCACAACAGGAACGTCCCGTCGGGTTCAATCAGCTGAACGCCGGGCAGGGTTGAAAGATGCTTGCGCACAAGTGACAGGTTGCCATTCAGATAGGCCAGCGCCTGATCCAGCCAAGGGCCGGATTGGCCGTAAGCCGCTTGCATCGCAACACTGGCGAAAGCGTTGTTCTTATTGACGGTCAAWCGACTGTTTTCAGCCTGAAATKCGGCGCGGCGGGTTTYGTTTGGTACTACGGTAAAGGCCGAACAACAGGCCGCGATATTGAAACTTTTTGCCGGTGACAGGCAGGTGACAGAATTATCGGCATAGTCCGCGCCAAGGCTGGCAAACGGCGTATACTCATGGCCAGGAAACGTAATGTCGCCGTGAATTTCGTCCGAAACAACCAGCACATTGTGTCGGGCACAAATATCCCCTAGCCGCTGCAATTCTTCCCTTRTCCATACGCGGCCAACYGGGTTGTGCGGGTTGCAGATGAATATCATTTTGGTTTTGGGTTCAGCCGCCAGCTTTTCCAGGCCCTCGAAATCCATTCCATAGCGGCCGTTTTTCAGGATCAGCGGGTTTGAAACCAGACGGCGATCATTTTCGCGCAGGATGTCGTAGAAATCAAAAAACACCGGCGGCTGTACGATGATCCCGTCRCCGGCGTCGGTGAAWATCGAAGCGGCGATTGCCAAGGCGTCCAGAACATTCGGCGCCCGCAGGATGTGGCTTGGATCAACTTGCCAGTTATGGCGGGTTTGCATCCAATTTATCAGGGCCGGGAAAAACCCGTCCGGGGCTGCCTCATACCCAAATACCCCGTGATCCAAACGAGTTTGCAGCGCTGCTAAAACGGCAGGAGGTGCCCGGAAATCCATGTCTGCAACTCCGGCAGCGAAAAGGCCTTCTCCACCTTCACCCAGAACCATTTTGTGGGTTTTGAGTGCGGGCACTTCGCGGCGATTTATCTCTTCGTCGAATATGGAGATTGGATTGCTCAATCTTCCAGCAGCCATTTGAATGTGAATGTCGCAACAACCGCTGCAAATAGTTGCACAACGATAAACGCGGCCACGTGCGAAGGATCAATCCCGGCGAAAGTGTTTGAAAATCCACGTGCAATGGTTACAGCGGGGTTGGCAAAGGATGTAGACGACGTAAACCAATAGGCGGCCGTGATGTAGAGTCCGACGGCATATGGGATTGCTTCTGGTCGTGATTTTATCAGCCCGAGGATTGTCGCAACTAATCCGAARGTGGCGACAAATTCACTGATCCACTGGCTGGTGCCGGTTCGGGCACGGGTTGAAGGATCAATCAGCGGGTTTTCAAACATCAGATGCGCAATAAGCACGCCAATGATACCGCCGGCGATTTGGGCGGCAACGAAAAGCAGCCCGTCACGGGCGGTAATTTCTTTGCGGAGATAGAATGCCAGTGTGACAGCCGGGTTAAAATGCGCACCCGATATTGGGCCGAAAACCAGAATCAACACCACCAGGATCGCCCCGGTTGGAATGGTRTTCCCAAGCAGTGCAATGGCGACATTGCCGCCTGCAAGCTGCTCGGCCATGATCCCGGAACCAACCACGGTGGCCAGTAAAAACAGGGCTCCCAGCCATTCCGCAAACAGTCTTCGCTGCATAATCAGTTTCTTCCTTTGAAAAATACCTAGGTTAGAATTATTGGTTTTTCTACATCATTACGGTAAGTGCCGAATTGTAGAAACCATAAATCATGCTGAATATTTCTTGTCAAGTTTCGATGTTTCGCTTAATGCCGTACTAACGAAGCGGGTATCTTTGATCAGCCTATAGAACTGAAGGATCAAGAAATGAAAAATGTGTTCCAGGGTTCYGATGCGCTGAAAGACTTTCTAAATCCCGGTCGGCATCCAAACCTGCCGATGGTCGAATTGCCTGCCGAACTAAAYCCYTTCGCCAGTGATAAAATYCGYATATTTGCCAAGCTCATGGGTATGTCACCGCTTGCCAATGTCAAAGCAGTAC
Organism: Marinosulfonomonas sp.; assembly: GCA_002732955.1. Taxonomy (GTDB): domain Bacteria; phylum Pseudomonadota; class Alphaproteobacteria; order Rhodobacterales; family Rhodobacteraceae; genus NVTR01. The sequence continues at coordinate 71,033 of NVTR01000004.1, forward strand.
CTGCGTTTAATATGATCCGGGAAATGCACCGGCGCGGTGACCTGAAAGGGGTGGATCGGCTGGTCGAAAACTCCTCTGGTAACACGGTATCTTCGATGGCACTGGTCGCCCGGCAATATGGTGTTGAACGGACACAGTCCTATGTTCCCAGCGAGATTTCCTGGAATAAGCTGCTGATGCTGTTGTTCTTCGGGGTTGAGCCGATCGTCAACGAAGAACCGCAAAACCCCGGTGAAAACGACCCCCAAAGCGGTGTATTCAAGGCCAGAGAAGACGGCRAGGCTGCTGAWGCAATAAATCCGGGTCAGTACGATAATGTGGACAATCCTGAAGCGCATGAAAAATGGACCGGGCCGCAGATCTGGGAACAGACGGACGGGAAAATTGATATTTTCTGCGCCGGGCTTGGTACCACAGGTACATTGATTGGCAATTCAAAATTTCTGAAATCCAAAAACCCGGACATCCGCGTTGTTGGCGTGTATCGCGCGCCGGATCACTATGTGCCCGGTGTTCGCACGGAAAACCTGTTGAAACTGGTGGATTTTGATTGGCGCAAACATGTGGATTTTATCGAACCGGTGGAAACAGCAGTGTCCTATAGCCTGAGCATGGATCTTAGCCGCAAGGGAATTGTGGTTGGCCCCAGTTCCGGCCTGGCACTGGCTGGATTGCTGCAACATCTGGAAGAGATGAAGCAACGCAACGGGCTGGAAAAACTCCGCGATTCTGAAACCGGCGAAATCCTGTGTGTGTTCCCTTGTCCGGATGGTCCTATGCCCTATCTGGACGAGTATTTTAAATATGTGGACAGGTCACAATTCCCATCTATCCAAAACGAAGACCTGTTGCAGAACAAACCCGAGTTGAAATCCTGATGCCGACCGCAATGGGCGTTGTTGCGCATTGGCATAACGGATACTGTTGAGACATGGATCAGATAAAAGCAATTGATGCCTTTGCWGCGCTYGCRCARGATTCCCGGCTGRCGATTTAYCGYATGCTSGTGCGSGAAGAACCCAATGCTCTACGGGTCGGCGATATATCAAAACGGCTGAATATTGTGCCTTCGACCCTGTCGGGTCATTTGGCGGTTCTCCGGCGGGCCGGATTGCTGAAATCTACCCGGCATCAACGGGAAATCCATTATTCCGCAGATATTGCTACCATGAACGATCTGGTCAGTTTCATGCTTAAAGATTGCTGTAATGGGCAGGTCGAAAACTGCGCCGAAATACTGACTTTGCTGGATGCGACCTAAGGCGGTGCCCTTCACTAGGGTGGGATATTGGTGACAAATGTGATTTCAATTAGACTCTTATCAGCTCAAAATTTGACCCAAAGACCCYACGCAATCAGCCAGGTTTCCCGCGCCTGCGCAAGTCTGACCCTCGCTACGCCTAAAGCAAATTCTTRATCCGTGCGTCTCTTTCAGGTTGTCGAGGATGACGACGTCTCACACAGATTGTCCTTTTGCTGAAGCTGACCGTTTCATGTCAGGTTGCCACACTTAACTGGCACAGAGGGCAAACCTGTGCTTGTATATCGAACGAGAGAATAAAAAACCAACCAGGAGGAAAGAAATGAAAACTCGGATATTAAAGGCTTTGGTAACCAGTGCGGTTATCGGACTCAGTGCAACAGGGGCGGCAACAGCTGCTGAATGTATTGCCCCTGCAAACCCCGGCGGTGGCTGGGACTTTACCTGCCGTCAGATCGGCAAGATTATGTTCGATATTGGCGCTGTTGATAAACCCATTCAGGTCACCAATATGGCCGGTGGTGGTGGTGGTCTTGCTTTCACCCATGTGGTTAGCGAACGCAACGAAGACGCCGACCTGATCGTTGCTGCATCTTCTGCGACTTCAACCCGTCTGGCACAGAATGCCTATGCTGGCATGACAGCCGACCAGGTGCGCTTTGTTGGTGCTATTGGCATCGATCCGGGCGTAATTGTTGTGGCGGCTGACAGCCCGTTTCAGAACCTCGCAGACTTGTTGAATGCCGTGGTTGCCGATCCGTCATCGGTTACTTTCGCCGGTGGTTCCGCAGTTGGCGGTTTTGATCATATGAAACCGTTGATGCTGCTACAACGTGCCGGTCTGACCGACATCACCAAAGTGAAATATATCGGTCTTGACGGCGGCGGCGATGCGATCACCCAGACTATTGGTGGGTTCACCCAGGCGATGACGGGCGATATGTCTGAGATCGTTGGTTTCCTTGCATCGGGTGATGTTCGTGCATTGGCAGTTTTGACCAATGAGCGAGTAGCTGGATTTGACGACATTCCAACTGCTGTTGAGCAGGGATACGATGTGGTTGCCGGTAACTGGCGTGGTCTTTACGTCCCGCGTGGTGTTTCGGACGAAACATTCCAGATGTGGGCTGGTCGCTTGCAGCAGGTAGCGGATTCCGATGAGTGGGCAGAAGCGATGGCTGCAAATGGTCTTGCACCGTTCACCTTGGTTGGTGACGAATTTCAGGGCTACATTGATAATCTGGTGGTTGAAATTCGCCAGATGAGCAAAGATATTGGAGTGATCCAGTAATGGCTAGCGACCGGATCTTTGGTCTGGTCGTGGCAATTGTGGCGCTCGCGTACATCGCGAGCGCCACTCAAATCCAGACCAGCTTTTTGTCGGACCCGGTAGGTCCTAAAACCTTCCCGATTATCATTGGGGTTGTTTGCGCGATCAGTGCATTGTTCATGGTCGTGAAACCTGACCCTGAACCCGATTGGCCGGTAYTKCGCACTTTTGGCGCCCTGTTTTTCGCCGTAGCTGTTCTGGTTGCTTACGCTTATTCGCTCAAGCCGCTCGGGTTTTTGGTTCCAACCGCAGTTGCAGCCGGAGTATTGAGTTTTCAGATTTCACCCAAAATAAAAACCGCAGCGCTTGCTGGTCCGGGGCTTTCAATCGGCCTATTCATTCTTTTCAAATACATATTGGATTTGGGTCTCGTACCGTTCCCAAGAAGTTGGATGGGATAAGTCATGGACGTGTTTTCGAATTTGGCACTGGGTTTCTCCGTCGCGCTGTCGCCCTATACATTGATGCTGGCAGTGATCGGCTGCTTCATCGGTACAATTATTGGTGCGCTCCCGGGGCTTGGCCCATCGAACGGTGTAGCGATCCTGATCCCGATAACATTTTCGCTTGGTCTTGACGCGACATCGTCGCTGGTACTCATGACCTCAGTTTATTACGGCGCGATGTACGGTGGTCGGATCAGCTCGATACTTTTGAACATTCCGGGGGACGAACCAGCTTTGATGACCACACTGGACGGCTATCCGATGGCCAAGGCCGGTCGCGCCGGCGAGGCGCTGGTGCTRTCTGGGTTTGCTTCATTTTACGGCGCAATGTTTGCGACAATCGGTCTAATGTTTCTGGCCCCGCTGCTGGCGCGGGTCGCGTATGTATTTGGCCCTGCCGAGTATTTCGCCCTTTATATGCTGGCATTTACTACTCTTGGCGGCATGGCCAGCAACAATCAGGCCAAGTCGGCGTTTGCCGCGGCTCTGGGTCTGGGTATCGCCATGATCGGAGTGGATAATTCCAGCGGATTGCCACGCCTGACAGGCGGCAGCTTGCACTTGTATGACGGCGTCGATTTCCTTGTCGCGATTGTTGGGCTATTCGCCGTTGCGGAAGTATTCTTTTTCATCGAAAATCACGGTAAAAGCTCTTCGATCGGGGTTAAGCTTGATAAAGTCAAAATCCCATGGAAAGATATTTACCATACCCGCTGGACCATGTTCCGGGCTTCGATTGTCGGTTTTATCGCTGGAATTCTGCCCGGCGCAGGCGCTTCTCTTGGCAGCTTTCTGGCGTATATGACGGAAAAATCCATTGCTGGAAAAAACGGCGGTTTTGGCACCGGTGTGCCCAAAGGCGTTGCCGCACCTGAGGCTGGAAATAATGCTGCAGCCGGTGGTGCCCTGATCCCAATGTTAACGCTGGGTGTTCCGGGATCTGGTACAACGGCTGTTCTGCTGGCCCTGCTGATGACTTTGAACATCACCCCCGGTCCAACGCTATTTACTGAGCGACCAGAGTTGGTTTGGGGGTTGATTGCTTCGCTATTGATCGCAAACATTGTGCTGTTGCTGATGAATGTACCAATGGTGAAAATATTTGTGAAAGTATTGATGGTGCCACCATGGTTGCTTTTACCCGGCGTTACGATGATTTCGTTTGTWGGGATATTTTCGTTGTCGGGCAGCTATTTTGACCTGCTTTTGATGGTTGGGTTTGGAGTGTTGGGCTATGTGTTGCGCAAACTCGATATCCCGACGGTGCCGGTCATTCTTGGCATTCTTCTTGGCGGAAATATGGAGGACAGGTTACGGCAGGCGATGGTGATTTCAGACGGTGACGCACTTTATCTTGTCTCCTCTCCGATCTCGATCGGATTATGGATTGCGGCAATTGCCGGTTTCGTTGCACCGATGTTCYTGCGAAGGCTGCTAAAGAAACCGCAACGGATTACCGACTAAAATGGTGAAAGTTCTGATCCCCTCGGGTGCGCTTGGTCTGAATTACGACAAAGCCGCACTKGAGCGGGGGTTGGAATGTAAGCCCGACATTATTGCTATTGACGGGGGCTCGACCGATTCAGGCCCAGCATACCTTGGGCGCGGCGTTTCAAARTACTCGCGCGCCTCGACCAAAGTTGAATGGCAAGGTTTGATGGAGGCACGCGCCAAAGCMGSCATTCCGCTGGTTATCGGAACTGCTGGTACGTGTGGCACGGACAGCGCGGTTGACTGGTTGCTGGATATAACCCGGGAAATAGCAGAGGAATTGGGGCAGCCGGTGAAAGTCGCGGTACTTCGTTCTTCGCAATCAAACAACTATATCGCAGACGCATACCGTGAAAACCGCCTGCACGCTTTGCCAAATGCGCCAGATATATCGGCACAAATCATTCTGGGTTGTTCCAACATCGTTGCTTTGGCCGGGGCCGAACAAATATTTGCCGCTCTGAGAACCGGGGCCGATATCATCATCGCCGGGCGCACCACAGACACGGCAATAATTGCGGCCTTACCCCTGATGCAGGGGTTGGATGCCGGGGCAGCGTGGCACGGGGCCAAGATCGGTGAATGTGGCGCACTATGCGCGACAAATCCACAATCCGGCGTAGTGCTAATTGAATTCGACGATACTGGTTTTACGGTTATTCCGATGGCCGAAACCTCGCGTGCGACGCCGCACACGGTTTCGGCCCACATGCTTTATGAAAACAGTGACCCATTTATCCTGTTTGAACCGGGCGGACATCTGGATGTTACCGACGCAAAATATGTCGCACTGGATAATCGGCGCGTTCGCGTAACCGGATCAAAGTGGCTGCCGTCTGATCGCTACACCGTTAAATTGGAAGGTGCGATTCTGGCGGGCTATCAAGTTGTTTCTCTGGTCCTGCTGAGGGATGAGCGATACGTCGCACAGGCCTCGGATTGGGCCGAAGATATCCACACAAAATGCTGTGCCAAGGTCGTGGAAAGATTGGGACTGGATCTTGCTGACTTTACGATTGAACTGCGCCTGATCGGGCAAAACGCAAGTTTCGGACCGTTGGAAACCCTTTACGTAACGCCTGTCGAAATCGGGGTGCTGGGGATAGTGACAGCGCAAACTCAGGCACTGGCGCAGGAAATCGGAAAAATACTTAACCCGTATTTGCTTCACCACCCTCTGACAGCAGAAGAAGAACAACCAACGTTTGCTTTTCCGTTCTCTCCGGCTGAGATGGACCGAGGCGAAATATATGAATTCTGTCTTAACCATGTGCTGGAGCTATCCGACCCGATGGAAGTGTTTYCAATCGARGTGCTGGCGTATGGTTAAACTTGGCCAGATTGTCGAAAAGATACGAAGTAAAAATGCCGGTCCGTTTTGGTTAACCATCGATATTTTTTGCGGTTCTTTCGCTCAATTCGATCAAGTCACGAAAGGTCTTTCGACTGAATCAGTAGCAAACATATTTAATGTGGAAACGAAGCGTATCAAACGTTTCGAGATAGCCTCACTGAATGTCATAAAATTTAGTTTTCCGCGACCCACTATACAGGGATCAGCCGAAGATCGCGATATACATGGTGCATCCTGGGCGGCCCTGTTGAAGAATCTCGAAATTGTCCGACAGCCAAAATAGGAAACTCGTTTCGCATTGACCCCGAAAGGGTTTTCTCGCCGCGAAGGTCCGCCAAAACTATGCGGATATTCTCTTCAGACGAATAGGTTTGCCGCGTTTTGCGGCGGATCGTTTTGACCAGCTTGGTAGCTGAGGCTTTGCTGGTTCCGGATTTCTTATTCATCTTTACTCCTTAACAGTTACGATGAACCAGAAATCTTCCTGATACTAAACTCTCGTATCTGTTCCACATGCGCTGACGTCAGACGCTGTTCTATCCTTTCTGGTTTTCCGAACCTTAATCGCCGCATCYAAATTGTTCNTCAAGTGCACMGCATAGTGCTTCTCGATCATCTCCACACTTGTCCGGCAATTCTTGGCGATCTGATAGATGTCCGCGCCTTCAAGAAGTCGGAATGAGATGTAGCTGTGCCGCAGATACGGACGCTCAATATCTGCAGTAGTGCAACATGCGTAGTTAATAGGGACTTATTGGTTTTGGGCTGCCTTCGAGCGAGAAATGCAACCCAAATGCAACCCAAGGCTAAAATTGCAGTATCTAACCGTCGCGGAACACATTACAAATATCTGATAACGTTGAGTAAAGTGGTGCCCGGGGGCGGATTTGAACCACCGACACGAGGATTTTCAGTCCACTGCTCTACCCCTGAGCTACCCGGGCACGGGTGAACGGCGTTGGCCGTTCGGGTGGCGGTCGTTTTAGACTTGGGTTTGGTTCCTGTCCAGTGGAAAACTTGGATTTCAATGCGGTTTATCAACCTTTTGCAACAACGCGTTAGCCAGTTCAACCTCATCGTCATCATCATGCGATGGAACCGCGTAAGCGCCTGTCAGCCATTTGCCCAAATCTACGTCTGCGCAGCGCCTGGAACAGAATGGGTGATACTGCTTCACGGTATCTTTCTCGCAAATTGGGCAGGTCATTTCAGGCTATCAGCATATGGCAATCGCTCGCGTTTGCGTTGCAGTTCAAAATGTCCGAGCGGCGTCCAGCCAGCAAGGGCGGTTTCGATTGGGTCTTTGCGAAATGCAGATTTCAAAACCTGYTCGATCTGGCGGCGGKCCTTTTTTGATAGWGGCGCGAAATCGATTGTGATTTGACCGCCCAACCCMCGGCAACGCAGCAGAGCTGGCAGATCGCGGGCTAGCGCGATGTTCGCCTTCAACCCGGCAGCAGGCGAGGTGTCCGGGCCGGTGTTAACRTCGACGGCCACCAGTGCGTGGGTTGGTTCAACATAGGCGTAAGCCCCTGAAGGTAATGATAGTTTTGAACTGGTCAGGGCSTCAACCATATCATGTACACCATGGTCTTCGAATGAACCGGGGCTGTCWGCCAAYTGGTCCGGGGTACCCCATTCGCGCCATGCCAACGTGTAAGCGTCAGGYCCGTCAAAGAGCARTTCAGGTTTRTCTCCGTCCWGATCTGYCGTGACGGCCGCGCAAACATCGCGCATAGCTTTGATATCATCTGCAATATCTGCGTCATCAGCCTGAGCTGAGCAAGAGCGCAGGATCAATCCAACGCCCGCTATGTCCGCCATCAGCTCGCTTGCAATTTCCCGCAATCGGACACGTTCCTCTTCATCCTTAATCGTGCGGGATATGTTTATCCCGGGTGCATCGGGGGTGACGATTGCGTAGCGGCTTTTGAACAGGATGCGCGTTGTGACCGGGGCGGCTTTGCCCGGTTCACTGTAGCCGGTTACCTGTACCAGAATCGGTTGACCGGGTCGTAACCCTTTGGCCTGACGTAAGAAGCCTGATCCGTCGGGCAGGCGGAGCATCATACCACCTTGCCCTTTAAGGGGGCGGTCRCATATTGCTCGAAATATYGATCCGGGGGATGGTGGGCCACCTTCTGGGCCGTCGATCAGRAAGTCGTCCAGTTTGCCGTCAACAATCAGGGCAGCWGCGGCGCGACCGTTCAGATGGTCCAGCGCAACGATGCGGCCCTTCATTGATATTTACCGTAAACCGGATAGCCTGCAGTGGTTAGCAGGGCAGCTGCCTCGGCAACGGGCAGCCCCATGACCGAAGTGTAAGACCCTTGAATCCATGGGATAAAGGCGCCAGCGAGGCCTTGAATTCCATAAGCCCCTGCCTTGCCCTGCCAGTCATTGCTGGCCAGATAGGCGTTCAGTTCAGCGTCAGACAAACGTTTCATTTTGACCACCGTCACAACGTCCCGTTGCCAGATCTGATCACCTGATTTTACAGCAATTGCGGTGATCACATTATGTCGCCGCCCAGATAATTTCGTAAGAAATTCAGCGGCTTGACCTGCATCATCGGGCTTTCCGAGGATGCGGCGACCAAGCGCGACAGTGGTGTCGGCACAAAGGACGATATCACCCCTACCAGCCAGGACCGCGTTAACCTTTTCSAGCGCCATGCGGGTGCAATAGGGCCGCGGCAATTCACCTTTCAGCGGTGTTTCGTCGATGTCAGGAGAGCGAATTTCGTCTGGGTCCACACCAATACCCGCCAGCAATTCTGCACGGCGCGGGCTGCCGGAACCTAAGATAAAACGCAAGCTAAGCGCCTTATTTGAAACGATAATTGATCCGTCCTTTGGACAGATCATAGGGGGTCATTTCGACTTGCACCTTRTCSCCYGCCAGAACMCGGATSCGGTTYTTRCGCATYTTWCCTGCCGTATGTGCGATGATCTCATGGCCGTTTTCCAGCTCGACCCGAAACGTCGCGTTTGGCAGGAGTTCCTTAACGACACCGGGGAATTCGAGCATTTCTTCCTTGGCCATGTGGTCTCCGTTTTAGTTTTCACCCGCCAAAGTCGCGGGCGAGGGTTAAATGACCCCAATCAGGTTGTTTTTCAAGGGTTATTCGTCCTAAAACTCCAGCGCGCTGTTTTTATTATTCTCGACGCCGGTCCGACAGAGGCGACGAAACACATACATTGCCCGAAATTACTATCTAAACCTGTTTGGAAAACCGCAGCAACGCCGCACCCATCAGGGTGACCATGGTGGAAAATACTTTTGCCAGATCCATCCGCTCCTTGAGAAAAAACACACCGATCAACAGCGCGAAAACAATGCTGGTTTCGCGCAGCGCCGTAACCAGGGCAATCGGGGCCTGAGTGAAGGACCACATGACCAGTGCGTAGGCTGTGAACGACGCGCTGCCGCCGATCACAAAAACCCGTTTGGCCCGCAAGGGAATTTGTCTGAGCAGACCAGGGGATTTATACGCGGTGAACAGGACAAACAGGATGCCATTGCCAATCGCCAGCCAGGCGTAAAACCCCAGTGCTGTGCCCGAAAGCCGCGCCCCCAGGCCGTCAACCAGTGAATAGGCGGCGATAAGACAGCCAGTAAGAAATGCCATTTTGGCAGCTTGGGCGTTGCGCATTCCGTCGCTTTGGCGCACCAGACTCATGCTTAAAATTCCCACACCGATGGTCAGAACAGCCAGCAGTTCCAGTGGTTGCAAATGCACCCCGAGAAAAATCACCGAAATACCGGCCACCAGCAGCGGTGAGGTGCCGCGGGCTATGGGATAGACCTGGGTAAGATCACCGACACGATAAGAGTTCAGCAAAAACAGCTGATAGGCGAAATGAATAGCCGTGCCGGCAAAAAGGTACGGCCAGCTGGCCGGCGCCGGGAGTGGAACAAACGGCAAGATCAGAAGGGCCAGAGGCACATGACCAATGACAACGGCTGCCATGCTCAGGTGTTTGTCAGCACCACCCTTTACCAGTGCGTTCCAAACCGCGTGCAGGATCGCGGCAAATATTACGGCAATGAAAACAAGGGAGGTCATGGATCTCGGCCTTTGTTAGTTTTCGCTGGTTTGGTCTTCCGGTTTTGGCGGGCCAAAGCGTTTGATCAACTGTTCGCTGATCTGGTTACGGGTCTGACGGTAGGCCGCCAGTTTAGACTCGCGTTTATCGCCGATGCCGGTTGGATCTAAGATCGGCCAGTATTCAACATCCAGATGGTAGAACCGGGTGAATTCCAGCGCCTGTCGTTGTGATGCAGGCGACAGGGCGACAATCAGGTCAAACCCCGACATATCATCGCCCCATTGCTGCATTTCCTCAAATGAGCGCGAGCGGTGGCGAGAAAGCTCAATTTCCAGTTCCTCACAAACTGCGACCGCGAATCCGTCAATTTCCAGGTCGTTATGCACCCCGGCGGACTGTACATAGATGTCCTGCCCATAGAATTTCTTCATCAACCCTTCGGCCATCGGTGAACGCACCGCGTTATGGTCGCAGCAAAACAACACCGATCCGGGCAGGTCTGCGTCCATGCTCAGCCCCCCCAATGCAAAACACAGATCAGCGTGAACAGGCGCCGCGCGGTGTCYGTGTCGACTTCGGCCTTGCTTTCAAGACGTTCCTGCAACACCCGCGCACCTTCGTTATGGATGCCGCGACGGCCCATATCTATCGCTTCGATCTGGCTGGGGGGCAGTTTTTTGACGGCGTCAAAGTAGCTTTCACAAATCTGGAAGTAGTCTTTGACCACTTGTCTAAAGGGGCCAAGGGACAGGTGAAACTCGCCAGCCTTTTCGCCAGATTTCGTTGTAAGATCAAACACAAGGCGGCGGTCACGGATTGCCAGCGTCAGCTTGTAAGGGCCTTTGGGTACCTTGCGGTCATCGCGCGCAGGCAAGACAAAGTTGTTGTCTTCCAGCAGGTCAAAAATCGCGACTTTGCGTTCCTGTTCGATTTCAGGGGTCGGTGCGGGCAGGTTACTGTCGTCAATTTCGACGTGGATCAGCCGTGCCATCAATTATTTCCTGCGTTCAGGCGGTTCAGGCGGGCGCGTACCGATAACCCGTGGGCTTGCAGGCTTTCGGAATTTGCCAGCGTTTCGGCGGCTGGGCCGATGGCTTGCAGGGATTCCGGGGTCATTTTGGTGATAGTGGTGCGCTTCATGAAATCAAGCACTGACAATCCGCTGGAAAACCGGGCCGAACGCGCTGTGGGCAGTACATGGTTGGGACCGGCCACGTAGTCACCGATGGCTTCGGGCGTATAGCCACCCATGAAAATAGCCCCTGCGTGGCGGATGTTTTCGGCCAGTGGTTCGGGGAATTGCACGCAAAGCTCCAGATGTTCAGGCGCAACGCGATCTGTCAGGGCAGCCGCTTCGCCCATGTCGCGCACGGTGATCACCGCGCCAAAATCACGCCAGCTGGCACCTGCGATGTCGCGGCGTTGCAGTGTTTCCAATCGGGCGTTTACTGCTTCCGCGACAGCCTGACCAAAGTTCACGTCATTGGTCACCAGAATGGCCTGCGCATTTTCGTCGTGCTCGGCCTGACTAAGCAGATCCAGCGCCAGCCAGTCCGGGTCATTGTGCCGGTCTGCGATCACCAGAATTTCCGATGGCCCGGCGATCATGTCGATACCGACCTTGCCGAATACACGCCGTTTGGCGGCTGCGACATAGGCGTTGCCCGGGCCGGTGATTTTATCGACAGGCAGAATGGTTTGTGTGCCATAGGCCATCGCGGCGATCGCCTGTGCGCCGCCGATGCGGTAAATGGTTTCAACACCGGATAATTGCGCGGCCAGCAGCACCAGCGGATTGACCACACCGTCCGGTGTGGGAACACAGATCACCAGATTTTCGACGCCTGCGACCTGCGCCGGTATGGCATTCATCAGGACGGAACTTGGGTAAGAGGCCAGCCCGCCCGGGACATAAAGCCCTGCGGTGGTGACCGGGGTCCAGCGCCAGCCCAGCGTCGCACCTGCTTCGTCCACCCAGCTTTCATCGGTTGGTTTTTGACGGGAATGATAGGCGCGGATACGGTGTGCGGCGAGCATCAGTGCTTCGCGTTCCTCAGCGCTGACACTCTCGCATTCGGCCTCAATCTCGGCCTGTGAAAACGCCAGTGTGTCCGGGGTCAGATCAAGGCGGTCAAACTTTGAGGTTAGTTCAATCACCGCTGCGTCGCCACGGGTTCGCACGTCTTTGATAATGCCCGCCACAACGTCGTCCACCTCTGGTGAGTCTTCGCGCTTTTGGCTGAGCAGCTCGGCGAAGCGGGCTTCAAAATCTTCGTCAGTTGTGGATAAGAACTGGGGCATGGTTTCTCTCCTGTCGCGCAGACATAGCGGGGTGTCGCGCGGGGCTCAAGCGTCCGGAAGCAGGATCATTGTGTCAGTCGTGACTAGGCTTATTGTGCGACGGGGCGATATAGGGGCGGGTGACGTCTTTCAGAGTGACCTCGAGTGCCTCAACATCCAGCGCGATGGCACCGTCACCGGCCAGCGTTAGTTCCAGCCGCCCCATGCCGTCTTCCCCCGGTTCAAATATCAGGGAAAGCAGCGACATGATTGTGTCGGGGTCATGCCGGTCAACACCTTGGGTCGAGACTTTCAACACATCGTTAATCACCAACACCGACTGCACCCGCTCAAAATCRCGTTTGCGGTTTTGGTTGGCGTCCACGTCTTCCCAGCGGAACCGATTGAGCAGTAAGGCAAAACGCCGCCCCCTTTGGTCCCAAGTCATTTCGCTGGCCGGGAATATCGCATCCTGCGCCAGTGCGGAAATGACCTGTAAATCGTCCAAATCCATTGCTTTGAGATGGATTGGTGCGCCACTGGCATCTTCAAATTTTGCGTCTTCGACCATCAGTTTTTGATCCGTTCAATATTTGCGCCTATGCCGTTGAACTTACGAACCACATGTTCATAGCCGCGATCAAGGTGATAGACGCGGCTGACCACTGTTTCACCTTCRGCCGCCAGGCCGGCAAGGATCAGCGAAACCGAAGCCCGCAAATCTGTGGCCATAACCGGCGCACCCTTCAGGCGTTCAACCCCGGTTACGGTAGCGGTGCCGCCCTGCACATCAATCTGCGCGCCCATTCGCATCAGTTCGGGGGCATGCATAAAGCGGTTTTCGAATATGGTTTCTTCCAGCACGCTGGTACCTTCAGCGGTGCAAAGCAGCGCCATCATCTGCGCTTGCAGATCGGTTGGGAACCCGGGGAAAACTTCGGTTTTGATATCAACGGCTTGGATGCGGCCGTTTCTGCGGGCAACTTTGATGCCGCGCGTTGTTTCAGTTATCGATACCCCGGCTTGATCGAGTTTTTCACAAAACGCTTTGACCAATTCAATGCGCCCACCAATCAGTTCAACTTCACCCCCTGCGATAACAGGGGCGAGCATGTAGGTGCCTAGTTCGATCCGGTCSGCGATCACCGGATGGGTTGCGCCGTGCAGTTGCTCAACCCCCTGAATGGTGATGGTGCCGCTGGCTTCACCTTCAATTTGCGCCCCCATAGCYCGCAGGCAGGTGGCCAGATCAATGATTTCAGGTTCGCGGGCCGCATTTTTGATCACTGTGGTRCCCTTKGCCAAAGTCGCGGCCATCAGGATGTTTTCGGTTGCTCCGACCGAGGCAAACCGCAGTTCTATCTGCGCGCCTTTCAGCCCGTTGGGGGCTTCGGCGTGCAGGTATCCTTCTTTTAGCTCAATCTTTGCGCCCAGCGCTTCCAGCCCGCGGATGTGCAGGTCCATCGGGCGTGCACCAATGGCGCAACCGCCGGGCATCGACACAACCGCGTGGCCGTGGCGGGCGATTAGCGGGCCGAGCACAAGGTTTGAGGCGCGCATTTTGCGCACGATGTCATAATCCGCCACCGGATTATCAGCACTTTGGCTGGACATGGCGACGACACGGCCATCCTGCAGGCTGGTAACTTCAACACCCAGAGACTGTAAAAGCTGGGTCATGGTGGCGATGTCCGACAGRCGCGGCACGTTGGTTAGCGTCAGCGGTTCGTCCGATAAAAGAGTCGCCGGCATCAGCGTCAGACAAGCGTTTTTTGCCCCCGCAATCGGAATTTCACCGTTTAATTCTGCGCCGCCCTTAACCAGTATTGAATCCATTGCCTGCCCTAGCCTTATTTTTGATCCGCTGCTTTTCGCACCCGAGTTTGGGCTTTACGTCGCTGAAGGTTGGCTTTCAAGGCGGCCTTTAGTCGATCTTCCCGATTATCAGGTGTTTTTTTCGTCGCGGGTTTAGTTGGTTTCGATTCCATACGCGACTGTCTATCGCAGGGTGTGGCAAGGGTCCAGATTACGCTTGCTTCAACGTCCATTTGGGTCTAATCCGCCCATTCAGCGTGCTGCCGTAGCTCAGGGGTAGAGCACTCCCTTGGTAAGGGAGAGGTCGGAAGTTCGAATCTTCTCGGCAGCACCATAATAGTGCCTTTGCTTCGGGTAAGTTTGGGATTGAAGCACTTTTCAGCCAAACAATGTTCCGCTTAAAGGTCTTTCATTCGGAACATACGTTCCAACTACTATTTATTTTTTGCATAACAGTCCTATCTGATTGCTGAGCATGGCCCCCATTTAGAATATTGTTCTATATCGAGGAGAATCTATTTCTCTAACAAGGCCATGTTCCTATGAAACAAAATTTCCCGCCAAAGGTTGTCACCGCAAATGATCTGACAAGCGGTGAGGTGGTTTATCTCTCTGCGTCAGATCAGTGGGTGCGTCGGCATAATGAAGCCGAATTGCTGATTGACGCTGGGTATGCCAGTGCACGTCTGGGTTTTGCTGAGGCACAACAGGGCCATGTGGTTGGCCCATATCTGGCGGGTGCTATTGCAGRCACCAGCGGCCCTGCCCCTGTTCATTTTCGTGAGGTATTTCGTGCGCGTGGTCCTTCAAACCTTTTCCACGGCAAACAATCGGAGCAAGAAAATGTATCAATACAATGACTTCGATGCGGAATTTGTTCGGGCTCGCAACGCTCAGTTCCGTGGACAGGTAGAGCGCCGCATTGACGGCAGCCTGACCGAAGATGAGTTCAAGCCGCTGCGCCTGATGAATGGATTATATCTGCAATTGCACGCCTATATGCTGCGCGTCGCTATTCCTTACGGCTCGTTGGACAGCGCCAAAATGCGCCAGCTTGCGATGATTTCCGAGCGTTGGGACAAGGGCTATGGCCATTTTACGACCCGCCAGAATATCCAATTCAACTGGCCAAGTCTTAGCGACGTGCCCGATATGCTGGACGCGCTGGCAGAGGTGGGAATGCACGCCATCCAGACCTCGGGGAACACCATTCGCAATGTCACATCTGACCATTTTGCGGGYGCGGCTGCGGATGAAATCGAAGACCCGCGCCCGATTGCTGAACTGCTGCGCCARTGGTCGACGGACCATCCKGAATTCCAGTTTCTGGGGCGCAAATTTAAGATTGCTGTTGGTGCRTCCWCGAATGACCGCGCCGTTYTGAAGKCGCATGATCTGGCGGTRCGRGTRGTACGCAATAGTGTTGGAGAGGTCGGTTATGAGATCCTGATCGGTGGYGGTYTGGGCCGCACGCCAATGATTGGCAAGGTCATCGCCAAATTCCTGCCGCGCGCGGATTTGCTGCCCTATGTCGAAGCGGTACTGAGCGTCTACAACCTGCTGGGTCGACGTGACAACAAGTATAAAGCCCGGATCAAAATCACCCTGCATGAAAATGGCATGGACAGGTTTCGCACGTTGGTCGAGGAGCGTTTCGTGCTGATCAGCGCCGAGTTTGGTGGTCGGGATCAAGAGCTATTGGAACAGTTTCGTCAGGATTTTGCCGCGCCTGAATTCACCGAAGCGTCGCTAGGGCAATATGAAGCGGCATATAGGACGGACCCGGTATTCGCATCCTGGGTYGATACCAATCTGGCAGCGCATAAAAMCCCAACCTACGCCATTGCCACAATATCACTAAAGGCCCACGGGCAGACACCTGGGGATGCAACAGCTGACCAGATGCGGCTGATGGCGGATGTGGCGCAAGCATATTCCCATGATGAACTGCGTATCAGCCACGAACAAAACGTGATCCTGCCCCATGTCCACAAAAGCCATCTGCCGGCGGTTCATGCGCGGTTAAAACAGGCTGGGCTGGCGACTGCGAACATTGGTTTGATTTCCGACATCATTGCCTGCCCCGGCATGGATTACTGTGCGCTGGCAACTGCACGATCCATCCCCGTGGCACAGCAGATTGCCACCCGCTTTGACGCGTTGAAACTGGAGCATGATATTGG
Organism: Marinosulfonomonas sp.; assembly: GCA_002732955.1. Lineage (GTDB taxonomy): Bacteria > Pseudomonadota > Alphaproteobacteria > Rhodobacterales > Rhodobacteraceae > NVTR01. Next base: position 87,245 of record NVTR01000004.1, read on the forward strand.
GCCGCTGAAGATCAAGATATCCGGCTGCATCAATGCCTGTGGTCACCACCATGTGGGCCATATCGGTATCCTGGGGCTGGACCGGGCAGGGGTTGAGAATTACCAGATCACGTTGGGTGGGGATGGTACAGAAACAACCACAATAGGCGAGCGCGCCGGACCAGGCTTTTCCTATGATGAGATAATTCCCGCAATTGAGCGGCTGGTTCTGGGTTATCTCGACCTGCGMCARGACGCRCAGGAAACCTTYATCGAGGCCTATCGCCGCCTAGGTGCTGCACCGTTCAAAGCGTTGCTATACCCAGAAGGGCGCGTGAAAAATGCAGCATGAAACTAACTTTCTGACGATCAAAGAACAGGTCGCGGGCCTGAACCAACAGGCGATGAATTTTGATCCAGTGGGGATCTTGGATTTTGCATTGCGAGGYGCTGCACCGGGCCGGATTGCGCTGGTGTCGTCGTTTGGTACGGAATCARTTGTGCTGCTGCATATGATTTCGCAGATTGACCGAAGTTTGCCGATTTTGTTCATCGACACGCAGATGTTGTTCAAGGAAACGCTGGCCTATCAGGCAGATGTTGCCCGCCTGATGGGTCTGACGGATGTGCGTCACATTCGTCCTGACCCTTTGGATATTTCAGAAATTGACCCGAATGGCGTGCTAAACCAATTCAACAAAGATGCCTGTTGCGAGTTGCGAAAAACCCGCCCTTTGCAGCGCGCGTTGCGCGGGTTTGATACATGGATCACCGGACGCAAACGCTTTCAGTCGCGGGTTCGCGCCAAACTGGATTTTTTTGAAAATGATGGGGATCAGCGGATCAAAGTTAACCCGCTGGCCCACTGGCAGCCAGAAGATTTGCGCGACTATATTGCGGAGCATCACCTGCCAAAGCATCCGCTGCTGAAGCAGGGGTTTTCGTCGATTGGCTGCGCGCCATGTACGTCCCCCGTCAAAGACGGCGAGGATGCCCGTGCGGGACGCTGGCGTGACAGCGGTAAAACCGAATGCGGAATACATTTTGCCAATGGTGAAGTTTTGCGGCAGCCTTTGAGTAAGGGGCATTCATCATGAGCGTGATCGTAACAGACACGGGTTTTGGCCCCGACGATTGGGTGCATGGGTTTGTGGCAATGGACGAAGTACCAACCGCTTTACGGCCCTCACTGGCGGCTGAAATACTACCCGATGCTGATCCCGAATTACTGCGCCCCTTCCTGGGAAAGATTGAGCTGATTCGCATAGATTTCCCAAATTTTGCAGACGGGCGTGGTTTTACCATTGCCCGGCGTTTGCGGCTGATGGGTTTTCAGGGCCGGTTGCGGGCCAACGGACATATCATTGCAGATCAATATACTATGGTGCGACGCAGCGGATTTGACGAAGTTGAGATAAATGCGACTTTGGCAGCCCGCCAACCCGAGAAACATTGGATGTATCGCGCTAACTGGCGGGAACATGATTATCAAACAAAGCTGCGTTCAGGAAAGCTTTGCTTGGCAAGTCTATAAATTTGACTCCGGGACCGGCGGCTTTACCCGCTTTCGCGGCGCACGCCGGATAWTTGTATTGCGGAAATCGATTTATGCCTTGGGGTGGCGAATGTGTTCAATCACATCCGTCAGTTCATCGAGATGCATTTGATGCGCAAAACCATGCATGCTGGCGTGGTGTGTTGCTTCCTCATGATCTGGTGTCAGGATCAGAGCAGCAGCACCTGTTCCCACCAGGCAGGCCCCTGCAACAATTGAAAACGCCAGCGGAAAGTTTCCGATATCGCCCAGCGCGCCGCCCAGTATTGGCATGATGATACCACCTGCCCCATAGGCCAGAAAGACCACCGGATAGTTCTGCCCGACACGATCAGCACCAAAAATRTCAGCCGTCAGTGTTGGGAAGAGCGCGAAATTACCGCCAAAATTGAATCCAATCAACGCCGCGCCAATGTACAGCAACCACGCTTCACCCGCCATATAGGTAAACCCAAACAGGAAAAGTGCCTGCGACGCSGTCATGACAATAACCGAGCGTTTGCGCCCGAACCGGTCGCTAAGCATACCCCAGACAATACGACCAAGGCCATTTGCAAGGCTAAAGAACACAGCCATTGCGGTTCCGGCAATGGCACTGGATTCCAGYAGGCTGTAACCCGAGGCCTGCAATGCCTCCATTGGGTAGAGCTTCATCAACCCTATCGACATCAGCCCGGCCCCGGCACTGGCTGTGAAGGTGATGAAGATCAAATAGAACTGCGGCGTGCGCAACATTTCGGTAACGCTAAAGTTCTCGCCTCCGGCCCCGGCTTTTTCTGTGGGTGGCAAATATCCTTCGGGTTGCCAACCTTTCGGAGGAAGTTTCATCCAGGTACTGCCAATCAGGATCATCACAGTGAACGCCGCGCCATACAGCATAAACGTGTTTGCCAGGCCGAGATTTTCGATCAGGTTGCCCCAGGTGCCTGCCAACTTGATCCAGCCCATAGCACCAAAGCCAAACCCGGCTACCGCCAATCCGGTGATCATGCCCTTTTTGTCAGGATACCAGCGCATTCCGACAGCGATCGGGACCACGTAAGCCATTCCGATTCCAACACCACCAATAAATCCAATACCAATAGCAACAGCCCAGAAATCCTGCCCACCAAGAAGGCCAGCWATCAGGTAGCCAAATCCGAGCGTAAGCCCACCAGCAGCAGCCATTTTTTGTGGGCCGTACCTGACCATCGCGCGGCCGGCAAAAACCATGGCGATAGCGAAACTTGCCAATCCTATTGAAAATACGATCTGGGTTTCCAGTTTGGTCCAGCCGAGCTCTTTCAATGCGGGTGTAAATACTGACCAGGCATAGATGGCACCAAGGCTTAACTGGATAAGGATTGCCCCCAGGATAACAAATTGTCGGTTGAATAKGCGTGGTTCTGACATGGTTTGTTGCTCCGGTATTRGCCAAACGAAAAGGGGCACGTTGACGGATGTTAATGTACCCTTAGATGCGCATCATCTCTAAACAATCGATTTACCGTTCGGCATCGGCCACATGTTTCTTTACCTCCAGAAAGCTGTCCGGCGTCACGGAAATGGAATCGATGCCGTATTCAATCAGGTGACGGGCGAATTCAGGGTTGTTGCTTGGTGCCTGTCCACATAATCCGACCTTGGCCCCGGCGGYGTGCGCGCGTTCGATCACCGTTTTGATCATCCACAGCACTGCCGGGTCGCTTTCCTGAAACAGATCAGCCAAGTCTTCGCTGTCCCGGTCAATGCCAAGGGTAAGCTGGGTCAGGTCGTTTGAACCGATGGAAAAGCCATCAAATTTATCGGCAAATTCCGAGGCGAGAATGACATTTGAGGGGATCTCGCACATCACATAGACCTCAAGCCCGTTTTCGCCGCGCACCAGACCGTTCTCAGCCATGACCGCCAGCACTTTGTCTGCTTCTGCTGGTGAGCGGCAGAATGGGATCATCACGATAACATTGCTAAATCCCATTTCTTCGCGCAATCGACGCACGGCACGGCATTCTAGCGCAAAACCTTCGCGGTAGGCGTCAGAATAATAGCGCGAAGCACCCCGAAAACCGATCATCGGGTTTTCTTCGTGCGGTTCAAACTGTCGCCCGCCCAAAAGGTCGGCATATTCGTTGGTTTTAAAGTCGCTCATCCGCAGGATCATCGGCTTGGGGTAGCAAACGGCGGCAATCCGGCTAAGGCCAAGCGCCAGCTTGTCGACGAAGTAATCGCGTTTGTCATCATAGCCACGGGTCATTTCCGCGATCTTTTCGCGGGCTTTTTCGTCTTTCAATTCATCGAATTTGATCAGCGCCATGGGATGCACCAACACGCTGGTATTGATCACAAATTCCATACGCGCCAGTCCGACACCATCGGTTGGCAGCCGCCACCATCGAAATGCGGCGGCAGGGTTGGCAAGGTTTAGCATGATCGGGGTCTTGGTGTCAGGAATCTGATCGATATTCACGTCCTCAACTTCAATCTGGGCGTGGCCAGCATAAATGAACCCTTCGTCACCATCGGCGCAGGACACAGTGATTTCCTGCTCATCATGCAGCACATGGGTCGCGTGGCTGGTGCCAACGATGGCGGGCAGTCCCAGTTCGCGGCTGACAATTGCCGCGTGCGAAGT